>JAEEZC010000230.1 GCA_016288465.1 Verrucomicrobiota bacterium | reverse complement strand
TTCACGGAACGTCTCCTTTCGCCCGGAGGACGAATCGATCACGCTCCGTCCGTCCAACGAAACGGTAAACGATCCACGGCTTCGGACCAAAATGTGGACCCACTTGCGACGAGCCACGCCGAACGACGTCGTCTCGTGCGAACCCCTAAACCTGCCGCGCAGAACCTCCGTCACGTAGTTGTTCAGCCGTCGGTGCTTTCTGAGATTGTCGGGCGATGGTGCAGCGACAGCCCTATAGCGAAACGTGCGTGCGACGATGTTCGAGCCGGTTGCGCGGTGCGTCACCCTGACAGACAGCGTCCCCTCTTTCGCGCCGACCGGCAAACGGAACGTGTTGGTCGCCGAAAGCGCCTGTACTGCGCCGCCAAGCGACATGTCGCAGTCTTCGCGTCTGAATCCGCATGGAAGCTCGCCAAGGAACCGGAACGACACCTCGCGCGTCGTCTCCGGCACCTCGCCGAGAAGAGGGCCCCAAGGAACGATTCTCGGCGCGCTTTGGAAGCTCGAAAGCACCGCGTACTCCGAACCTTCCGCCGCAGCCTCGTCAAGCGCCTCAAGGCGCAGGTCGGCGATGTCTATCGAGCCATGAAAGTCCGCAAGGCAAACCGTGCAGTAATATTTGCCCTTCGACTTGAATCCCGAGAATTCTTCCGAGACTCTTGTCCATTTCCCGACTTCCGGCAATTGCCTCGCTCCCCGCGCCGCGTGCCACCCTTCGTTCACCGCCAACAGCCAGAACCTCTCCGTTCGAAATCCTTCATGCGGACGCACCCAAGCTGATATTCGGTAGCGTCCTACAGGCGACAGACGTATGCCCATCTGGCGGATCTGTCTCTTTCCGGAAGGGCTGTCCGACTCGTTGGCGAACGTGATGCAGGGCACGCCGCCCGGTCCGCCTGTCGGATGCCAGTCGGGACGGACCATGCGCGTCGGGAAGAACGTCCATCCCTGAGGAAAGTCCGTCTGGTCGGCCTCGAACTCTCCGTTGACGAGTATGTTCGCGCCGACCTCGACCTTGGCGTGGGCGGACGCTGCGACTGCCGCGACAAGCGCGACAAGCGCGGCTCTTCCGCTCATTCGGGCAAGTCTTCTGAATGAATGTCTCTTCGCCATCACGCGTCTCCCCGCCTATTGTATCACAATTCGCTCGCAAACGGCGTTCCAGGCCACTGCGGAGATTTCAGACGGTGCAACTTCGCCATCTATTGCAACGTACACATCCTCTCCCGGCAAAAGCGAGAAGAAGTTCTCCGAATAGTGCGTGGGAACAATACGGTGGCCATTTCTGTCGAGAGCCTTCACCTCCACCATGAACGCTATCCTATCACCGACATTCCGAACCCTGACGCCTTCGGGCTGGCGCTCGACTACAAGGCGCGTATCGGGCAAAGAACAAAGTGTCTCGAATCCGCCGGTGCAAGGTCCTGTTGGAGAATCTCCACCTATCCATTTGGAGGCGGAACGCCAATAGAATGTCCGGTCGATCATCCTTCCTTCCTCAAGGAGCCTCAGCAGAACGAAATGCGGCATGTCGAGAGCAAGCGACTCGAACGGTATGCGAAACGCCTCGACGCAAGACTCCTCCGGCACATTGATCTTCACCGCCCTACCAAACACCTTGCGAGAATTGTAGTCGTAAACCTCTGCCTGCACCTCAAGACGCCTGTCGCCGCAAACGTCGCTCACCGCACAGACGCGGTTGGAGAGGTACTCGTACTGCGCATGAAGCGGTGCAAGTGCGCTCTTCTGAGCGAAGAAGCTGGCCGTCTGATCGAGGTAATAGTCCCATGCATGCGACCCGAGCTGCGGCACCGGCGTGTTGTTGTACCAGAACAGCAGCCCGGTGGCCGTGTTGCGCGCCATGTTCCACGCCTCCCAAAGCGCCCTATGCGCAAGGGCGTCGGCGGCCTGTGACTTCAGACAGTATTCGTCGAACGTCTTCGACTCCCCGTAGGCATTGACCGCCTTATGATGGTACTCCGTCATCCGGTCAAATCCACCGCCTTCACGGTACTTCCAGGCATCGACATCCATTGGCCAGAGAAGTTTTTCCGGCATGAACCTGCGGCACTGGTCGGCCGCAGGAAGCGCACAAGTCCCGTACTCGGGCGAAAATCCGTAAATGCGCCGTCCGCGCGTCGTCGCAGTGTCTGAGTAGTAGCGCATCGGGTTGACTGGATAGTAAGGCGAACCGTCATGGACGCCGTCGCACTCCGACTGGCGCATCCAGCTTGTCGTTCCCGTGAGCTTCTTCACCAGCTCCTCTGTGCCTTCCACCGCAGACGACTCGTTCGCCCCTACCCAATGTACGACCGAAGGGTGGCTACGAATGCGCTTCACAGTCTGTTCTACGCCATCAAGGTAGAGAGCTCTGTCGTCGGGCTGCCGAGTGTCGGCCGTAAGGAAGAACTCCTGCCAGACGAGCAGCCCGTATTCATCGCACAGTTCGTAGAACCTGTCGCTCTCGGCTATTCCGCCCGCCCAAAGGCGCACCATGTTCACGCCCGACTCCGCCGTAAGTCGGACCTCTCTGTCCATTCGATCGCCATCCGACTTCAACATGGCCTCAGGGATCCAGTTCGTGCCTCTTATAAACACTTTCCGCCCGTTGACGTAGAACTGTCGCGCACCATCCAGGCCCGACTGGTCGGAATGCGCCTCGCGGATGCCGAAGCGGCACGACGCCTCATCGCCAAAACTCCTCGGCGGAACATGCCCCACCTTGTCATGCTCCCACCACGAATCGTAGCTGGCGCCCTTTGCGGAGAACCTGGCCCGGTATAGATTCTGCGGTCCCTTGTTCCGCGGCCACCACAGTCTTGGATTGGCAATCTTCGCAGTGAACCTCACGACGCGACGCTCTCCGGCGAACAGCTCGACTTCCTGATTCAGCCTGATGTCCGTTCCCTCTATCTCGACGCAAACGTCCGCCTCTACGTTGTGATGGGGATATTTCGCCGCGTTGCAGGCCGTCACCTCCATTTCGAGCGTAGCCTCGGAAAGGTCGCCGCTGAGCCTGGTCTTGACATAGGGGTAGTCCAGGCGGACGACGCCAGTCGCGAACAGTGTCAACGGACGCCAGATGCCGGTGTTGCGGTCGCGTATGCCGTCGGGAAACATGAAGTCCCACCCAGCCGTCATAAGCATCGTGACATTCCGTCCGATCTCTCCGTCGCCGCCGTTCTTCCACTCACCTGGCGCCCCCCAGCTCTTCTGCTTCGCGACGCCAGGGAAGTCCACCGGATGCACCTTGACGAGCACGGAGTTCGTCGTTCCGAATCTAACGAGGCTCGTAACGTCAACCGCGTTTCTCTGGAACATCCCTGCAGTGACCGTCGCAAGCTCTCCGTTTATGAAGACCTCGCCGCGATAGTTGATGCCTTCAGGCCGTAGCCAGACACGCCTGCCCTTCCATTCGTCCGGCAGCGCAAACGTCGTGCGGTACGAGGCGGTGTAGAAGTCGCGATTATCTCGTAAGTCGGGGATAAGCCCGTTTCCAAGCTTGTTGTTAAGCCCGTAGTAAGGATCTGGCACTATGCCGTTCCTCACCAATGTGGTGAGCACGGTTCCCGGCACAACTGCCGGCATCCACTTGCCAGGCTGGGAGGCCTGTTCCATTTCCCATGGTCCCGATATCTCCACTGCGCACAGCCCGACAAAAGAGCATGCCGCGCAGCAGAACGTCAAGACGATTGCAATACGGTTGTTCATTGTCGCCATCGTAATCATGCCAGCTCCGACTTCCTTTTTGTTATTCGCGCCTAAATTGCTGTCCTAAAGTCGTCAAGCGCCTCAAATATGCGAGTGACATGCTTCTTGCCAGGTTCATCCGGCTCGCACGAACCCCAAGGCGCAATGCAGAAGCCCTTGAGCCGCTCGGACGAGATGCGCTCGCGGCAGAACTTCACAAGTGCCGCGATGCTGCCTGGGTCGCCCCACCAGTTTGAGCCGCACGGCAACTGGTCGAAACCTGCCTTCTCAAGGGCAAGGAACGCCGCAACGCCATTGCGACTCTCGCCCCAGCCGCCCTTCCTTTCGAACTCGGCGTCCCACTTCTGCTTCGCCTCCGAGAAGTCGTTGTGGTAGTACCAATTCGACTGGAGAACGTCCTTCGACATCCGGCGGCAGTACTCTTCGAGCCCAGTCCAGCATGCGTCCGCCCACATCACCGGTCTCGCGCCGCCCTTCTCGACGCACCCTATCGCGAAGTTGACGTCGTGCCACCAGAGGTCGCCCTGTCTGACAACCATGAGGTCGTGGTTCTTCTGCGCAATTGGCATCTCCTCGTCGAAGCCGATGTGGAAGAATCGAGGGTTGTCGAAGACTTCGCAGACGTCTCGGATGAGGTCAGCGACGACCTGGTAGTACTTTCCCGTCGAGACCATGCGCCCGTACTCCTTCAGCCAGGCGTCATGACAGGTGGAAAAGTTGAGCTTCGGAAGAGGCTCAAGCCCGAGCCCGCGCATTCTCGCGAGTTCGGCGCGCATCTTCTCCACGCTCCACGTGCCCTTCACCGCAAGCTCGGGATGGCTCGGATATGCACAAGCCTCGCCAAGGTCGATGAACACGGCGTTGCATCCGCTCGCGGCCGAGCGGTCCACGCATTCGCGCCAGAGGTCGTCGTGCGTGCGAACGCAGTCCCGGCAGTCCGAATCGTCCCACATGTTCATGCCGAGATGCAAAAGGACGCTTCTCAACTCCGAGAAGCTGCGGCTTGCCGAAATGGGCCTGCCGAGCTTGCCAAAGCACTCGCCCGGGCGCACATTGAACACGAGCGGACCTTTCGGCAGATCGTCCAGCGCCAGCACGCACGACGACGCACCCTGCGCATGGCTTGATCCGACGCCGTAGTCCGCACCTTCAGCAAGCACCGAACGGGCGACTGTTTTGCCGTCCTTCCCCGTTATTTCAATTCGGTAGTCGTATGGCCGAGCCCCCTTCACCGCATTCGCGGCAGGGAAGACAAGCCTGACGGCTTGCACGGCCTCGCCGCCCCTGGTTCTGGCAGAAGCCGCTTCCACAGAAAGCTTCGCGTCAGGCACAAACTGCGGCGCAACAGACGTCGCCTCGCGTTTCCTGCCTTCATAGGGCCGCATCGCCAGTGTAGGCAGTGGAATCACCCAGTCCGGCGCGACCGACTCTCCCGTGCCCATCTCGCGCCGCTCGATCACGACCCTGTCAGCGAAAACCCTTACAAGCGTTCCCTGGTGGCAGTCCCAGTGCGCGGCGTAGAACGGCATTGCCTTGGAGAGGTTGACTGCCTTCGCCGCCTCGCTCTGACGAACCCGCGGTGTCTTCCAGTTCTCGTATCCGCGATCGGCAGGGGCGTTCTTCGTGTTGCGGAAGTTCGTGCGCCGAAGGCAGCCGAG
>JAEEZC010000229.1 GCA_016288465.1 Verrucomicrobiota bacterium | reverse complement strand
GTCGGCGATGACGGCGGTCGAGGCGTGGGCGCGGTGAGCCGTGCCGAACGCGTCGTTGCAATAGAGGTCGCCGTAGGAAGCGAGCTTCTTCGCCATCTCGGCGCGCTGCGCTTTGAGCTCGGCCTTCTTCGCCGCGAACTCCTCGTCGGTGAGGTGGATGCCCTTCTTGTCGTCATCCTTCTTGACCTTGCCGTCCTCGGCCTTGTAGAAGCGGGTGTTCTCGAGAAGGGCGACTTCGCCGGGCTTGAGGGCCTTCACGACGTCGTCGGCGGCCATGCAGTCGGGGACGAACTTGACGTCCAGCCCGAGCTTGGCGGAGAGCGCCTCGGCGACCGGCTTGAGCGTGAACGCCGCGTTGTCGGCGCTGGGCGCCGCGCCGAGCTTGACGCCCTTCGGACGGCCGAGGTGGCTCATGAGGACGAGCGAGCCGCCCTGTTCGAGCACGTACTTGATGGACGGCAGAGCCGCAACGATGCGGGTGTCGTCGGTAATCTTGCCGGAGCCGTCCTTGGCCATCGGCACGTTGAAGTCAACGCGCATCACTACGCGCTTGCCCTTGAGATCTACGTCCTTGAGGGTCTTCTTGTCCATTTTCCTTGGTTCCTTCCTGATTGCTGTTTCAGATCAGATGATGCAAACACAAAGGCACCCCGGCCTCTAAACCAGGATGCCTTCGTACCTCGCATTCCGAAGCATTTTGGATTACTTGGCCATCTTGTTCAGCTTGAGCTGAGCGCGCGATTTCTTGCGGTCTGCCGTGTTCTTGGAGATGATGCCCTTCTTGGCGGCCTTGTCGAGGCCGGAGACAAGCTCCTTGAACTTCTTTTCGGCGTCTTCCTTCGCACCAGCGTCGGCCGCCTTGAAGAGCTTCTTGTGGGCATCGTGGAGCTTAGCCCTGCAGGCCGCATTGCGCTTGCGGGCCTTCTCGTTCTGTCTGTCGCGTTTTCTGGCGGCACGGCCGCCCTTGATATTAGCCATTTCAATTACTCCTGCTTCGGAATGCTTGAGCGGATATTATACACTATTTGTGGCGACGAAATCAAGGCCCCCCCGCGACCATCTTGCACAGACTGCCGATAATGTGGTACAATACGCATATCTCAAACCCAAAATGAAGAGGTGAGTTATCGCACAGTTCACTCGTGTAAACTACAAGATCCGCGTGCCGCAGGTGCGCGTTCTTGATGCCCAGGGGCGTATGCTCGGCGTAATGGCGACGCGTGACGCCCAGAGGCTTGCGGAAAGCCGCGGCCTGGATCTCGTCGAGATCACTCCGAACGCAGTGCCGCCCGTGTGCAAGATCATGGACTACGGCAAGTTCAAGTACGAACAGTCGATTCGCGAGAAGCAGGCCCGCAAGGCGCAGAAGCAGACGCAGGTGAAGGAGATAAAGTTCCATCCCGGCACTGACGTCGGCGACGTCAACCACAAGCTCCGCCAGATACGCGAGTTCCTCGCCGAAGGCAACAAGGTGAGGCTCTCGCTCCAGTTCCGCGGGCGCGAGAACGCCCATCGCGACGTCGGCGAAGACAAGATCTCCGAAGTGCTCGAAATGATAAAGGACGAGTGCTTCGTCGAGCAGGCTCCGAAGACCGACGGCCGCATCCACTTCTGCCTCATCGGGCCGCCTCGCAAGAACGGGCCGAAGCCGCAGCACCAGACGCCTCCTCCCTCTCCGCAGGGCGATCAGCCGGGCGGAATCCGCATCAGCGTCACCTGACGAGATGGGCAGATTTCGTCTGAGGGGGCGACGCAGAAGGAGCCGCGGGCCCACGCCGCAGCGGGTCCCTCTGCGCGCCGTCATACCTAACCTCGTCACGTCGCTTGCGGCGTGCGCGGGCATAACGTCCATCTCCTTCTCGTCGGAGGGCCGCTTCCAGTCCGCGCTCTGGGCGCTGCTGGTCGCCTGCATCTGCGACGGCATGGACGGCCGCATCGCCCGCCTTCTCAAGGCGAGCTCCAAGCTCGGCGCAGAGCTGGATTCCCTGGCCGACTTCGTCAACTTCGGCGTCGCGCCGGCGATGTTCATGTACTTCTGGTTCACTGGCGGCCCCCAGCATGTGCTGGACGGCGAGCCCGTGAACCCGATCCTGATCCGGACCGTCCTCGCATGCGCGCTCTACTACGCGATGTGCGACTGCTTCAGGCTCGCGAGGTTCAACACCATGCTTGAGCAGGACACCGCGCCCTACTGGACGAACTTCTTCACCGGCGTTCCGGCGCCCGGCGGATGCTGGATCGTCCTTACTCCCGCGATGCTCGCGCTCGCCCTCGACTCGAAGTGGATGCCGCCGCCGTACCTCGGCATGTTCATGCTGCTGTTCACCGGCACGCTCATGGCGAGCCGCCTGCCGACGATCTCGCTCAAGCACGTGCACATCTCGAAGCGCTCCATGCCGTTCGTCCTTGCCGCGCTGCTTCTGCTCGTCGCCTTCCTCGTCTCGAACTTCTGGCTGACGCTCGGCGTGATGGGCGTCCTCTACATGCTCACCGTGCCCGTCTCGGGCTGGTGCTTCCTGCAGACTCGCGCCCGCTACGAGCGCTCTCGCGCAGCCCAGACCGCCACGCGCACGGCCGAAGAGTGAGGGAATGCAAAATATGCAATGTTGACTGTTGACGGCGGCGCGGTTGTTTTGATATAATACGCGCCACTTGACCGGTGGGATGGCCGAGCGGTTAGGTAGCGGACTGCAAATCCGCTTACAGCGGTTCAACTCCGCTTCCCACCTCCATTAAAGTGCAAGGGGATGAATTCCAAAAAAGGTCTGACTTGGCTTCTTGTCGCAGTGGCGTGGTATTGGACCGCGTACGAGTGCGACACCATTGGCATTGACGTCTTCGACATGGTTCTGTTCAAGAAGCAGACCGGCGGTCTTTTCGTGTGGCTCCTTGCCACCGGGCTCATACCGCTTACTGTCGCATGGATGCCGCGCTGTCTGCTTACTCGCGCCGTCATGGGCATTTTCATGCTGATTCCGGCCGAGCTCTTCAAGCTGACCCGTCCGATTCTGCCCGATTCCGGCTTCGCGCCCGTGCAGATCGTGGTTGCGATCGCGTATCT
This sequence comes from Verrucomicrobiota bacterium, assembly GCA_016288465.1. Taxonomy (GTDB): domain Bacteria; phylum Verrucomicrobiota; class Kiritimatiellia; order RFP12; family UBA1067; genus UBA1067. The sequence goes on along the minus strand of JAEEZC010000229.1, from coordinate 742 downwards.
TCTGGCCATCGTGGGCATGTACGGCATGTTCTATCCATGGCGGATAGAGAAGGGGCTTGCCCTGGTCTTTCGCCGCAAGGCCGCTGACGCCTGATCGGTGCCCCTCTTTCCCCTTCGCGTCTGCGACAATCCGAAGGCTGAAACGACGCGGCGAGGCACGGCGAAGGTCGTTTGGCTTGTCTAGTTCTCTGTAGGCGACAGTTCTGCCTTTGACCTTCAAGCCGTGGGTCGACGCGGCGGTTCACGCGGCAAAGCCGTGTCGCAGACGCGAAGGGGGTTCGTGGTGGCGCGTAAGCGCAAATAAAATATCGCCAGCTCCAAGGGACTTTCTCTCCCCTGGAACTGGCGACACGTTGCGCACGGCTTAGTGCGCGGCGTAGCGGATGGGGAAGGTCGCCGTGCCGCCGGAGGTCGTAACGCGCAGGGCGCCTGTGTCGCTCGGCTTGTCCCCGAAGTCCACTCCGGCGGTGAGCTTGCCGTCCTCGAAGGTCGCGGGAAGCGTCTGCCAGAGCGCGCCCGTGTCGTCGAGAAGCTCGATCTCCGTCGCGCCCTCAAGATGCTCGCCCGTGACGTCCAGCGTCGCGCCCGCGACGTTCACCTCGCCCGGATCGTCCCCGCGCGTTCCCGCGGCGGTTATCGTCGGCGCGTTCCCTGTCGGCGTGTCGGCGGCTCCGCCCTCGTCAACGCACTGCCAGCTGAATGAGTCGAGAGAGAGCTTCATCTCCTTGAGCGCACGGATGCC
>JAEEZC010000228.1 GCA_016288465.1 Verrucomicrobiota bacterium | reverse complement strand
GACGTCAAAACTCCTCCGTACACAGGCAGGGGATGCCGCGTACACCGTTAGGGAATGCCGCGTACACCGTAAGGAAACGCCTCGTACACAGGCAGAGCAAGGTCCGTTCACTCACCCCGAAACCGCTGCGGACAGTACGGGCGAATGTCACGCTACCAATCAGTGAACGGTAGCGCTACCTTCTTAAAGCGACAGGAAACTCTGCCTGAAGGGACATGCGGCAAATGTTCAAGTGACAGCCATCCCCCTTCGCTCCGCCGCGCCAACCTCGATCGCCATAACTGCCCGAATCTTGCGAAAAGCCAGCTATATCGCGTCAAAAGGCCATGACGGGGACAGTCCCCCTTGGTCTTACAACTGCCGCGGACGGCGCACGGAACTGAATCTGCCGCGGACGCGGCGAAAACCAACGTTGGAAAAATCCAAAACCTACTTCCAAAACCCACGTAGGACATACCCCTTGCCGTTTACAGACTTACCTTGCCAAAACCAATGCCAAAGTGCAACGAAACTTCACTTTCCGAGTTCTGGAAAGAAGTTGGTAATTCGCCATCAACTGAAAGCGCGCTGGAATCAGCTAAAAGGCCAAGGTATTGCCGGATCGGCGATTGACGGGTGCTACGGTCACGCGGGGCGCGGGACCCGGGTGGGCGCGTGGAAACGGCGGTTGACGGGGGCAAAGGCTCAGCGGAAGCCGAGAATCTTGTGAAGCTGCACGGAAAGCGAGAAGCCGTCCAGCGAGGACAAGACCTGCTTGGCCGTGGCAAAGTCAATCGCGCCGTCATGGTCGCAGGGCGAGATGTAGTAGTCGTCCGCCTCAATCAACGACCTGATGCGCCGCGCAAAGCCGGCGACATCGGGACTTGAGGCGACAATGCGAACCTCGTTTGCGCGTCTAAGCGCGCCCGCGGCAGAATAGCGGTCAGCATACTCGAACTTGGGCGAACATGCGACATAGTCCGCCTTGCCGAGCCATGCAGGCGACAGGAGAGCGTTGGTCTCGACGCCGACCCAGAGCCCTTCCCGCTTAAGCGCGTCCACAAGCTCGTCCATGCCGGGCTGTACCGTCGGCTCTCCGCCCGTGAGTATGACGCTCTTCGGGCGATGGGTGCGGACTTCCGCGACGATCTCATCCGTCGAAAGATCGAAGCGCGGGCGCACGTCGGTGTCGCACCACGGACAAGAAAGGTTGCAGCCGGCGAACCGGACGAACACGACGGGACGTCCGGCGTTGCGCCCTTCGCCCTGAAGCGACTCGAATATCTCTACGAGCTTATGCATGAGTCGAGCGTCGCCTTCAGTACGCTTACGCCGTATATCGCGGCAGTTTCGGCCCTTAGAATCGTGGAACCGAAGCTTACGGGCGTCGCGATCTCGATCAGGCGCGAAAGCTCGTCCGGAGTGAAGTCGCCCTCTGGCCCTACGTAGACTGCGGGGTCGCGTCCGGTGGGCAGCTCGCGGACCGCGGCGGCGATCGGGCGCGGCGGCGGAGTCGTAAGGGCGCCTACAAGGCAGGCGGTATCCTTTACAAACGAAAGCGACTCATCGAAGGAAACGGGCGCAAGCACCTCGGGAATCCACTTCGCGTCGGACTGGCGGGCCGCGTCGGCCGCAATGCGCGTCCAGCGACTGCGCTTGGACTCGCGTTCCTTCGGTTCGACGCGCACAATCGTCCGCGCCGAAATCACCGGCACGATGCGGGTGACGCCGAGCTCCGTGGCCTTTTCGACCGTCCAGTCCCAGCGAGAGCCCTTGGTGACGCATGCGAAGAGGACGAGCGGCGAAGGCCTTTCAGCGGACATCGCGGGCGACGTGGGCGAAAGCTCGGCACGCGAGGCGTTAGCGACGGCGTATCTGCGCCAGAGGCCGCATCCGTCGAACAGCTCGATCTCCTCGCCGTCCTTCAGCCGCAGCACGCGCATATGGGCGAGCGCTTCGTCCGAAAGGCGGGGACTGTCCCCGCGGATTGAGTCGGCGTCCGCAAGAAGCCTGTGCATAGTCAGCGAAAGACGACTTCAAGGCCGTCGTAGGCGGCGCTAAGGGGCTCGGGGAGGCACTTGTTGACCTCTTCCGCCGGCATGCCGCGGTACTTGATGCCGAAGTGCGTGAGGTAGACTTTCTGTCCTTCGGGCGGCAGATAACGCTTGTGCTTGGCAAGCATCCTCACCGTGCGGGCGACGGTTGGCACACCGGAATGGACGAACATGCGGAAGTCCTCGTCGCTGTCGCCGTCCGTCGCCTCCATCACAAGGGCGGTTATCGCCTGAGGACGGTGGACGAAGCGCGACGCGAGGCGTTCGCCGAAGTTCTCGTCATTGATGTGCGGGTCGATGCCGATCATGCGGGCGGAGTCGCCCGGGATGCCGGCCGTGTCGGTTGCGTAGAGGAGGCGTGCCGCGCCCTTCTCCACGAGATACAGGCACGTCCGCTCGAGTTCGCCGTCGGTGACGCGGCTCGTGGAATGGTTCGCGGGGACGGCCGTGAAGGCGAGCCCGCATTCGACCACTCTCGTGCCGAACGAAAGGGGGATGACTTCTGGCGCCCGCATGCCGAGCTTCTCGGCCGCGGCGGCGACCTGGCGGCGGGCGGACGCGGCCCACGTCTCGTGGACGTACATGCGGGCGACGCCGGACTTGACCGCGGCGGACGGGCTGTAGTGGTCGGCGTGCGAATGAGTCTGGAACAGGGCTTCCGGACGGCAGCCCTCCGGCAGCTTGTCGAAGCCGCAGGACGTGAAGTCTATGAGGACGCGTCCGTCCAGAAGCACACTGGACTGGCGGCGCATGTGCGGGTTCTTGGTCGCGAATTCGGGATTCCAGCCGGAGGCACCGCTGCCGAGAAAGAGCGTCCTTATGCCGTCGCCTTCCGGGATCGGCACGGGCTCAAAGGCGGCAGCCGTCCCGCTGGCCGTGGCGCGACCTGCGGTGCCGGCCGCGGCCAGCAGTCCGCTGAAAACGAATTCCCTTCTGCGCATGTCTATTGCATCCTTTCCCAAGCCGACGTCAGTACATCTTCTCGTACTCGCCTTTCGAGACGCGCTTGAGCGTGTGGAAGCCCGCCCGCTTCGCGCGGTAGTGAAGGTCGGTCTTCGAGCTGCCGAGCCCGGGAGCCTGGATGACGCGGATTATGTCCGCTCCGCACTCAGGGCACTTCGTCAGCCGCTCGTCCTTGATCGACTGCATGATCTCGAATCCGCCGCGGCACTTGTCGCAGCCGCTGGCGGCGTTTTTTGCCTCGTAGACGTAAACCGGCATTTCAGCACTCCTCCTTTACGACATAGAGCGGACGCCTCTTCGTCTCGCGGAATATCCCGGCGACGTAGAGGCCGAGGATGCCTATGACGAAGAGCTGCAGCCCGCCGAGCAGCAGAACCACGCAAATGAGCGTCGGCCAGCCGGACACGGGATCGCCGTAGATAAGCCACTTGAAGAACACCCACGTCATGTAGAAGAAGGCACCGCATGTCGAAAGGATGCCGAGAAGCGAGGCGATCTGGAGCGGGGCGGTCGAGAACGCGAGGATGCCGCGCACAGAGTAGGCGAAGAGCGACCAGAAAGACCACTTGGTCACGCCGGCCTCGCGCTCACGGTTCTCGCATTCGATCCACTTGGTGCGGAAGCCCACCCACTGGTAGATGCCCTTGGTGAAGCGGTTCGACTCGCCGAGCGCCAGCACCGCGTCCACGACCTGGCGCGTCATCATGCGGTAGTCCATCGACCCGTCCCTCAGGCTGACGTCGGAGTACCTGTCCATCAGCGCGTAGAAGAGGTGGGCGAAGTAGCTGCGAAGCGCAGGCTCGCCCGTCCGCGTCGTGCGGCAGGCCGCCGCGCAGTCGTAGCCGTCGCGCTCGATGGCCTCGGCCATCTGCGCAAGAAGCGCGGGGTCGTGCTGGAGGTCGGCGTCCATGGTCGCGACTAGCTCGCCCTTCGCCCGGGTGAGACCGGCGAAGAGCGCGGCCTCCTTGCCGAAGTTGCGCGAGAAGCTTACGTAGCGCACGCGAGAGTCCTTCGCGGCAAGCCGCTTGACAGTCTCGAGCGTACCGTCGGCGGACCCGTCGTCCACGAAGACGATCTCCACGGGATTTGCGAGAGGCAGGCCGAAGACCGTGCTCGCGAACTTCTCTACGGAAGCCTCCTCGTTGTAGGCCGGGACTACGATCGACAGAGTCTTCATCGTCTGCTCACTTGCGGTTGGCGAGCTTCACGTACGACCTGGGATGGAAAATCGGCTTGTACGCGGGGCGGATGATCGGGCCCGCGTTGACGAGCTCCTCCATTCTGTGCGCGCACCACGAGACGCACCTGGCGACCGCGAATAGCGGCGTGTAGAGGTCTCGCGGAATGCCGAGCATGTCGTAGACAAAGCCGGAATAGAGATCCACGTTCGCGCATACGTCCTCGGCGTGGGGATGGCGCTTGCGGATGATGTCAGGGCCAGTCTCCTCGACGAGCTCGAAGAGCTTCATCTCGGCCTCGCGGCCCGTCTCCTTGGCGAGGGCCTTCGCCTTCTCCTTGAGAAGGCCCGCGCGCGGATCGGAGATGGTGTAGACGGCGTGGCCGAGGCCGTATATGAGCCCGGTCCGGTCGCCGGCATTCTTGTCGGCGATCTTGCCGAGGTACTTCACGACCTCGTCCTTCGAGTGCCAGTCGATAGACGACTTGATCTCGTCCATCTGCCTCATCACGCGGAGGTTCGCACCGCCGTGGCGGCCGCCCTTGAGAGAAAGGATCGACGCGGTGACGGACGAATAGATGTCGGAGTGCGACGAGGTGACGACGTGCGTCGTGAACGATGAGTTGTTGCCGCCGCCGTGCTCGGCATGAAGGATGAGCGCAAGGTCGAGCGTCTCGGCCTCGAGCTTGGTGTACCGGCCGTCCTCGCGAGTCAGCATGAGGATGTTCTCAGCGGTGGACTTCTTCGGATCGGGATTGCGCAGAAGCAGCGACGCGCCGTTGTGATAGTGGTTCTTCGCCTGGTAGGCGTACGCGGCGATCGTGGGTATCGAGCCGATGAGGCTGACGGACTGCTCGAGGCACTTCTCGATCGAAAGCTCGTCCGGGTCGCCTTCGTCGAATGCGTACGCGAAGAGAACCGCGCGGGCGAGGGCGTTCATGAGGTCGAGAGGCGGATTGTGCAGTATCGCGCTCTCCTTGAAGCCGTCGGAAAGGCGGCGCTTGTCGCCGATCAGGTTCTTCCACTCGATGAGCTCGCGGGCGGTCGGAAGCTCCCCGAAAAGCAGGAGATACGCCGTCTCTTCGTAGCCGAAGCGATGCTCCCTGCGGTCGGCCTCAACGATGTCGTTGACGTTGATGCCACGATAGTAGAGTTCGCCGGGTATCGCCTGGCGCTCGCCTTCGTTCATCACGTAGCCGTGGACGCTACCGATGGACGTGAGACCGACCAGAACGCCGGAGCCGTTCTCGTTGCGGAGACCGCGCTTCACGCCGTACTTGCGATACAGCGCCGGGTCTATGAAATCGGCCTCGCGAACCTTCGCCGCCTGCTTCTTGAGCCATTTCCTGTCCATCGTGGTTTCTCCGTATTATATCATTTTTTGCCGTCGAGCGCGGCCTTGAGGCGCTCGTCGAGATCGTGCTCGCGCAGCGCGGCGAGCACCTCGCCCAGTTCACCGTCGACGATGCGGTCCAGCGAGTACAGCGTCAGGCCGATCCGGTGGTCGGTAAGGCGGTTCTGGGGGAAGTTGTAGGTGCGGATCTTCTCCGACCTGTCGCCGCTGCCGCGCAGCGTCATGCGGTCGGCGCCAGTCTTCGCCTCCTCTTCGCGCCTTATGTGGTCGAGGACGCGGGCCTTGAGCGTCGCCAGGCACTTCTCCCTATTCCTTATCTGGCTGCGCTCGTCCTGGCAGACGGCGACAAGCCCGGTCGGCAGGTGCGTCATGCGCACTGCGGACTCGGTCTTGTTGACGTGCTGGCCGCCTGCGCCGCCCGCGCAGAAGAGGTCGATGCGTATGTCCTTCTCCGGGATTTCGATGTCGTCGCGCTCGTCGGCCTCGGGAAAGACCACCACCGTCGCCGCCGAAGTGTGGATGCGGCCCTGGGCCTCGGTCTCCGGCACGCGCTGCACGCGGTGGCCGCCGGACTCGAACCTCAGCGTGCCGTACGCGTCTTCGCCTCTCACGGCGAACACGGCCTCCTTGACGCCATTGAGCGAGGTCTTGCTCTCGCTCATCATCTCGATCTTCCATCCGACGAGTTCGGCGTAGCGCGTGTACATGCGGAGGAGATCGCCGGCGAACAGGGCGGCCTCCTCGCCGCCCGTGCCCGCGCGTATCTCCATCACCGCGGCGCGCGCGTCAAGCGGGTCGGGCTTCAGCAGCGCCTCGGACACCTCGCGCTCGGTCGCCTCGCCCAGCTGGAACGCGCACCACGCGTAGTCCAGCTTCTTGAGGAAGCGATAGTCGGCCAGAACCGTCAGGTAGCGCCTGCGGTCCGACAAAACGGCCGGGTCGCCCAGCTCAGCCTCTACGGCCTGCAGGCGACCCAGAACGCGTTCGACTTGATCTGAATCAATCAAGAGGACGTCTCCTGCCTCATCCGGCTCGGCCGGACGAGGGCGTCACTTCGCGAATTTCGCGTAGCGCTTCTTGAACGAATCGACGCGACCCTCGGTGTCAACCATGGTCTTGGCGCCGGTGAAGTAAGGATGGCACGCCGAACAGGTGTTCACGGTCATCTCCTTCTTGGTGGAACGAGTGTGAATCACGTTCCCGCAAGCGCAGGTTATCGTCGCGTCCTCATACTTGGGATGAATGCCGCTCTTCATTACTTGACCTCCTCGACGATGGTTACGACCTTGCCGTCCTTGATGAACTTCACCTTGCCGTCCTTGAGGGCGAAGAGGGTGAAGTCGCGTCCCTGGCCGACGTTCTTGCCGGGATGGATCTTCGTGCCGCGCTGGCGGACAATTATGGAACCCGTCGTCAGGAACTGGCCGTCGTAGGCCTTGACGCCGAGATACTGCGGATTTGAGTCGCGACCGTTGCGCGCAGATGCGGAAGTTGCCATTTCTCTATACCTCCCTTACGCAATGGCCTTGACCGTGGCGACCGTAAGCTGCTGCCTGTGGCCGACGAGACGACGCGCGCCCTTGCGGCGCTTCGCCTTGAAATTCAGGACCTTCTTGCCCTTGACGACGCCGTCGACAGTGAGGACGACCTTCGCGCCCTCGACATAGGGCTTGCCAACCTTGAGGGCCTTGCCGTCGGACACCGCGAGAACCGTCGCGATCTCGACATCCTGACCCGCCTCGACCGAGAGCTTTTCAATCTCGATCTTCTGACCGACCTTGACAAGCGTCTGCTTGCCGCCGGTCTCGAGTACTGCGTATGCTTCCATTTTGCTTTCCTTACAAACCCGCCTTCCTTGTGGGGTTCTCCCACGAAAGACTGGGCCTTTATACCTTGCTGGCGGAGGGGGGGGGATTCGAACCCCCGGTGGACTTGCGCCCACACAACCTTTCCAAGGTTGCACCATCGACCACTCGGACACCCCTCCAGTCGTTGTTCTTTTCGTTCGCAGGAACCAGCGCACCGCCGCTCGGACGAAACTGGTGCCAGAGGAGGGACTCGAACCCTCACGTACTCGCGTACGGCAGATTTTGAGTCTGCTGCGGCTGCCATTACGCCACTCTGGCGAACTCCTCTGGAGCGGGCGAAGGGAATCGAACCCTCGTAGCCAGCTTGGAAGGCTGGAGCTCTGCCATTGAGCTACGCCCGCTTTTCCAAACGAACGCGGGATAGTATATCAAAATTATGGTATAATTTGCAACAGTGAAAATCAACAGGGAAATTCTGCCTTCGGGACGCATCGGGCTCGCCGTCAGCGGCGGCTCCGACTCAGTCGCACTCGCCTTCCTTCTGACAAAGGGCGGCAAGAAGAGAAACGCCGCAAAGCGCTTCGTCGTTCTCCACGTCGATCACGGGCTCAGAAAGGAGTCGAAAGAGGAATATCGCTTCGTCCGCGCGCTCGCGAAGAGGCTGGGCGTGCCTTTCAAGGGCATCCACGCCAAGGTTGAGCGCCGGCGCGGCGAGTCCCTCGAAATGGCCGCGCGGCGTGTGCGGCTGGACTTCTTCGAGAAATGCATGAAGTCGCTGGATCTCGACGCGATCGCCACCGGCCACCACATGGACGACGTCGCCGAGACGTTTCTCATGAAGCTCCGCAGGGCCTCCCTTTCTGGCATCCGCGAGACGAGCGCCGTCGGCGGCGTCAGGTTCGTGAGGCCGCTCCTCGGCTGCAGGGACGCCGAGCTGAAGGCGTATCTCGAAAAGTTCGGCGAGACGTGGCGCGAGGACGCGTCGAACGACGACACCTCGATAGAGCGCAACAACGTGCGCCACAACGTGCTGCCCTTCCTCGAGAAGACGCTCGACAAGGACATCGTCGAGCACCTCTACCGCATCAGCCTCCGGCAGAGCGCCAGATAGCTACTTGCGCATCCACACCGACATGCCCTTCTCGATGCGCGCGGGATCGATTCTGTCTCCGGGTATGACCTTGTCGCGTATCGTGTAGTAGGTGTCGGAGGCGTTCCACTTCGAGCCGGCGACCTTGAGCGCCGTGACGCCGACGGATATCGTGCCGCACTGCGCGTAGCCCCGCGCCCTGAGATCGGCGACGGACTTCGGAGGCGTCTTCGGCAGCAGCTTCGGATGCGCCTTCGGCGGAGGAGCCTTCGCCGGCTGCGGCTTCTGGGCGGCAGCCCTCTGCTGGGCCTTCGGCGCGGGCGCCGCGGACCGCCTGGGCTGACTCGGCGCAGGCTTGGCCCTTATCGCCGCAAGCGCCGGCTTCGGCGCGACGACCGTCGGATAGAACCTCGCCATCGTGTCCAGCCCGCCGTACAGAACCTTCTCAAGGTACGGGTCGCCGACGATCAGCCGCCGAGCCCTTACGTCGGCGTCGGACGTCGGACGCTTCGCGAGCCCGAGCATGCGGCGCACGGTGGCCGTCGCAAAGAGCATTCCGCAGCGCTTCCTGCCGCGATGCTTCGACTTCTGCCACTTGTTCGGCGCGCCGTACGCAACATGGCTGTGCGCCACGACGCACTCGTCAGGAATCCTGTACATCGACTGAAGCTCCTTCACGAGCGCGGAGATGGCGCGCAGCTGGACAACTCCCATCGCGACGTCGTGGTTGCCCACGCACTCGATGCCTATCGAGAACTTGTCCACGTCCTCCCTCCCGTTCCACATCGAACGGCCTGCGTGGAACGCCACCCTGTCGCGGTCCACAATTCTGTAGATCGAGCCGTCCTCCGTGACGCAGAAATGGCACTCCCCGCGGTCGGACACCTTGTTCAGGGAGCTCCTCGCGGGCGCCTCGGTCGTGTGAAGGACTATAAGCTCGGTCGTCCTGCGTATCGCGCGCTCGGGGTTCCGCGGCGAACGGTAGCGGTCGGACATGTCGACCGCGCCGGCGCCGAATGCGGAAAGAAGGACAAGAAGGGCGACAGCGCCCCTCATTGGCTTCCTCCGCTTCGGACGATTTTCATCGTCCCGTATTATACCATACTTCCGTCATGCTTTACGAGAGTTCCGACGACGGCCGGGCCCCTGGACGACCGGAACGAAGTCGATCCGCCTGCTAAGGAAGTCCACGTTGTTCACGCGCACACGCAGTCTGTCCCCCGCATGCCACGATTCGCCGCCCGGCGCGGAGAGCGACTGGTCGGACTCGTAGAACTTGAGGAACCTGCTTGAAAGCGTGCTCACATGGACAAGCCCGGACACCGCGATCTCCGGGATCTCGACAAAGCAGCCGAACGGCATCACCTTCGACACGACGGCGTCGTAGTCGCGGACCTGGCCGGACGAAAGCTCGTCCTCAAGATAGCGGAACTTCTTGATCTCGACAAGCCCGCGCTCCGCCTCCGTCGCGACCTCCTCCATTTCCGTCGCATGCTCGGCCCATTTCGCCAAGAGCTTCGGAGGGACCTTCGCGTTCTTCTTCTCGATGTACGCGGCAAGCTGGCGGTGAAGCGTAAGATCGGGGTAGCGGCGTATCGGCGACGTGAAGTGGGCGTAGTACTTCTTCGCAAGACCGAAATGGCCTATCGCGGCAGAGCTGTACACCGCCCGCTTCATCGAACGGAGCACCATGGTCGAGATAGTGCCGTAAAGCGGATGGCCCTTGATCGACTTCAGAAAGCCGGCGAACACCTTCTGGTTCTCGATGTTGCCCATCTTTACGCCGATTCCGCGCAGCTCCGCGCGCAGAAGCAGCAGCTTCTCGGGATCCGGCGGCTCGTGCAGACGGGCGACTATCTTGACGCCGTTCGCCCACAGCTCCTTGGCCACGGCTTCGTTCGCCGCGACCATGCACTCCTCGACCATCTGGTGCGACTCGTCGTAGGGCCTCACGACAATAGCCTCCATCTCGCCGTTGCCGTCGAGAACGACCTCCGCCTCCGGAGTCTCGAGGTCCAGCGCGCCCGCCGCGAAGCGCCTCGCCCTGAGCTGCTGGGCGAGCTCGCCTATCTCGCGTATCGTCTTCGCCTCGCGCTTGCCCGCCTTCGCGCCGCGCCCGGCCGCGCCGCCGGCAAGTATCGTCATCACTTCCTCGTACGTGAAGCGCGCCTTGGAGCGGATCACCGACTTCGCAAACGAGCGCGCGATCATCTCGCCCTTGGCGTCGAAAGTCATGAAGACGGAGAACGCAAGCCTGTCCTCGTCCGGGACGAGCGAGCAGACGCCGTCGCAAAGCGCCTCCGGCAGCATCGGCACGACCTTGTCGGCCAGATACACGCTCGTCGAGCGCCTGTACGCCTCGCGGTCGATGGCGCTGCCCGGCCTCACGTAATGCGAGACGTCCGCAATGTGCACGCCAAGCACGCGGTTGCCTCTGCGGTCCTTCTCAAGCGAAAGCGCGTCGTCGAAGTCCCTCGCGGTCGCAGGGTCGCACGTGAACACGAACTTGCGCCGCAGGTCGAGACGCCCCTTTGTCGAGCCGGCCGGCAGACGGCCGCCCTTCAGCGTCGCGTCTATCTCCGCGGCCTCGGCCAGCGCCTTCGGCGAAAAGGCCTTGGGCAGCGAAAAGTGCTTCATGACGGCCGTGGTGTCTTCCTTGGCAGTCTTTCCCGGTCTCGGGAACCTAGTTTCTCCAAATTCCATACTATCTCCAGCTTCCGCGGCACTTCGGCCGCGGGTGAAAACGGCGGCGCTCAGCCGACGACAAGCTCCTCGCTCGGAAAGCGCACGTGCCTCTTGGACTCGCGGTCGCCGATCATCATCACGACCGAAAGCGCCCCCAGCCTGCCGAGGAACATAGCCACCATTATGACGGCCCTTCCGCCGGTCGAAAGGCTGCGGGTCGTGTCGCCCATCGACAGCCCAGTCGTCGTGATCGCCGACACCGCCTCGAAAAACAGCGCGTCCGCCGGAACCGCGCCCGAACCATCGGTCACGAAAAGCGCGCCCGTGACGACGGCGATGAAGAGCACTATCGCCATGAAGATGACGATGGACTCCCTGACCGTGTCGTACGGCACGATGCGCCTGTACACGACCGTCTCCTGCTCTCCGCGGCACATCGCGGCGATGGTGTAGACCAGCACCGCCAGCGTCGTGACCTTTATTCCGGCGGCCGCCGAACCGGGCGCCCCGCCGATGAACATGAGGAACTCGTACACGAGCCTCGTCACCGGATGCAGAGCCTCCGTCGGCACCACGCAGAAGCCGCATGTGCGCGGCGTCACGGCCTGGTAGAATCCGACCCACAGCTTCTTCGCCAGAGGGAAGTCCGCCAGAACCCCATGCCACTCGGACGCAAGAAAGAACGCAAATGCGACAACCAGCAGCGTCGCCGTCAGGCGCAGAACGACGCGCGTGTGCAGCGAGAGCCTTCCGCGGGCGCCGGACGAACGCCTCAGAAAGCGGAACGTGCAGAGGTTGTAGATCACCAGAAACCCTATGCCGCCGAGAATGGTCTCCAGCGCCAGCGTCAGAACTATGTAGGGATCGTCGGCGAAGGAGGCAAGCGAGTCCGGCAGAAGAGAGAAGCCGGCGTTGCAGAAGCCCATCACCGAGAAGAACACGCTCTTGTAGACGTCGCGGAAACGCAGATACAGCGCCGCGGCCCCCAGCGTCTCCACGACGAGCATCGAGCCGACCACCCAGCAGATCAGCCCCCTCAGGCCCTTGATCTGCGCCACGCCGTACGCGTTCATGAGCGAGAACTCGCGCGACAGCGAAAGGCGGCGGCCTATCGCGATCAGCAGGAACGTTCCGCTCGTCATGAGCCCGAGGCACCCGATCTCGACAAGCACGAGTATCGCGATCTGCCCGGCTCGGGAGAACTCGGACCCGATGTCCACGACCGTAAGCCCCGTCACGCACACGGCGGAACACGCGGTGAAGAGGGACGACGCAAGGTCGCCGAACTCGCCGGACGCCCGCGCCCAGGGCATGTACAGCAAAATCGCGCCGACGAATATCAGCGCGAGAAAGCCTAGTGCAATCGAGAATCGCCCGTTCATCGGGTCAGGGCCCCCTTCTCCTTCAGCCACACCGCCCAGATCGACAGCTCGTACAGAAGGCAGAGCGGAACCGCCATGAACACCTGGCTCATCGGATCGGGCGGCGTCAGGAACATCGCCAGGAAGAACGACGCGACGATCGCGATGCGGCGCTTCTCCCTGAGACCCTTCGACGACACAACGCCGAACCACCCGAGCACGAATATCACAAGCGGCAGCTGGAACACGAGGCCGAAGGCGATGATCGTCTTCAGCACTATGGAGATGTAGTTCTCGATGCGCAGTATCTCCATCTCGAAGCCGACCCACGCGTTTATCGCCTGAAACGCGCTCACGACCATCGGCAGCGTCTTGGCGTACGCCACCGACACGCCGCCCAGAAAGAACGCCGTTCCGACGACGAGTATCGTCATCAGGAGGAACTTCTCCTTGTTCGTCAGCGCCGGAAACACGAACCTCAGCACCGCGTACACTATGAACGGAAACGCCAAGGCCGTGCCGCCCCAGCCCGCGATCGCGATTATCGTCGAAACGCCGGACGTGAGGTCAAGCCCCTGCAGCAGCTTCCCGTCCTCTCCCGCCGGCGACTTGAGCCACTCCATTATCCACGGCGTCGCCACGCCCGCGATGACCGCGCAGACGACCCACGAGACCGCGCCGAAGATTATCATGTCGCGCAGCGCAAGCAGGTGCTCGAGAAGCGGACGCGGTGGATCGTTCCGCTCGTCGGGGTTCTTTATGAATTCGATCGCCATTGAACGCCTCAACCGGCCGACGCCTCGCCCGCTGGCCCCGCCTCCCCGGCCGACTGCGCGGCGTCAGCCTGCGCGGAATCCCCGGCGGCGGAATCGGACGGCGCGCCTTCATGCGGCTCTCCGACAGGCCCGTCGCCCTCGCGGACTCCGCAGTCGTCATACGAAAACGCATCCTCGGCCTCGTGCGCGGCGCTCGAGACCGCGTTGTCGAACTCCGTGTCCATCTCCATGAGCTGCCGCTTGAACGACTCGGCCGCACGACGGAACTTTGAGTAGCAGTTGCCGACCTTTCTGGCGGTCGACGGCAGATTGCGGGGGCCGACGACTACAAGAACGACGGCGAGCAGCACAAACCACTCGCCGAAACCAACGCTGTCTAGCAGGAACGCGAAGACCATCAGGCCGGACGCGACTTACTTCTGGAAGATCGCGAACTCGCCGCGGCGGTTCCTCGACCAGGCAGACTCGTCGTGGCCGTCGACGGCAGGCTTCTCCTCGCCGTAGCTGCGGGTCTGGATGCGGTCGGCCGCAATGCCGCTCTGCACGAGGTAGTTGCGGATGATGATCGCGCGGTTCTCGCCAAGCGACATGTTGTACTCGTTCGAGCCGCGCTCGTCGCAGTTGCCCTCGACGACGGTCACGCGGTCGGTCTTCTCGGCCAGATGGGCGACGACCGCATCGATCTTGGCAAGCTCGCTCTGGGGAATCACAGTGGAGTCGAAGCCGAAGTAGACAGGCTCGAAGCTGACGTCTGTGCAGCGGGTGTAGAGGTCTTCGAACTTGCCCTCCGTCATGCTGTCAATCGAGCCGATCTGCAGGCTGGAGTCGACATCCGACGAAATGGCGTTACCCTCGGCATTGATGTCGGACGCCCCGCCGCCGCCCTCGTTGACATCATTGTACTTGCAACCGGCCACGCACAGCGCAGCGGCAAAAACGGCAACAATCGTCGAAACCTTCATTCTGTAAAACTCCTTCAGTTTGGTGTTTGGGGTATTATACCATAAAAAATCGCATTCGGGCAACAGAGGAAAGCCAAAAAGAATATGGCGGCAGCGCCTCGAAGACGGTCAAAGGCAAAAAGACCGATCTCCCGGAGAACTCGGAGTCTCGGGGTGGTGGTGGGGCAAGGATTCGAACCTTGGAAGGCGTAAGCCAGCAGATTTACAGTCTGCCCTCGTTGACCACTTGAGTATCCCACCGCAAGCTTCGTGCAACAAAGTGCACATAGTATATCATACATGCCGACGCGATGTCAACGGGGTATGCTCGCAAGCCTCTGACGCGCCTTGGGCGACAGCGTCTTGTAGCCGAAGCGGCGCGCGGTCTCGCGGTAGAGCGTGTCAGGCTCGCATGCGCCGAGGTCGCGCTCCACCTCGTTCATCACGGCCCGGATTCTGTCGCCCGGAATCGCCTCCAGCTGCTGGCGCGGCGCTTCCGCCGCCGCCGCGGCCCGACGGCGCGGGAACGTCACCTCGGGCGCGAACTTCGGCGCCGGCAGCATGCCGTCAGGCGCGTGCGCGATCGTCTCAAGCTCCTTCAGCAGCCGCTCTTCGCCGCGCGCGCGGTCAAATGCCCAGTCCGCCGCCCAGACCCGCACGGTGTTCCAGCCGAGCGAGCGCAGCACCGACGCCCTCAGCTCGTCGCGGTCTCTCACGGTCCGCGCACCCGCATACGACGCCCCATCGCACTCCACCGCCGCGATGAAGGAGCCCTTCTCGGACGGATTGACGACGCCGATGTCCACCCGGAAGCCCGAGCACCCGACGTTCCTCTCGACAGAATAGCCCTTCGACTCGAGGAACGACGCGACCTCGTCCGCGAACCTGTCGCGCGCCGCGACTCCGTCCGCATCCGCCGCAGGTACGCCGCCTCGCTCTGCGTACTCCAGAAACGCCCTGAGATGCGCCGCGCCGGTCGCCTGCGTGCGCGAAAGGTCTATCTCGGCGCCTCTGCAGGACGCGAACACCACGATCTGCTCCTTGGCACGCGTCACGGCGACGTTCAGGCGCCGCTCGCCTCCCGAGCGGTTCAGCGGACCGAAGTTCATGAGGAACTTCCCGTCAGGGCCCTTCGCGTAGCCGACGGAGAAGAGTATGACGTCCCGCTCGTCCCCCTGCACGTTCTCGAGGTTCTTCACGAAGAACGGCTCCTCGCCGTCATCGGCGAAATAGTCCTCGAACGCGGGATTCGCCGCGCGGCGCTCTTCGATGAGGTCCTCGACGAGGTTCCTCTGGGCCATGGAGAACGTCACGACGCCTGCGCTGCGCCGCTTCCACGCCGGGTCCGACAGACGCGAGAAGATGTAGTCGACAAGGGCCTCGGCCTCGGCCCTGTTGGTCCGGCTCGCCTTCGCGTCGTATACGCCGCCTTCGACGTAGCGGCTGACGACTCCGAGCCTGGGCGACGACTTCGCCGCGGGGAACGTGCAGAGTCTGTCGTCGTAGTAGTTGTGGTTCGAGAACGCGATGAGCGACTCGTGCCGGCTTCTGTAGTGCCAGCCGAGGTATGCGGAGCTGAGGCCCGCCGCAAGGCATTCGTCGAGAATGCTCTCCAGGTCCTCGTCCGCCTCCTCGTCCTCAGCGCCGTCGGCCTTCTGGAAGAAGCTCGTAGGCGGCATCTGCCGCGGATCGCCCACGATGACGCACTGCTTCGCACGCGCGATGACGCCGATCGCGTCCCAGACCGGAATCTGAGACGCCTCGTCGAAGACTACCATGTCGAACGTCGCCTCGGCGGGCAGATACTGCGCGACCGACAGCGGGCTCATCAGGAAGCACGGCTTGAGACGCCCGATGACGCCGCGCGCCTCCGCAAGCAGCTGGCGGACCGGCTTCTGGCGCGCCTTCTTCGCGCACTCACGGCGGACTATGCCGAGTTCGCATCCGTCCGGGCAGTCTCCCAGCCGGCCAAGCGGCAGCGCCGCCGCGAGCCGTGCGCGGACTGCGTGCTTCACGAGCTCCGCGTATTCCGCGTCGAGCCGCCTGAACGCGAGTATCTGCTCTTCGCGCCTCAGGCCCGCGAACGACGCAAGCGCCGGCTCCGCTCGAAGGATGCCGTCAAGCGTCGCCTCAGCAAGCGACCTGTCGAACGACTCGCCGGCGTCCGCGGGATCAAGCGATCCGTCGGCAAGCGACGCGGCGAACGCGCCGCCTATGCGCGCCGCAGCAGCATTCGCCGATTCGCGGTACCGCATCGCGCCGCGCGACTCGCCAAGCGCCGCAATCGCGGCGTCGAGCCTTTCGGCAAAGGCCCCGCCAAAGCCGTCGAACCGCCCTGCAAGGCCAGGCCCGTAGCGAAGCGCGCCCCCGCCTCCGAAAAGAACCGACAGCCCTCGCGCGAAAGCTCCCTTGGCGCGTAGCGCGACAAGCCTGCCGCGCATGTCCGCCTCGGCGCCAGGGCTCCATGCAAACGTCGCAACCGGCATGAGCGACCTTACGGCTTCCGGAGTGGTGCCGCGCCAGTCCGAGGCCGCCTGAAGGACGAGCTCGCGCACCTCCGACACGTCCTTCTCGCTCCAGCTGCGGACGTCCCGCCCTTCAAGCGAGAAGGTCCTGGCGCCTCCGACGATTCTGGACGCAAGGCATCCGTATGCCGTAAGCCCGTTGGGCTGGCGCCTGTGCATGGCCGCCACCGGCGCGTCGAGCGAGGTCCTGCAGCCGTCGATCTCCTCAACGGTGCGACGCCACTCCTCCGGCATCCCCCTGTCCGCAAAGTCAAGGGCTTCTCTGAACTGGGCGAGCACCTCCGACTTGCCGGACTTGTTGGAATGCAGCTCCAGGCAGAACGGGCCGAGCCCGACGGACGCCAGACGCCGGTGCACGACGTCGAGAGCGGCCTTCTTCTCGGACACGAACAGCACCTTCCGCCCAAGCGCGAGATTGTGGGCTATTATGTTCGTGATCGTCTGGGACTTCCCGGTGCCGGGCGGACCGTGCAGGACGAACGACTTGCCCTTCGCCGAGTAGAGAACCGCCGCGAGCTGGGAAGAGTCGGCCGAAAGCGGAGTGAAGAGGTCGCCGTACCTGATGTGCGCGGCGACGTCTTCGGGAGGGAACACCTCCACGCCGTCGTCGTATTCGCCGCCGCCTTTCATAAGATGCGCGACAAGAGGATGCGCGGCAAGCCGGTCGGCGCGGGACGAAAGGTCCTTCCACATCACGAACTTGCCGAACGAGAAGTGTCCGAGCGCGGCCTCCTGCACGACAGACCAGCCGTCAATGCCTTCCGTCGCCGAGCGGAACGCCGCCAGCACCTTGTCCACGTCCACGCCCGAGGCGTCCTCGGGCAGCGGGTCCAGCCCGGCGACCGAGACGCCGAACTCGACGCGCAGGAACTCGACGAGCGTGGCGTTGAGGGATGCGTCCTCGTCGAAGCGCGATATCGAGTATCCCTCGCGCACGTTTCGCCTCGACATGCGCACAGGAAGAAGCAGAATCGGCGCGCGGCACTCCTTCGCGTTCGCGCCGCGCTGCCGCCACGAGAGGAACCCGAGAGCGAGGTAGAGCGTGTTGACCCCGCTTTCCTCCATGTCGGTCCTGGCGATGCGGTGCAGCTCCCTAAGCCGGCGGCTCGTCTCGTCCCACGGCAGCGTCGAGCGAAGCGCATCCGACGGCGCCTTGACTGCGTCGGCGGACTCGATGGGCGCGGGACGGTCCGCGGCGAGACGATCCTCAAGCGCGGCGAGCGAGTCCGCGGCCAGAGGCAGCAGATGCTTCGAGTCGCGCGCGTTGATGAGGCGGTTGCGAAGAGAAAGGTCGAGCAGTTTCTGCGTCCACCGCGCGACACGCCCAGTCGTTTTGTCTTCCATGCCTCCCATTATACCAAAAACCACGCGAAAGGCAAAAGCCTATCCTTGCCAGAATATCAACTCCTTTGTATACGGCTCTGGTTTGTCGAGCGCCCGCACCAATCCCTCTGTGCGAGATTGCCCTCTCCGATTTCTGCTGGTATATTGGTAATTCTCCTACCGTTAGCCTCCTTTCAAGCGTCCCTAGACCCATTCTCTTTCCGCCATTAGTCTAAAATGATTGCTTCCCCAGTCTAAAATGAATTTCTCCCTAGTCCAAAAAGGATTTGGCCCTAGTCTAAAAAGCGAGTCCCTTCAGTCTAAAAAGCCCACTCGTACAGGGAGACGTCCACGAGCCAAATGGCGAACATGTCAGACGCAACAGAGTTCTGTTTGGCCTTATATTGCTCGCCGCAGGACAAGGCGGCAATATAATACCAGACAGTCCCTGCAAGTCAACCGTACTCGGAAATCGGCACATCTTTCGTCTTGGAGCAAAATGGGCCAAAAGAGTTCGTCTCGGCGTCCCTTCTGGCATTTATCACCGTCCCTCGAAGGTTTTGTCCGCGTCCCTTCAGCGTTTTGTCCGTGTCCCTTCACCAATAATGGCGGCATTATCGCGAATAATGGCGGCATTATTGATGAAAGTGTCGGCATTATTGTGGCATAATGGCGGCATTATTGCTGAAGGGACAGGCTACTTCGCCTAAAGGGACAGGTAGCAAAGCCTGAAGGGACAGGCAGCAGCGACACAAGGGCCAGCCCATTCCCCTTCGCCTTGCCGCCTCAACCTCGATGTCATGACACGACAGGGCTGCCCCTGACAAGTTGGGGACCTGACGGGTTGGTTGACGAGTTTACTGGTGACGCGGCGCAACGAGGTCTTCGTGCTCCACGCAACGATACAACGATGCAATCAGCAGCATGAGGGCTTGCTGTTGTAACGGGGAATGGGGAACGGGGAACGGATAGGGCCTGATGAGGGCCAGCAAGTCAGCGGGGAGAGGATGTCAACAATCAGGCGCTGACGGGTTTGCGGCGAAAGACCAAAGCTAGCGCCTTCTCTATCCGCCACGGATAGAACATGCCGCACATGCCGACAATGGCCAGAAGATATGCGACTGCAACCACGCTCTGCACTGGCGCGAAGCCGGAATCAGGCAGAAACCATGCAAGGCCTGTCCCCCTTAAAGCTATCTGCGAGGATCTCCGAATACGCCGTCTGCGAAGTCCATCAGCCACGTCCAGTCGCATGCCGACAGACCGTGGCTTCCCGCCCTGCGAACGTAGCCGAGGTGACGGCCGATTGCGGACGTGTCGTAGTCGGCCGGCCATGCGACATCCGGCATTCCGCCCTTTCCAAGGAACGTCCACACGGGACTAGCGGCTTTGACGGAAAGATACTCGCCTTCGGTGTCGAACCAGCGGGAGTCGAAGCCCTCGACAAGCAGCGCACGCGGGGCTATGCAGGCAATGAAGAGATGCTGGTCGAACGGCATGTCTCTCCACGGAGCCTCGGCGTACTTCGCATATGCGCGGCAGTACCAGTGCGTGAAGTAGCGGTTCTCTGTTGAGACGTTCTCGCCATAGTCGCGCTTCGCAAGCGGCACGCCGCCGCCGCCCGTCTGGTTGGGCACACACACCGCAAACCTCTCGTCCCTCGCCGCCGCGATGAGCGCCGCCTTGCCAAGTCGCGAACAGCCGGTCACCACAGCCCGCTTTGCGTCCAGCTCGGGAACGCGCTCGGCGAGGTCCAGCCCTCGTGAAAGCGCCCACGCCCATGCGCCTAGCGCAGTGATGTTGTCCGTTCGCGACGGGTCACGCGGCCCCCACAGATCGAACACCCCCGTATATGCGAACGGATTCTGCATGAACCGAGGATCCCTTTCGTCTCTTTCGGGATCAGGCGAAACTTCGCAGTAGCATGCGCTCATCACGGCGTACCCGCGCGCCAGGATCATGCCTACAGGAAACACGCTGCGATTGCCAGGGTCCTGCATGACGCCGCGCGTCATCGCGCTCGACGTGAAGTTCGTGACGCCAAACCTCTCACCGCCGCGTGTCCAGCCCTGCTGCACAGGTATGTCCTCGTCGGGCACAAGCTCGTGGTTGCCTCGGTAGTTGAGAAAGGATATGATCGGCACAGGCTTCTTCGCGGGCTTGGGTATCCACATGATCCACGTAATGCACGGACCCGTTCTGTCAGCCTTGAACCACATCTTGTACTGGCGGCGCACGGCGAGCCCGTCAATGGCGTCCTTTTCGTCGACAAGCTCGGTCACGAGCGTCTCGGGCTGAGGCGGCTCCGCCCCGTACATCTCCTTCGCGAAGATGCCGAGTATCTCGCGCCGGCGCTCGCTCCAGTCCGAGGCGGACGACACCTTCCGCCCGTCCGCGAACGCAAGCGGATTCTCAAGTGTGTACGGCTGAATCTTGTCTTTGTCGTAGTTCGCATCGTGCACGAAGACTTCGCGGTCCTGCACGAAGACGCTCTGGGACTTCTTCGCGCGGAGCATCATGTAGGATATCGGATCAAGGGCCACACGCACCTTGTTGCCTTCAATGTCCGGCGCCGGGGCGAAGTCCGCTATGACGTCCTTGCCCAACGGTTCCGAGAGCGTTATCGTCGCGGTCTGAGCGTTCGTCGTGCAGTTCACGACAAGGAGATACGTGTCGCCTTGGTGTCGCCAAGTGCGCACCGCCACGTCGTCGTTGGAGCTTTTCGCCGTCGGCGCAGGGTCGACGGAAAGGAAAACGTCGATGTACTTCCTGAATTCCTCGGCCATCGCCTTCGTGCGCGCCCACGCGGGATCAAACGCATCTTCTGGGTCATCGTGAGGCTCGGAGAGGTGTTGGTAGGCATAGAATATGAGACCGTTCGCGCCGCCGGCGATTGCCTGCCAGCCCATGTTCGCCATTTCCTTCTGCGTGGGCGCGCGCTGCCCCTTCGTCTCGCGACGCTTGAGCCAGCCCCAGCCAAACGCCTGCGGGAACTGCCAGTTTGCCATCGCACCAAATGTGTTCGTGACGCCTCGGCAGGTCGTCGAATGGACGAGTCCGATTGGCTTTGTCGGGATCGGATAGGGATCAAGCCCCATTACGTCCGCAGTGCCGAGATAGTGTCTGGCCTCGCGCACGGTGTCCAGCGCAAACCAAGTCGGATGGTTCGGGTCCAGAGTCTCCATCCATCCCTGCCGACGCCTCATCTTGGGAATGTCCGCAATCGGCTGTTCGTCGCTCACGAACCAGCCCATGACAGCCGGATGGTTTTTCATGGCGTTCACGCGCTCCGTGAGCCACGACTGGCCTTCGTCCGGTTCGTCAAATCCCTTTTCGAGGCCGCAGATGGCAAGCAGACCCTTTTCGCGGCAGAGCTCAAGCTGCTCCGGCTGCATGCTCCAGTCGGTGTTCACGCAGTTGAACGGACCCTCGGCATACCGTTCAAGCCCTTCCTTAGTGACCTCGCCCCAGTAGCACATGCCGAACGGGAAGAACGGCTTGCCGTCTACGATGGCGCGAAGGTGGCGGTCGATGTACACGCGGCGCGGCGCGGGCTTCGCGAGATGCGCGAACGGAACCTTCGCGGAACCAAGTTCCTTGCCCTTGAGGAAGAGCGTACAGACGACATCGTTCGTGCCGAACGCGAAGAGCGACGTATCAAGCGTAGCCACAGCCTCGACAGGAGATGCCAACTCACCCTGCGCCGTCATGCGACGGCCATCCGCCGCCACATACGTGAACTTCGCCGAATAATCCTCTAGCTTGTTCTCATGCACATCGGTGTTGATGGAAGCCGAGAAGCGCACAGGCCCACCCGTCGATTCGCGGCGGTACACATGCGGAAACACTCCTTCAACAGCAACCGTCTCGCGTTCGGCGAGATACACGTTATCGACCGCGCCACGCCCCGAAACGCACCGCTTTGCAATCACCCTGAAGTACGCCTTCGCGACACCATCTGGAATTTCGCGAGTCAAGCCCTCGATCTTGATCCATTCATCAGACTTGCCTGCTGCTGGCGGACGAGCCATGTCGCCAAACATCCACTTGCCGTTGGCGTCGTAGCCTTCTACATAAAGCGTAAGCCCCTGATGGACCGACTTGCGCTGCGTGACCACTCCGTCAGGCTTGAATATGGCGGAGAAGTCGTAGCGTTTGCCGGGCTTCAGCTGCACTTCCTGCCCCGGCCCGCCGTTCTTCACGTCGCTTTCCGCCGCGCATTCCCACACGAGCGCGCCGGAGCCGTTGTGCCCGGCCTTCTCGGCATGCCAGTTCGGATGGTGGCTCCAGCCGACAGCGCCCCCCTTCCCGTCCGTCTCGTGGAACCCCGCATTCTTCAGTTCCACCGGCACCCCGGCGAACGCTGCCCACGCAGACAGCGCCACAATGATAGTCAAAGGCTTCAACGCTCTATCTCCTTAGTGAATCCGCCGCCGCGCATGGTGAAGTCGTAGACCTGTCCGTCCTTCAGTTCCACGAACTGGACGATGCCGTAAATAGGAAGCTTCTGCTTCTTGCAAAGCCTGCCGATCCAGTTTGGCGTGAACACCCAGGCGAAGCGCACCGCGCCATCCTTGCCGCCCGGGACCACGTCGATGCCGTGGTTCCAGCCAAACCTGTACTTGGCGACAACCTTGAACGTGTCCTTGTCGTGCACGACCACGTTCGGCGTCCGCTCCGCCTCGTCGTAGGTGTAGTGGCTGGAATAGATGTATTTGCCGTCGGTCGTCATGTTCTGCGAACCGCACTCCGAATGGTCTCCGTGGTCCACGCCGAACGGCTCGCCGATCTGCTCCAGCGTCTCGGCGTTGAACTTGCAGTACCAGCATGTGCGCCCGCACTTCTTGACGGGGTCGTATTTGCCGGTTGCGCCCATGGCGAGGTAGATGACGCCGTCAAGGCAGGTGATGCCGTCGACCCCCGCATCCTTCGACTCTACCTTCTGCTCCTTGAGAAGCTTCAGCGTTTCGGCGTCGTACACGCAGATGGCTCCACAGGCTTTCTCACCCTTCGCCTTGGGCCTGAGCCACACGCCCGTATAGAGCTTGCCGTTCCAGATGCAGATGTCGCCGCTGTGCGGATCGACGGGGGCGCGGTCCAGAAGCCGTCCGTACCAGTCCGTCTTCACAATCTGGTCATGGAACGAGAAGTAGATGGCATTGGAGCTGACGCACATACCCTGGACGTGTCCGCACCATTTCTTCGTGCTGCCGTACTGCTCCTGGATCGCGCCCGGCTCCGTGACGATGGTGGCCCAGTTCGGCACCTCCCACGCCAACGCGGTTCCCGCCGATATTCCGACGGCCATCATAAACATCATGCATTTCATCTGTCGTTCATTCCTTTCCCGGTCCGGAACCGGACGGTTCAGAGACCGTTACCGGTTGCCTCGGATTACGAGATTATGCCATATTTCCGGCATCGCCGTCAGTGGATCACTATCATCATGCCGGGCTGCCAGAAGAGCTTGAGCGAATCCACGCCATTGGCGGTTCCCTTGACGAGGTGCCACCCACGGTTGGCCGCAGTGTCGAAGGCAGGCACTCCGTCGATGCCGCCTGCCGCGGTCGCAAGCGTGTATTCGCCGTGCGGCAGATTCGTGAAATCGCACTCGAGCGCCGCACCTGCGGCAAACTTCAGCTTGCACGCAATCGTCAGCGTCTTGCCGACGGAAGAAGGAACGATCCATTTCCGGCCGACAGTCAGAGAGCCGCCCGGGAAGTAGGCGTTGGAGTTCGCCACCTCGCCGTTCACGCCCTCCAGGACCGGCACCGTTATGTCGCTGCCGCGCACATCGAGCGTTCCGCCGGTGAACTTCAGATGGTCGAACTTCGGCATGTGCGCGATCACGCCCTCCGCATTTTCCGCATTGCCGGGCACTACCGTCAGGAAAGAGCCGTCGCCCGGATCAACAAGCTTCTCGTAGTCCTCGCAGTTCGTGCTGCCGCGCCCCTGCCGGTCGATGGCAAGGCCAAGGTCGGCCTGCCATGTGGCGTTCTCGATTTTGTCAACACCGCCAATGCGATTCGCCAAAAGGCCATACCCGGAATCCGCCTGTGTGGCGTACGCACGGACGTCCAGCCTGTGCCATCCAGGCGACACATTGCTGAAGGTCATAAAGCCAACCTTCTTGTCATTGTAGAAATTGTACCATGACGATACACCTGTCCAATTCTGTTGCACCCCGTCGATGAATATCTGCATCCCACTCACAATCTGGGCGGCGAATGTCCAGGTCTGCGGTTCGTTCGTCCTGTTCCAAATGTAACCGTGGTATGTAAAGAGACGCCGCCGGTTATATGGCGTCGAGTCAAGTCTCTGCCACTTGACAAGGTCATCCGTGTACATCAGGTCTGTCCCCAGCTCAACACAGTTAGTGATGACATTGTCAATGTTGCCGACGCTTGAGGTCAGGTCGTCCCCATGAAACTCTGCGCCGAACACCAGTCCCGCCCGGTCGCAGGGAAGGCGCAATGTGCCGCCCGCAAGTTCCGTCACGCCCGTCACCGTCAGGGGCGAGGTCATGTCCAACACACCCGCACCCGTCTTCCTGAACGAACGCACCACGCCGTTCGTGCCGCCGGAGAATTTCTTGGTCTTGCCATCTGCCACATCAAAGGTCAGCAACGGCAATTGGTAGTCATGGCTGTACATCAACGTAAGGTCGCTGTTATAGAGCGTAGCCCCCGCGCTGTCCTTGGGCAGCGCACCATTCCAGAACACGCGCAGTTCGCCATCATGGTTGGAATCACGGCTTGCATTGATCTTCACCTCGCCCTTGAACGAGTTGCCGCCGTTAACGAGGTTGATCTGCTGTCCACGCGAACATTGCAGTCCACCATTGCCCGAAACAGTATTAAGGAAAGAATAGGAGTTTGTCGAACCGCCGGTGACGAAAGCGTTTTCACTCGACAGCACAACGGGACCCGCCCATCCGGCTTGCGGGATTGTGTTTGTCGTTCCCCACGTCCCACTTCCCGAAGAGAGAACACCACTGCCTTCAAAGACAAGAGTCCATGGCGAAGGTTGCGTCATGTTGCCGGTATAGAGCCATGCATCATTTCGTGTCCTGTTTCCGTCTCCGCCTCTGATGGTGAGTGTATTCGCGCTTGATCCCGTGAACGTATAGGTAGAGGTGGCTGTGTCGTAATTGTAGTAGTACAAGCGGGCACTGTCTAGCACAATGTGTCCGACAGTTCCAGAAAATGCTGAGTTGAACAGATAAGTACGGTTATATGTAGAGCCGGTGACATCGCCGAAACCTGAAAATGTAAGCGTGTGTCCGTTCATAGCGAATGTGACGTACCAGGTGCATAGCGGCTTGTCAGTGCGGTTGAGCAGTTTTATTGTGGCATCGTCCGTCATCGTCCATGTCGAATTGCGGAAAAGAGGTTTGCTTGCCGAAGTGTTTGGGCCAGGGCTGTTCATGCATACCGCACCCATGCCGTTGTAGCCAACGCCTCCAAGCGTAATGTTATGGCGGAAAGCTGCGGTTGCGCTGTCGGGAATGTCGAACACGATCGATGCGCCGTTGGAGACGACCACCGCCGACCTGTCGGTTGTTGACGCGCTTCTGCCGAGGTGGCCAAGCTTCGTCGATATCCACGCCCCCTCCTCGACGAGAACCGTTCCGGTGAACGACGCCATCCCATCCGCCGACATAAGGAAACCCGTGCCTTTTTTGCGGAACGTACCCGAACTCAATGTAAGCGACGAGAACGCCACCGTCTCAGGCGTAGCCCCTTCCGCCGAAACGACCTCCACCTGCGCGGAAGCAAGGCTGGTGGTGCCATCGCCCGAAGTCGTTACCGTATAGACCGGATAGTCAAAGGCGGTTGCGGTCAGCACGACAGCAGACGCCGCAGCGGTTAGAGTCTTTTGTATGTTCATTTGAGTTTCCTCTTCTTGGAGCGTTTCGTCACACGGAAGCTTTCCAAAATCCATTACAGGGTCTTCAATCGGACCAATAGGTTCCACCTGTCTCGGCCTTGCGACAACCGCCGCATAAGCTACACCCGAAAGGAGCAGCGCAAGGCACGCCACCCTCTTCAGCCAACGCGGGATGCGGAACCAAAAACCGGGACGGTTCACGAGCGCCGCCTCGGCCAGACGGTCCGCGAAACCGGGCGGCAGGCTGCGCATGAAGGCAGGGTCGTTGAAAATGCGGAACCAGCGCACGTGTTCGGCGCGTTCGGTCTCGAAAAGCCGACGGCATGATTCGCAGTGCGACAGGTGCAGATCCAACCGGCGCTTGACGGCGCGCGGCAAATCCCTGTCCATCGCCTCCTCGGCAAGTTCTATGGCCTCTTTGCAGTTCATTGTGCTGCCTCTGCTCCGTAAGATGCGGTTTCTCCGCGAAAGGATAGTCTTAGTTTCGCACGAAGTTTCCTCTTGGCGAAATGCAGACGGAACTTGACCGTGGTGAGCGGAAGCTTCAGCAACGCGGAAATCTCGCGCAGGCTCAAGTCCTCGAAGTAGCGAAGCACTATGATTTCACGAAGCGGCTCCGGCAGCTGCGCGGTCGCTTCTCGGACGACATCCGCTTCCGTCTGGAAATCGAGCCGATCCGCCGGATTTGGCGCAAAATCCTCTATTTCGGGAAGTTCATCGCAGAGGACGATGGCGGCAGCACCCTTCTTGCGCATGTCCATCCGATGGAAGTTCGCAAGGATGCTGTACAGCCACGAGAAGAACGAACAGCGGTTGCCGTATTGCCTTATTTTGACGATGGCATGGGAGAGCGTGCGGAACACGAGATCCTCCGCATCGCTTTCATTGCCGCAAATGCGAACGGCGGCACTAAACAGCCTGTCGCCATACTCGGCGACAAGCCGCCTTGCCCCAGCCTCGGCATTGGCAGCGATGTCCTCCCAAACTTCCACTTTTCAAGTAGGATGCGCTTATGCCCAAAAAGGATAGAGGGATTCTGACTTTTCATGCCATAATTCCTTCTTTGCGCGATATTATACAAAACCTATCACTGCCATGCAACAGGGTTTCAAAGTGGAGGTTCCCCAATTTTCGCCCGGGCTGCCGAGCCTCGGCGAGCCCCCTCGCGGAATTCGCGCATTTTGGCGCTTGAGCGTTGCCCTCCTGCCCGATCTTCGCTATAATGCGAAGTGCTAAACCCGAACAAGGAGAGGCAACACCATGTATGATACCACAATCGCGGCGAAACTGCTCAAACAACTTGAATCAATTTGAAATGACGACTATACCCCAGCGATTCAATATGCGCCGCCTTCAAAGCATAAAACGCATACAACGGATTTACTCTATCTTTAGGTTTTAGAATTTTGACACCATCTGCGCCAACAAAGAATGGACGGTCAACATACTTAACAATACGTGTATGGTCGCCAAACACGACCACAGGAACAGATTTGTACAACCCATCATCCCTGTCCGAGAAACCAGCTATCTCATTATCGCCTTGGTCAATAATTACATGTTTCCCGCCCGAAGCATACTCACCCTGGGGGATTTTTAAACCACTTTTGGTATCGTCGAAAAAGAAATCGGCGAAACGAACAATCCGCTTTTGTTTAGCACCGGCCATTAGAGCATTCCTTTCAGCTCCTTGAGACCAGAAGCAAAGTCCTTTGCCAGCGATTCGATTTCGCCAACAATCTCTTCTGTCGGCGGGAACTCTTCGGCAACATACTCGACCTCGCGATACTTGTTGAACGAGAGGTCGTAGTTGTTCGCGGCAATTTCGTCCTTCGGCACGAAGAAGCACTTGCCCTTGCGGTCGTTCTGTTTCTTGGGATCACGCGACTTGAATTGTGCCACGACATCGGGAATGTCGTTCTCCTTCACGACCTCGCGCTTGTCGTCGAGCGAGAAGCCGTCCGCCTCCATGTTGTAGAACCAGACATTGTCCGTTCCGCCGTGGTCGGTCTTCGTGAAGACGAGCACCGCGGTCGCAACGCCGGAATACGGCTTGAAGACGCCCGACGGCATCGAGACGACGGCGACGAGCTTCTGCTTTTCGACAAGCTCCTTCCTCACGCCGACATGCGCCTTCGACGAGCCGAACAGCACGCCCTGCGGAACGATGGACGCGCACCGTCCGCCTATCTTCAGAAGCTTAGTGAAAAGCGAGACGAACAGAAGCTCCGTCTTCTTTGTGTTTGCGACGGCAAGCAGGTCGGGCGCTATGGCGATTTCCG
The DNA here is from genome assembly GCA_016288465.1 of Verrucomicrobiota bacterium. Classification (GTDB taxonomy): domain Bacteria; phylum Verrucomicrobiota; class Kiritimatiellia; order RFP12; family UBA1067; genus UBA1067. The sequence goes on along the minus strand of JAEEZC010000228.1, from coordinate 7,370 downwards.
TCATGTTCCCGGCAAACGGCGGATTCGCCAGGCAAAGCGTGTAGTCGGCGCGCTTGACGGCATCCGGCTCGATGGAGTTGTTGAGCCGGATGTCAGGCGCTTCGACTCCGTGCAGCATCATGTTCATCGCGCCGATGCGCAGCATCTTGACGTCGATGTCGAAGCTGGTGAACATCGCGGTCTTGTAGTGTTCCTGTCGTTTGACGTTCTTGAGCTCCTTCGCATAGTGCGTTGAGACATAGCGCGCCGAAGCCGCGAGGAACCCGGCCGTTCCCATCGCGGGGTCGATGATGCGGTCGTCGAGATTCGGCTCCACAAGTTCGACCATCATCGCGATGATGTGCCCCGGCGAGCGGAACTGTCCGTTCTCGCCAGAAGTCTTGATGCGGTCAAGAAGCTCTTCGTAGATGTCGCCCATCATGTCCTTGCCGCTGAGCCCCATCGCCTCGATTTCATCCACGGCTACGGCAAGAACCTTCGGCTTGGATATCTCAAACTGCGCATCCGCCATGTAGCGGCTGAACGCGCTATCGCGTCCCGAGCCAAGCGATTTCACGAACGGGAAGACGAGGTCGCGCACGGTGCGGAACATCTCCTCGGGTTCCTTGTGGCGGAAGTTCTGCCACCTGAGATCGGCATACGGCGCTTCGATGCGCGGGTCCTCCTGGACGACGCAGACGCCCTTCTTGAAGACGGGGTCCTTCAGCGTCGTGCCGAGAAGATTGGCGTTGCGCTCCTGCATGATCTGGTTGTCGTCGAGGAGCTTCATGAAAATGAGGAACGTGATCTGCTCCACGACCGTGAGCGGATTCGTCATACCGTTCGCCCAGAACGTGTTCCAGATTCTGTCGACTGAACTCTTTGCCTCTGCTGACAACATCAATGCACCTTCGTCTTTCTTCAGTTAAACATGCGGGTCCAGCCCCCGTCTGTTCCTTGCTTCTTTCGTTTCTTTCAGACTATCATCCCCGCGATTTCTGCGGCTTGCCTTTGTCGTATTCGCGGCGTTCCGATGTCGCCTTGCGGATTGAGTCGAGAAGTCCGGGGATGATCTCGCCGCCAATCTTGATATGCAAGCTATCCCATTCCTCCTCCACGATCCCTTCCCTCGACTTCATATACATCCCCAATTCGCGGCGCTTTGACGTCGAATGACGGTTGGGTTGGCTGAACGATGGCGGGGACATCGTTCGGGCGCTCCCCGGCCTCAGAATGCAATGGCGCGGCGGCGCACGTTGTGGCGAGCGCGATCGACGCAGCGGTCTTGAGGCCCTGTTTCATGCCATGTATCATACCATTTCCAGCACTTTTCGTGGCGGTCTTCCCCGTTTCACTCGCGCTCGCGCTCATGGAGCGAAAACCTAGGTAGGGAAAATCGAAAACCTACGTATGAAATTTCCGTTTCCAACGTTGGAAATTTCCGTTTCCAACGTTGGAAATTTCCGTTTCCAACGTTGGAAATTCAACCGGAGCAAAACAGGGAAGGAAAGAACAAGTAAGCCGATGGGGACAAGTCTCTTATGTTCATCCCTAAAACCCCTCAAAACCCCTTAAATCCCTTAATTTCTGTCGGAAAACTCTGCGGCTTTGCCTTTGCGCCAGCCAGTTTATGGGCCGTTGGGGACCTTGGGGACTTCGGGGACGGGATGGGCGGGGCACACAAAGGCAAAGAGGCCTACGCTCCCGCGCAGCCACGGCACAACGCGAACGCGGCTTGTTGCGGATTACCTCTGACAGCCGGCTGGAACGGTTCGTGGTCGCGCGCAAGCGCGGCGGTCATGCGTGACCCGTGTCTACCATCTGGGGCGGCGAACCAGCGAGAGCGCCGTCGGGACCGCAAAGGCAAGGGCAAAGACGACGGCAAAGCACGCTCCTTCGGCTACCAGCGTCCACGGCACCACAAAGTAGTGCGGCATGCCCCTCCAGAACGACGCCGTGCCGATGGCGAAGCGCCAGCCGACGACCGCGCCGACAGGCAGGCCGACGACGATGCCGGCAAGCGCCGTCTTCAGCGCGCTTGCGGCTAGCCTTCCGGCAAGCTGGGCCCGCGTCGCGCCGACTGCGCGCAACACCGCAAACTCCCGCCGCCTTGCGTCCGCCTCGGCGACAAGCATTGCGACGAATCCTATTGCAAGTATCGCAAGGAACACAAAAGGCACGCGCGCCGCCTGTCCAATCACGTCCGAGCCGTGCGCAAGCGTTCCGTCCGCTATCTCGTCGCGCGCATGGAGCCTCGCGGTGAATCCGACGGGATTCCCGAGCGCCTCCGCGATCTCGCTCTCGACAATGCGCCCCGACTTGAACACGCCGTGCTCGGCAAGGAACGCCGGATCGTACTCGACCCAGAGATGTGTCATGCGAACCATCGGAGCGGGCCTTGCATCGAGCGATTCGATCGTGTCGAACGAAACGAACACCGGTCCATCCGTCATCGGCGGCGCGCCGTTCAGCCCGCGCACAAGCCCTCTGCTCGTCACCATGTGCCAGTTGACGTCCACTACGCCGGCAATCGGAATGCTGGTCTCGGTCCCATTGCCGCCTCTGCCGCCGCCGACCATGACGGACAGGCTGTCGCCGACATGAAGGTTGCGTGCGTTTGACATCATGAGCGAGATGACGCACGAGTCGCCGCCCAGCACCGCCTTCTCGCACTCGTCGTGGCCGCCTTCGACGAACTTGAAGTCGGGCATCCATTCCGCCGCAAGGAACAGCGCATTGCCGCGCTCCTCGCCCGGGAAGCCCAGCTGCAGCGGATAAAGCTCGCTTATCCTCCGGACGCCTTTAAGTCCGCGAAGCTTCTCGATGTCGAACGAGCTCACGCCCGACGGCAGCAGCGAGACTATCGCGTCAGGCCATTCCGGCGAAGGCACGAAGCCGCGCATCAGGCTCGCGCCCCACACCTCGACCGCGACAAACGACCCGAACCCGAAGGCGAACGCGACGGCCATGCCGCGGCGACGCGGACGCGGAGTCGTCGCCGCAGAGTCCATGGGCCTTACCGAGAGTGCGCTTCTCAGGGCGAAGAGAACCGCCGCGAAGGCGACTGCGAGCGCGACGGCGCTGGCCGTCGCGGCCATCCGCGCATCGAACGCCGCGCCAGTCGGGAAGGCGGCGGCATCTGCGGCCACGTATGCCTTAAGCGCGAACGCCGACCCGGCCACGCCGGCGGCAAGCCCCGCAAGCGCCGAGAGCAGCGACTCGACGGCCACAAAGCCAACGACGCCGAGACGCGTCATGCCGACGGTGCGCAGGACCGCAAGAGTCGGTCTGTTGGCCTCCACCGATAGAAGAAGCGAGTTGACGAGAAGCGCAAGAGCGGTGAGGACCGACGCCACAAGCATGAGGGGCCGCGCGTAGTCCATCTTCCGCTGGTCGTCGCCCTTGAACGTCGCGACTACGCTCTCGGACTGCGGAGTGCGCGCATCCGGAACGTCCGCAGGCGACTTCCAGAGAGATATGGAGCCGTGGGTCTCGTCCGAAAGGCGTCCGAACGCCGCTCCGTTGGCAAACGTGTCCGGGAAGCCTCGCGGCAGCTTCACTTCGTCCAGGTAGCCGACGAGCTTCGCAGACATGGTGCCCTTGCGTCCGACGAACTTGACGGTGGAGCCAAGCGGGGTGCATTCGCCGCGCCCGAAGCGGCGCAGGGTGTTGCGGGTGCAGACGACCTCCGGCTCGGATGACGCAGAGTCCACCCATCGGCCTTCCGAGAGCTTCGTGGAGCCGTACGGATTCTCGCCCGGCGCCTCGGCGATGACGGCCATCATCGGCGGACCCTGCAGCACGCGGCCGCCCGGACGGTAGTCTATCGTCATGCCGACAAGAGGCATCTTCAGGTCTGGGCGCGGCCCGCGCGGACGTTCGCCGCGCAATCCGCCGCGCTCGTCCTTCGACTCGGACGGCGCAGACTGCAGAGGCGCGCCCCTGCCGCGTCCGAACTTCCCGTCGACCTTCCACATTGCCCATGGCGCGGAGGCGCGAGCGGCAAGGGCGGGAGCCTGCGCCGCGTTGGTCGCGGCAAGCGAGAACATGAACACCACGGCGCCGGACGCCGCGGCCACACCGGACGCAGCGCAGGCGAAACGGGCCTTGCCGCGCCTGAGGCCTTTCAGAACCAGACCGACGATCACTTGTAGGTCTCCAGATAGCGCCGCGATATCTCGGCCGGGTCGTGGTCGGACGGGAACGACTCCGCTATCCGCCCTTCATTGAGAAAGCAGACGCGCGAAGCCGACGCGGCGACGACAGGGTCGTGGGTGACGAGAAGGATGGCGCTCGTCTCGGAACCGTTCAGCCCGGACAGCAGTTCGCATATCAAGTGCGACGACCTGGCGTCGAGGTTGCCGGTCGGCTCGTCAGCAAGAATGACGTCGGGCCTTGCGAAGAGGGCCCGTGCGATCGCGACTCGCTGGCGTTCGCCGCCCGAAAGCTCCGCAGGCAGACGACGCTCCATTCCGGCAAGGCCGAGCTTCCCGACCAGCTCCGCGAGGCGCGCTTCGTCGGGACGAACGTGGTCGAGCCTTGACGGCAAGACTATGTTCTCGGCGACTGTGGCGGTTTCGAGCAGGTTGAAGGACTGGAAGACGACGCCTACGTGACGGCGGCGGAACTTTGCGGCGGCCGAGTCGCCCATCGCCGTGACATCCACTCCTCCAACCGATATCCGGCCTGCCTCCGACGCTATGAGTCCGGCGGCAAGATGCAGGAAAGTGGACTTGCCGCTGCCGCTCGGCCCCATCAGCGCGACAAACTCGCCGCGCTCCATCGTCAGCCCGAAGTCGCGCAGAACCTCGCGCCTCGTCCCGCCCTTGCCATAGCCGCGGCAGACACCTTCCGCCGCAAGCGCCTTGACGTTCTCTCCCATGCAGTCCTTCTTCTCCCTTCCTCAGAATCTCGCCCTCACGCCGATCTCGAACGTGCGCGGCTCTCCTACGAGACACTCGTGGAAATGGCGCGCCGACTCGAAGTACTTCTCTCCGAAGAGGTTCCTCACGCCGAGCGTGAGCGTCCAGCTCTCAGGACCGCCGAACTTGGAAAGCGGCATAGCCACGTTCACGTCGAACACGTGGCTGTGGTCGAAGTAGAGGCTGTCGTCCACGTACGCGCCGCGCCACGTCGCGAAGCTCTTGGAGCGGAAGCGGTAGCCGCCGCCGACGACAATGTCGCGCAAGGCGTCGCAGCAGTCGAAGCGGTACGACGTGGACAGCGAAAACGTGTGGTTTGGGTTGCGGCGGAAGACGCGGGCCGAAGCGCCGGGCGTGCAGTTCTCGTAGCGGTTGTAGGCGTACATCGCCATGACGGTCCAGTTCTCGGTCAGGTCGCCTGTGAGGGACAGCTCCGCTCCCTGCGACTTGCTCTCGCCCTCGAAATAGTAGTATGTGTCGCCGTCCCTCGTCTCCGCTACGGGCGTGTTCTCCTGGTCGATGCGGTAGTAGGATGCCGAAAGCCAGAGCCTGTCCACTGGCCGCACCCTTACGCCGCCCTCCCACTGAGTCGCAGTCCACGGATCGGTCGGGCGGCTTCCGTCCGCGTCGCGATAGCCGAGCGTCGGGGTGCGCGTCTGCGAAAGGTTGCCGAAAAGGACGAGCCAGTCGAGCGGCTGGACGGTGATTCCTGCGCGCGGCGAGAAGGCGGTCTCGTCGCAGTGGCTGAAGTGGCTGTAGACGGTAGTGGTGTATCTGGCCGCGTCGCGCCCCCTGCCGACGGTCTTGGTCACGGTCGACTTCGTCGTCTGCTCGTTCTCGCGGAAGTAGTCGAAGCGCAGGCCGCCGACAAGCGACACCCAGCCCCATCCGACCGTGTCCTGGATGGTCGCGCCATAGCGCGACACCGGAGCGCCGAACCCGGTCGTGGACTCGCGGTAGTAGAAGTCGGGCTGGAAGACGAGGCAGTTCCTGAAGCCACCAGGCAGCTCATCCTTCGTCCAGACGGAACGGGCGTAAAGGTTGTAGTTGCGGCTTATGCGCTCGGAACTGGAGAAGCCGGAGGTCATGTACTTCTGGTCCGACAGCCACTGGCCGGTGAGATAGTAGATGTCGAGCTCCTGATTGCTCATGTAGGGTTCGCGCGTCGTCTGCTCCCATTCGGAGAACATGAACGCGCCGCCGAACTTCAGGAGCCAGTCGTCCGTCACCTGCCAGTCGACGTAGGGGTTGAACATCATCGACTCGTACTTCGAGCGGTCGCCCTCGCGGCACGAAGACTCATACCACCCGTATCCGCCGCCGGGACGCCCTCTCCAGACCGGCACGCCTATGTAGCTCGGCTGGTCGGTCTTCTGGAACATCGTCTTCATGCCGACGGTCACGTTCTCGGCCGGACGCCATGCGAAGGACGGGGCGAACGAGAAGGAGAGCCTCGGGTCGGCGCCCTTCTGCGCGCCCTCGCTGCAGTACGTCGGCGAGTAGACGTCGAACGCGCCTATGAGCCGCAGCGCGAAGCTGTCGTCGCCGTAGACTTCGTTCGCGTCCACCATGCCGCGCTGGCGCCAGGTGCGACGACCGACGGAAGTGTTCTCCTGGAACGAGACCTCGTCGCCGCGGAAGTGAGCGCCCTTGAGGTACATGTTGACGGACCCGCCGGCGCCGTTGTTGTTCTGCTGAGCGCCGGCGCCGCCCGAAAGCGACGCGATCGGGCCCTTGACGATCTCGACGCGCTCCATGAGAAACGGGTCCATGAAGAGCCCGGCTCCGAGGCCTATCGGAACTATTCCGTCAAAGGCGGGCTCCGAGCCGCCCATGCCGCGCAGCTGGAACGTGCCGGGCTGACGGACGAGAAGCGACTTGCCGCCGGTCTCCACGCCAGGCACGTACCTGAGAAGGTCGTGGAGGTCGGTCGGATTGTGCTCGCGGATGAAGTCTTCGGTGAGAGTGTCGACCGTCGTAGGCGACTTCTCGGGCGGAAGGTCGGTGAATGTCGCGCCCTGGACCGTCTCGGGCCGGTATTTCGAGAGGGCGCTCGCCTCGACGGTGACGGTGCCTATGTCGGCTATCTCGGTGTCGTTGGTCGGGGAGGCAACGGCATGGAGCGCGGACAAGGAGACTGCCGCGCCTGCAACAACAAAGCATTTCGCATTCATGCCCTGTTCAACGGCACGGCGGGAGAAAAGGTTCACTCCCGCCGTGCAGGGCTTCAGCCCAGGAACACGTTCTGGCGATTCAGTTCGCGCCGGAGGTCGGAATACGCGAGCCCGCGAGGCGAAACGCCCTTTTGCGCGGCAAGGGCAGCGGCGACGCCAGCCGCCTGGCCGGTCACGAAGCAGGGGCAGATGAGCCTGAACGTGTCTATGGTGTCGCCCTTGCCGAGGCAGCGGCCTGCGCAAAGCAGGTTTTCGATCTTCTTGGGCAGAATCTGGCGGTAGCAGACCGGGAACG
>JAEEZC010000227.1 GCA_016288465.1 Verrucomicrobiota bacterium | reverse complement strand
CGGGCGAGTTAGCCCGCGCTCCTCTTAAAGTTGTTTTTATCAGTTGTTTCTGTTGTTTCCAATTTCACATTCACATTCAGACGAAGAGCCAAGTTTTCCCGATGTTTCTGATGTTTGGAAACAACTTGTGGGAAACAACTTCTCTTCGGTGCGCGGGCGAACTCGCCCGCGTCCATTTGCTGATCTACAATATCATAAACATGTCTTTCAGGTCTACGGGATTAGCTACAACACGTAGCCACGACACACAGAAGCGACGCGGGCGAGTTAACCCGCGCTCCTCTAAAGTTGTTTTTATCAGTTGTTTTTGTTTTTTGTTGGTCGCGCGTAAGCACACCGTTCACTCGCCCTGCGTGACCGTAAACAAAAACAACAGACCTGCGGGTTAGTGCCGCAGGTCCGTTGTTTGTTCGCTTATCTCGCGCTAGCTGTTACTCAACCGCCGGGAGCTCCAGGAAAGCCTGGTAGAACTTGGTCGTGCTGTCCACAGCACCCCAGCTGGCATCCGAGAGAGCAGCCTTGCCCTTGATGACCGGCTCAACGTTGTAGTCCTTGTCGCCGACAACCGTGACAACCGGAGCGCCGTTCACGAAGGTGATCGAGAGCTTGAACGCCGCCTTCTCGGACTCAACCTCATTCAGGCCGCAATTCAGGAGGAACGCATCGAGGTCGGCAGCCTTGAGGTCGTTGAACGCGACGCCTTTGGCCAGCGCCCACGTCTTCAGCTCGAGAGCGTCAGCCGCAGCGAACGGGGCAGGAATGCTCGGCCAAGTATCACCAGCCGTCGCGTCCTGCACCGGAGCGATGTCCCAGCCAGTCGGCTGCTGACCACCACCCATGTTGACGGACCAGTAGCCGTTCGCGAGCGTGGCAGTGCCGTTAGCGACATTATCCGCAAAGAGGAACGCGCCATTATAACCATTGCCTGCATCATCGAACTTGCCCTTGATAATCGTCGTGTTCGTACCCTCGGCAAGGCAACCATTGATTGTGACACCATTATCCCCTGTCGCAGCACCTATGGTGAGCGTCGCACCGTCCTGGAAGATGTACGAGAAACGATCACCACCGGTTGCGGTTATAGAACCGGAACCAACCGAGTCAATAACCGTAACAGCTGCTGTAGTGTTGAACACTGCGGCACCTGTAGCTGCAATTACGAATGCCTTACCAGCAACATCGATAGTAATAGCCTTTGCAATTGTAATCAGGGGCATCGTCTCGGAAACATTAGCCTTGAGCGTAATCGTATCGCCTGCAGTTGCGTCGGCATACGCTTCCGCAAAGGTTGCGTAGTTGGCGTTACCAATCGCGAACCTGGCAGCTGTGGCCGTAATCGCGTAGGTGCCGCCAGCGGACAGCGTGACGGTGTCGGATTCCGTACCAGTGTAGCCCTCGGCGAAGTCCACCGTGATGCCGATCGTGCCGGTGATCTGGTTGGTCTGATAGGAACCCCGTACGAGCTCATCCGCGCTAAGCTGATACGAGCCAATCGTGATTGCGTCGATCTCAGCAGCAGACCACGTGAACGTGAAGAACTGTGCGCCCTTCGCAAAGGTCGGAGCGGAGGCGTAGTCCGCGAACGTCACATCGTCGATCGAACCAGTGCCCTTGAAGCCAACAGCCTCAAGCGTGAGACCAGGAACGCAGCTGACGAAGAGCTTGCCTTCGCTGAGCTCGGTCGCAGCGGCGCCGCCGTTAACCTTCGCGCTGCTCACGAAGCTCGCGTAGTCATTGCCGGTGTAGCCGACCTGGTTGCCGTCGACGAACACGGTGAAGCCGACGAGAGCCGCATCGTTTTCGTCAGTGCCGACCTCCGGAATCGCACGAATCGTGAGACGATGCCAGGCGGCCGGATCGATGGCGCTGCCCGAGCTGACAACGAAGTTCGCCGGGGTGAGAACGCCGTTCGCATCAACGGAAGCCGCAGTCACGTAGAGGTTCGTCGTCGAGGGAGCGTTCTCGTCCGTGCCAAGCCAGACGGCAATCTTGCCGCCGTCGAGTTCGGGAACTTCGAGAGACTCGGTCGCCGTGAACTTGACGAGCGTATCGACAAACACGCCGTTACCTTCAATAGCAGCGGCGTTGTCATACATGTTCGTCGTCTCGTCATAGCCGTGATCTGTCACAGCGGGAGTGCGGTAGAGAGGCTTGGAGGCCTCAATCGAGAGGTACTTGGCACCAGGAGCGGTGGCGACGTCCCAGTTCTGGCCCTCGGTATACGCGTACTTCGCGTCTTGACCGTATTCCTTCACTTCGAAGGTAGCCTCGCCATCAGCGGAATGCCACCTCTCGTAGCTGGGCGAGTAAGCACCTGTCGCCGCCGTTTCGAACGACTCGGTGTTGTGGCCCGACAGAGTAGTTGTGGAGAATGCGCCTGCGGCTGACGCACCATACGCAACCGCTAGCGTAGCTCCTATCGCTATTAGTTTTTTCATTTGCATGTTCCTTTTTTTTGTTTGTTCTCAATAAATTCCTTGTCACCCACTCGGGTACATTCTCAGCCGTCACTGCGAATTATAGCATATACCCATTCGGGTGACAAGGGGGTATTTTAATTTTTTTTTCGAGACCTTTCGCGACCCTTGCGGCTGCAATCGCCTTACGCAGAGGCTTGTTGCGGTTTCCCTCAAACAGCCGGCTTTTCGCGCGGCCAGCGCAACGGGACGTATGTCCCGTAATGTCCCGTACGTCCCTTTGCGCTGACCGCGTGACCGCCGCCCGTCAATCGCTGCCTCGGCAACCTCTCTGCCTTTTGCCGATTTCAGCGCGCTTTCAGTTGATGGCGGTATCCCCCGAGGGCGAAGCCCGAGCCGCGAAGCGGTCGCTAGAGGGGCGCGTAGGGGGAGACAGTCGCACGAGAGACACTTCGCGGAACCGACGTGTTTTTGCCGACCGACGGTAACAGGCGCGGGCGGTGGCACGCGCGGCAAAAACATGTCGGGTAGTATCCGCGAAGTGCGGGTCGGGCGAGCTGTCGCCCCCGTAGCGAGATTTGTTTTGTTGGTCGCGCGCAAGCGCAGAAAGCGCGGGTTTGCGAGGGAGCTACAGGCCGGCGAAGGGATTGCAGCTGAACTCGCGGCGCTTCTCCGCCGCAAACGGCAGAGGGCGCTTCTTGACCTCGATCTTCACGGGCTTCTTCTTCTGCGGAGCGGGCGCGGGCGGAGCGGACTTCTCGCGCCCGGCCGCGGCGCCGCGCTGGCGCACGTAGTCCTCGTAGCCGCCCGGATACTGCCTCACGAGTCCGTCGCCCTCAAGGACGAACGTGGACGTCACGACGTTGTCCAGGAACTCGCGGTCGTGCGAAACGAGAAGAAGCGTGCCCTTGTACGCGAGAAGCTGCTCTTCGAGAAGCTCCAGGGTCTCGACGTCGAGATCGTTCGTCGGCTCGTCCATGACGAGCAGGTTGGCCGGCTTCAGGAACAGCTTCGCGAGCATGAGCCTTGCGCGCTCGCCGCCCGAAAGCGCCTCTACGGGAGTGCGCACGCGCTCGGGAGGGAACAGGAAGTCCGCAAGATACGAATACACGTGGCGCCTGACGCCGCCGACGACAACTTCGTCGCGGTCGGACGCGACGTTCTCGCCGACGGTGAGCTCCGGCCTGAGCTCGCCGCGCAGCTGGTCGAGGAAGGCCATCTCGACGTTCGTGCCGACGGTCACCGAGCCTGCGGTCGGCGCGAGCCTCCCGGTGAGAAGGTTGAGAAGCGTGGTCTTGCCGGCGCCGTTGCGTCCGATTATGCCGATGCGCTCGCCGCGAAGGACGTCGACGGTGAAGTCGCGCACGATGGTCCCCGCGCCGTCGTAGCCGAAGCCGAGGCGCTCGACCTTGAGGACCTTCTCGCCGCCAGGAGCTGCGGTGTCGAGCCGCATCGACGCGACGCCGGGACGGCTTCTGCGGGCGGCGAACTCCTCGCGGAGCTTCATGAGCGCTGCGACGCGCCCTTCGTTGCGGGTGGTCCTCGCCTTGACGCCGCGGCGAATCCACGCCTCCTCCTTCGCGAGCTTCTTCGACTTGCGCTCCCAGTAGACGGCCTCGTCGGCGACGAGGTTGGCCTTTCGGCGCAGGAACGTCGCGTAGTCGCAGGCCCATCCGGAGAGCTCGCCGCGGTCGAGGTCGAAGATCTGGTCGGCGACGCGGCGGAGAAAGCGCCTGTCGTGCGTGACGACGAGCACGGCCATGCGGCGCGCCTGCCTGAGCATCCCCTCGAGCTCGTCGATGGCCTCCATGTCCAGATGGTTCGTCGGCTCGTCGAGCAGGAGGACGTCCGGCTGGGAGCGTATCGCGTCCGCAAGGCGCCTGCGGCGGATCTCGCCGCCGGACCTGCAGGGGCCGTCGCCGGCGTTCGCGTCCTGCGAGACGTAGGCGACCTTTAGGCCGGGCGCCCTGACGATCTCGCCGGAGTCCGCCTCGAGCGATCCCGCGATGACCTTGAAGAGCGTCGACTTGCCCTCGCCGTTGCGGCCCGTGAGCGCGGCGCGCATCCCGCGGGAGATCGAAAGGGAGACGCGGTCCAGGACGGGCGGCCCGCCGAAGGCGAGCGTCACGTCTCTGAGGGACAGAAGGAAGTCGCTCACGCCGGGCTACCGGAAGTGCTTGACCCTCGGCGTCCAGCCGGCGGCCTCTTCGGGCGACATGCCCGCGAAGCACATGACGATCAGGCGGTCGCCGACCCTGCCCTTGTGCGCGGCGGCGCCGTTGAGGCAGCAGACGTGGCTGCCGCGCCTGCCGGCTATCGCGTACGTCTCGAAGCGGTTGCCGTTCTCGACGTCGGCGCAGAGGATCTTCTCGTAGGGCAGGATGCCGACGGCCTCCATGTCGTCGGGGTCGAGAGTGAGCGAGCCCTCGTAGTCAAGGCACGCCTCGGTGACCCTGATCCGGTGGAGCTTGGCCTTGAGGAGCTGAAGGGTCATGACGGCACGCCGAGCCGTTCACGTATCATGTCGACGGTGACGGCCACCTTCTTCATCTTGTCGTTGCCGGGCGCCTCGTACATGACGTCGGTCATGAGGCGCTCCATCTCGGCGCGAAGGCCGCGCGCGCCTGTCTTGCGGGAGAGCGCGATCCGCGCGAGCTCCTTGAGGGCCTCGGGCTCGAAGCTGAGCTGCACGCCGTCCATCGCCAGGAGCTTCTGGTACTGCTTCACGAGCGAGTTCTTCGGCTCGGTGAGGACGCGCACCAGATCGTCCTCGGAAAGGTCCTTCATCGTCGTGATGACGGGCAGGCGGCCTGTGAACTCGGGGATGAGGCCGAACTTCACGAGGTCCTCGGGGCGCACGTCGCAGGGATTGACCTCGTTGCCCTTCGCGGAGCCGGAGGGATCGCCGCCGCCGTTTGCGCCGAAGCCGATCACGTTCTTGCCGCGGCGCTCGGCCACGATCTTGTCAAGGCCGACGAACGCGCCGCCGCAGATGAAGAGGATGTTCGAGGTGTCCACCTCGATGTACTCCTGGTCGGG
>JAEEZC010000022.1 GCA_016288465.1 Verrucomicrobiota bacterium | reverse complement strand
TGCATTGCCCTTGTTCTTGCCGAGTGCATAGTCTATCTCAATGCGCGAGTTGGGACCTGGCCTGTATCCCGTGTCGATGTAATGTCCTCCGGTATATGAAGACGAGGACGACCCAGTCATAGCGTTGTTGACCGTCTCGACAAAGCCATCGTCCGGGACGCGCGCGACATCGCCGCCAGCGGTGAGCTTTGAAACATCTTCCGCCGTATGGAAGAGTCCCGTCACAATGTCCCTAAACCCCGGAACGTCGCCCTTTACGCAAGGCTGGAAATCATGGACAAGCCCATACTCGCCACCATCGTTTTCCCATATCTTCAAGGAGTATATTTTCACGCCTTGTGTATCAGCAGAATATGCAACGCCAGCTGCATTAGTGATGGCCGCAAAGAGCGCGAGCGGGTAGTCAGATACTCCGTTCAGATTGAAGGCAGAGGTGGTGGTCTTGTTTTTCGTTGCTGTGGCGGTATCATCCCCATGCTCATATAGAGTCACGGTGCAGTTGTTCGGAAGGTCGAACACAACAGTGCGGCGGCCAGTGGTTGCAGCCTTGCCGAGGCTTTGTGCGCTACATGTGATTCGCGCCGCGAGGTTGCCGCTGCTGTTTTCCAAAAACGCGCAGACGGTCCCCGTATTCCCTGGGGAGGTGGTGCCAAGTATGTAGTTTCCCTTGTTCTTGGTTGTATTGGTTATCTCGAAGTCCAGTTCGAGTTTCGTCTTTTCGTTGACGAAATAGCCGGTGTTCAGCACAGTGTTGCCGCTCGACTGGATGTAGGCATCGTCAGCCGCCGCAAGGGGGGAGACTGCGCTCAAAGATGCGGCAACCGCTCCAAGCGCGACATTTATGATCTTGGACATGACGGATTCCTTTCCTGATTTTCCTCTAGTTTAGTGGTGTGCGATTAAATCTATTCCAGCATGAGGCTGCGGAACCTTGAGACATCCTCCGGCGCGAAGCCGCAGGAGATGATGAACTTCTCTATCCGCTCGTTCAGCGTGGCACCTTCATACTCCTTGAATACGGACATCAGAGAATTCCAGCGCTTTTCCGGCGCCTTGACCGGATTCTTCCGTCCCGTCCACGTGTACTGCCAGTCACGATGCAGAAGTTCCTCATCCACTCCAAGGAGTCCGTTCAGGACGCACGCGAGAGAGCCTGTTCGGTCTGCACCGGCGATGCAGTGGAACACGATCGGATAGTTAGACTCGTCAAGGAACACCCTGAAATCCTCGGCGAACGCGGCACGCCCCTTTTCAGTAGCCAGCCCGGCATATTCGCTGGACGACACGTTCACCCACCGCACCTTCCCTCCAAGAGGCGAGCCCTTCATGCCGAAGACCTCACCGGCGGTACGCAGGTCCAGATCCGTCCTTACGCCCAGCGTTTCGACGACGTGTCGCACCGCCTTGGGCTTGATGCGCGTCATTCCGGGGCCTCGCCATTCCGAAGCCGGCAGCACGTTCTTGTTCTTGTCGCGGTAGTGGGCGTTGCTGTTCAGCCCCGCAGAGCGATAGATGCGCCCCAGCTTGACGCGCCTCCCGTCAAGTCCGGGCAGACCTCCGAGGTCACGGACATTCTCCACACCATCCCATTTCAGCTTGCGCACAGCGACGGGATCGTCCGCCGGAACCGCATCGCACGGCTCTTCGCCTTCGGTGGTCGGCGGGATGTATGCGTCCGCCGTTCCTGGATAGGGCAGAGTGAAGTTGAACCACTTGTCGTCGCGCCATACGCCGCAGGAATGGACAAGCTCGCCGCCCTTGCCGGGATTGACCGTGTAGCACCGTATGACCTTTTCAGAAGGAATGAAGCGGAACAGGCGGACGAAACCGCCGCCGGTATCCTGCATCAGAGAATAGATCATGTTACCGTGAACGCCCTTCTCGTCCACGCGTGTGATCTTTATCATCCCCTGGTCGCCGGACACGACAAGGAAGGCGTTCTTCAGACGCGAGGTGAACTTTTCCCAGATAATCTTTCCGGAATTACCGTCCTTGCCATGGCACTTGCACCACTTCATGCGCCCGAGAATCGACAGGTCTGGCGTGTATCTGGCGAACTCCTCTTTTGAGAGGCCTTCCGTGTCACGCGAAATCTTGCGGGCGTTCTTGTACTCTATTGCGCCAAGGTCCTGATGCGTTGCGACGATTACGTGGCGGTCGGGATACCCCTCCAGCTCCTTCGCCGCCCAGTCGAGAACCGGATCTGGCGCGTTGCATTCGAGGTTGACCACCGCAAACTTTTCGGCGCCCTGCCCGAACAGGCAGATGGAGTTCGCGTTGTCGCCGGACACGAAAAGCCCAGCCGAGTTGGTGAAGCCTTCAAAGGTGCGGGCATACCAGTCGTAGCCGGAATATCGAGAGGCGGGGAAGTACCGACGGAATAGCGACGTGTCCCCGTCTTCCTTCATGTCATGGTTGCCCGGCACCACGGAGTACGGCAGTCTTCCGTCCAGACGCGACATCGCATTGGATGCGAAGCGCCACTGGAAGTCGTTGTTCATATCGACGATATCGCCCGTATGCGTCACGAAAAGGATGTTCTCCTTCTGAGCGTTTGCAAGCAGCCAATCAACTGTAGCATCCAGTTTCGGATTCCGCGTCGGGCCCTTGCCAGGTGCGCGTCCGCGCTTCGTATGGCGTCCTTCGCCGTCATAGCTCTGGGTATCGGGTATGACGGCATACGTAAAGGCCCCCTCCGGCAGTGGCGGCAGGGTTTTCGCTGTCTGGTTGAACCTGTAAATGTGGACACCAAACGGCTTGAAGTCGTCCTCGAGCGTTCCGCTCCGGCACGTAACGCGCCGGCCTTCACACAGGACTTCGCCCTCCGCCTCGACGTCCCCCAGGCTAAATCGCGCGCGGACAGCTTCTGGCGCGGCGTTGACGGCAATGAGATATGCACTGCCGCCGTGCCGCTTCAAAAGCGCTGTCACCGAGGCACCGCCAAAGGGATCCGTCGCAGGGCCAGACAAGATCTCGACTTTAGGATGTACGCCATTCTCTTCCAGCAGGACAGGCGATATTTCCTTGACGAGCGACGAGAGTTCCGTGATGTCGCGCCACCGCTCCGGAGTGGAGGTTATGCCCTCGTCGAGCCTGTCTTTCTCTTTCTCGAAGAAGCCGCCGTAGGTGTACCAGAGTATTCCGTTCGCGCCATGCACAATCGCGGCAAACGAGGTTGCAAAGAGCTGGTCACGTGAAGGGAAATGGTGCCAGTCGTTCCATCCCTTGAACCACTGGAGTATCGGCCAGCACGCACGAGGCTTGCCGTCGCCAAAACGCTCGACGTCGCGCCTCACCTGCTCCATCATGCGAATCGTCATCGCCACGCAAAAACGATCCGAGGGATCGCCCTTCCTGCCGCGGATTGTATACACTTCGGGCATGAAGACATCCGTAGCCGTCACGTATGGCGAATACTGCGAAATCGCGCTGTCGGGAGTGAGGTTGTCCGCTTGGCAAGTCAAGCGCCATGGATCTATGGCCTTCACCGCGTCGTTATAGTCGCGCTCCTCCTCCGGCGTAATGTACTCGCACGTGTCGTCGCCAAGATACCATGCAAGGATGTTCTTGCAGAAACGCCCCTTGTTCACAAACCAGTCGTCAGGAAAACGGCATCCATGCCACAGCATAAAGCCGTGCCGCGCCGCCGCCGAGAGAAACTCCTCGCTTCTGGCCGACGCATTGTCGTATGTGTGCGCGAAGTTGAAGCCCGCATCCGCCAGACCAGCAAATGCGCGGTCAAGGTCGTGTCCGTTGAACTCGCGCTTGCAGACCGCATAGATTCCTATCGGGAAGAACGGCTTGCCGTCAACAATCGCCATGCCGTCTTTGCGCAGTTCACACCTGGGCGCGGCGTTCGAGACCTCGCCGACAAAAAATGCCTTGCGCGCCTTGACCGAGTTGCCCAGAACGTCTGCCGCCTCGACCGTCACTTCATGCAGACCGTCAGTCCATCCGCCCTGCGGAGCAGATGACATGATCCAGCGGTCGCCGTCGCGCCTGAAAGCGTCCGTCGCGTCCGCCCCGTCTATCGCGATTCGCACGGACTTGGCGTCCACGCCGGAATCGTCGGTTATCTGCAGCCCAAGCCGAACGGCGCGGTTCTTCGTCGGCGTTTCGCTAACTACACTTACGCGAGGCGGACGGTCGTCGGTGAAACGTCCCCATCCCTTGAAATCGCCGCTTTCGGATTCTGCGGCGCCGTCAGCCGAGCAGTCAAGTTTCGACACGGACAGGTCGCTGAAGGCGACAACCTCGCCCGGCCCGATGTTCGGACGGTCAAAGGCGAGCTTGATCGACATCTTCGACGCGCCGTCAGGCGCTTTGACGCGGACGGACACCTTCTCGAACCTCTTCCCGCCCGGAACGTAGAACGCGAAAGCGCCCGACGAAAGCAGCTCTCCTTTAGCGTCATACCAGAAGACGGCATTCGCCCACTCGCACTCTACCGCATCTCTGACAGCGTACGTCGTCGTGGTGATAGGTCTGTCGGAATATGCCGATAGCGCCACGAGGTATGCCGCGCCAGATTCGACCGGCGTCTTTTCAGACACGGCGCTGAACCACGTGTCGCACTTCTTCTCCGAGCCGCCGAGATAAAGGCATTTGCGCCCAAGGAAGTCGCGCCCGACGGCGATGTCCAGTTTCCCGTCTCCGTTGGTGATCGTCCAGTCGGACGCCTCGGCGAATGATGGAGCCGCCGCCGCATCCGCAGGCATTGCGGCGACCGCCATTGCGGCAATCGCGACCACAATGCCGCTGAAGCATCGCCATTCTATCGCTGTCCGTCTGAATTCTCCGTTGTCTAACATGGCAACCTCTTTTCTCCCTTTTTGTCCCAGATGATACTACATTGGCGTTTGGCGCGTCAAGCGAATACCATGCAATTTTGCGCAAGTATTTCGATGTCAAAATTTACGGCTTGCATAGCGCGTCGGAATTGTGGTATATTTCCCGACAATGAAGCAGGCAAAGTCCAGAAGTCATGCCAAAAGGCGAACGGCGGAGGTGATCCATCCGCCGAAGGTGCTTGTCTCCGTCAGCCTCGCCCATGCGTCATGGCGGGACTTTCTAAGCGGAATTCTCAACTATGTGGAGAAACACGCCGACTGGGACATCCGCATCTTGCACGAGCCTGGAAATCTCAATGCGAGGCAGATCGACGACGCTGAACGCGACGGCTACGCGGGAATCATCCTCGCCACGCCTGGCAGCATAGACTTCGACCACCTCTGCAGGTCGACCATACCGCTTGCCGACTGCGGCGGATGGCCAGAACTCCGCCGGAGGAAAAAGAACATCGTCTGCATGCTTCTGGACAACGCCGCGATAGGCGCGGCTGGCGCGAAGCACCTTCTCGGACGAGGCCGATGTTCATGCTATGGCTTCGTGCGCAGCCGTTTCGACATGGACTGGTCGGACGAGCGGCAGACCGCTTTTGCCGAAACCATCCAGGCAACAGGAGAACGGGTCCTCTGCTACGAGCTTTCTCACGAGGCGACTGCGGGAACCGACATTGGGGAACTGCGCGACTGGCTCGTCTCGCTGCCTAAACCTGCTGCAATCATGGCTGACTGCGACCGACGTGCCGCACAGGTCGTCGCCGCCTGCAGCGACGGAGGATTGGACGTTCCGCGCGACGTGGCGGTGCTAGGCGTGGACGACGACGCATTCTACGCCCTGCACTCGCGACCGCCGCTCTCAAGCGTCGTGCCCAACCATGTCGGTCTTGGCTATCGCACGGCAATGGAGCTTGACCGACTCATCAAGGCCAAAAAGGCATCCCCTGCTCCGCGGCATGTCAGCATCCAGCCCAAAGGCGTTGTTGCGAGAGAATCGACAAGGCCTATCAGCTCGTCTTCGGCCCTAGCGCGGCGCACTGCCACGTTCATACGCGCAAACGCCGCGCGCGGCATCAAGGTTGGGGACGTTGTCCGGCATCTCGGCTGCTCGCGACGCATAGCGGAATTGCGGTTCCAGCAGGTGGAGAAGCGCACAATAGCCGACTTCATATCCGAATGCCGCCTGAAGGAAGTGTGCCACCGCCTGCGCACAACCGACGCGACGGTCGCCACGATCGCCCGAGAATGCGGCTTCAAGTCCGCTGCCCACCTCTCGAACCTCTTCAAGAAGCGATTCGGACAGTCGATCACAGACTGGCGCTGCGACACGCATTGACACATTGGGAAACAAAAAGGGTCGGCGCTCATTGATATGCGCTAAGGTCAGTCTGGACTGAGCCTTTTGCAAGCCCCTCTATTGTTCCGACAACAAATGAGTTGAGCCACAAAGTGCACAAAGGCCACAAAGCCTATGTGTTCTTTGTTATCTTTGCGGTTGAAAATCAATCTCTCTTGTTGCCGCATCTATATATCAACATTCGCGCCGCTTCAGCCAAAACTCTGGGCATCGAGACATCTACCACGGAATACTAAGAAACGCCTTTGGCGGCACGGAAAGCGCATGCGCGAATTACATGCTTAAAGCGGACAGTCCCAACGCTGCTTATTAACGCGTTTTCTCTCTTTCCAGTTGTGTTTTGGGCGCTTTCAGCCTGTGCACGCGGTGTTTCCTAATGATGTACGCGGCGTTTGCTAGGCGTGTACGGGGGAGTTTTGACGTCATTACACCATAGAAGTGACGTCACTTCAATGGTATATTGACGTCACTTCACCACTGAAGTGACGTC
>JAEEZC010000226.1 GCA_016288465.1 Verrucomicrobiota bacterium | reverse complement strand
GTCCTGAAGGGCAGCGAGCTCTCGCTCTCGCTCGGCTTCGCGTCGCCGAAGGTCTACGTGATTCCCGCTGGTCTGACCGTCACCGTCGAGAACGACGGCCTGCAGGTCACGATCAAGGGCTTCGACAAGCAGATGGTCGGCGAAGCCGCCGCCCGGATCCGCTCGTACTACCCGGCCGAGCCCTACAAGGGCAAGGGCATCAAGTACGTCGGCGAGCACATCCGTCGCAAACAGGGCAAGAAGGTCGCCTAATAGCGGCGTCAAGGAGAACGAATCATGTTCAATCGCAAAGTTCAGCGTCAGAAGAGGCATCTCCGCCTTCGTCAGCGCGTCATCGGCACCGCGGAGCGTCCGCGCATGTCGATCTGCATCTCGAACAAGCACATGTACGTGCAGTTCATCGACGACGGCGCAGGGAAGACCCTCGCGCAGGCGAACACGCTCAAGGACGAGAAGGCGAACCTCGACGTCGCGAAGGCGCTCGGCGCCCGCGCGGCGGAGGCCGCCAAGGCCGCAGGCGTCTCTGCGGTGGTAGTCGACCGCGGCGGAAACAAGTTCACGGGCCGCGTCGCAGCCATCGTTGAGTCTCTCGTCGCCGCAGGCGTCGCCATCTCGGCCAAGAAGGAGGAGAAGTAAGCCATGGCATTCAATCGTGACAAGCGTCAGGAACAGGAAGACACGCTCGACGAGCACACAGTCTTCATCAACCGCTGCGCCAAGACCGTCAAGGGCGGCCGTCGCATGAGCTTCTCCGCAGTCATCGTCGTCGGTGACAAGGAGGGCAAGGTCGGCGTCGGCTTTGGCAAGGCGAACGAGGTCGCGGACGCCATCCGCAAGGGCGGCGAAGCGGCTCGCAAGTCGATGCGCAAGATCGTGATGAAGGGCAAGACCATCCCGCACGACGTCGAAGGCGTCTGCGACGGCGGCCGCGTCATCCTCAAGCCGGCTCCGGACGGCACCGGCCTCATCGTCGGCGGCGGCATGCGCCCCGTCCTCGAGGCTGCGGGCATCCGCGACGCCGTCGGCAAGTCGCTCGGCTCGAAGAACAGGCTCAACGTGGTCAAGGCCACGCTCGATGCGCTCTCGAAGCTCCGCTCTGCGGAGGAGATCGCTGCCATCAGGGCGTAACGGCCGAAAGGAGAATCATGGAACTCAGCAATCTCACCAACACCCCTGGAGCCCGCGAACGCCGCAAGCGCGTCGGCCGCGGCTGCGGCTCCGGCATGGGCAAGACTTCCTGCAAGGGCCAGAAGGGCCAGCAGTCCCGCAAGGGCCACAAGCACAAGCTCACGTTCGAAGGCGGCCAGATGCCGCTCGTCAGGCGCCTGCCGAAGCGCGGCTTCAACAACGCCGCGTTCAACGCCAAGGCGCTCGCAGTGAACGTCGGCGATCTCGAGAAGAAGTTCGAGACCGGCGCCGAGATCACCGTCGCCTCCCTCGCGAAGGCCGGCTTCTCGGACAACAAGCAGCCCATGATCAAGATCCTCGGCTCGGGAACCCTCACAAAGAAGTTCACGGTGAAGGTGCCCTGCTCGGCCTCGGCGAAGGCCAAGATCGAGGCCGCGGGCGGCTCTGTGGCGTGAGGATGCGGCTCTGCATCTTCATAAAAGACGGCCCGCTGCCAGGCAGCGGGCCTCTTTTTCTGCACGGATGCCGCGCGTCATGAGAATAGTCTTCCTAAGGCACGGGCAGACGGACTGGAACGCCGCGCACCGCATACAGGGCGGCGTTTCCGAGATCGATCTCAACGAGGACGGGGTCCGACAGGCATGCGCCGCGGCAGAGGGCATTGCCAGAGCGGGGCTCAGGTTCGACCGCGTCTACACAAGCCCGTATCGCCGCGCCATGCACACAGCCGAAATCGCCTGCGCCCGCATCGGAGGTCGCCCTGTCGTTGACGCGCGCATTCGCGAAATCGGCTTCGGAGAGTATGAAGGCACCCCCTACCTCGAAGGCGGCTTCTGCGACGACAACATACGCGCCGCGTTCGAGAATCCGCCGGCATATGTTCCGCGCGGCGGAGAGGGATTCGGTCAGGTGCTTGGAAGGGTGGGCGACTTCCTCTACAACGAGCTGAAGCCTCTTGAGGGCTCATGCGACAGCGTGCTCGTCGTGTCGCATGGCGGGGTTCTCCATGCCGTCGTCTCCCATGTGCTCGGCCTTGACCTCGCGCATTTCTGGGATGGACGGCAGCGCAACTGCTGCGTCCACGTAGTCGAAGTTTCGGGAGGGTCGTTCTCCCTCGTCGGACGCGGGCTAGACCCCGCGTCACCCGATTTTCGGGTCCATTAGCCTGAATATTCGCCTAAGGCCCTTCCGCGCAAGCGCGCGGAGGGCGTCGAGCGACTCCTCCGTGAAGGGCTTGTGCTCCGCTGTGCCCTGCAGCTCGACGTAGCGTCCGTCGTCCGTCATGACGACGTTCAGGTCGACTTCCGCTGTGGAATCGTGCGCATAGTCGAGATCCAACGTCGGCACTCCGTCGCATACGCCAACCGAGACCGCGGCGACACGGTGCACTATCGGGTTCTCGGCCAGGGTCCCGTCGGCGATCAGCTTCGATATGGCGTCCTCAAGCGCGACCATTCCGCCTGTTATCGACGCGCACCTGGTTCCGCCGTCCGCCTGAAGGACGTCGCAGTCGATCGTTATCTGCCGCTCTCCGAGTTTCGCGGTGTCGATCGCCGCGCGGAGAGAGCGCCCGATGAGGCGCTGGATCTCCGTGGAGCGGGCGTCCTGCCTGAGCTTCTTTATGTCGCGGTCCTTGCGCCCGCCGCCAGTCGAGGAGGGGAGCATCGAGTATTCGGCCGTGACCCAGCCCCTTCCAGTGTCCTTGAGGAACGGCGGCACCTTGTCTTCTACGCTTGCCGTGCACAGCACCCATGTGTCGCCCCATTGCACGAGCACGCTGCCCGCCGCATACTTCGTGAAGTCCCTTTTGAACAGTATGGGCCTCAGCTGGTCGCTTTTCCTGTGCTTGCCGCAGCCGACGTCCCTCTTCTGCGCCGTCTTCGATTTTTTCATGCCTGTCCCTTTCTTGCCGTGAAGCTCCTGCGATTATGGATTAGTCCGACATGACGTATTGTAGCATCACTTGCCCCGCGTTTCAAGGCTCGCGCTCCCGTCGGCATTGACATACCCTACGGGGGTATGGTACAATATCGGGGTCTTTGCA
Organism: Verrucomicrobiota bacterium; assembly: GCA_016288465.1. Classification (GTDB taxonomy): domain Bacteria; phylum Verrucomicrobiota; class Kiritimatiellia; order RFP12; family UBA1067; genus UBA1067. Next base: position 3,028 of record JAEEZC010000226.1, on the reverse strand, counting down.
AAAGAAGGAGACGGACTGGAAGATGAGAAAGTGCATGGAAGAAACGACAGGTTTGCAGCTCAGGCTCAAGAAGGTGGTAGGGCAGCTGAACGGAATACAGAAGATGCTGGCGGAGGACGTGCCCTGCGAGGACGTGCTCACCCAGCTCAACGCGGTCAACGGGGCGCTGCACAGGATCTCGTTCATGATTCTCGACGGGCACCTGCGCCACTGCGTTCGAGAGGGGATAGAGAGCGGCAATGCGGACGAGACGATCGAGTCGTTCGCGGAGGCGCTTGAGAACTTCTCCAAGATGGCCTAGGAGCAAGAGAGATGGGCAGTTGCTGCGGAGTCAGTGCGGAGGCCAGGGCGGCCGCCGCCTCAAAATGGAGAGCCCTTGCCTGGGCGGAGCGCGCGCGCGCGCTGATGGGCAGCTGGCCGTCGCTTGCGCTGGCCGCAGGCGCGCTCGTCGCCAGCTTTGTCATGTCGGGCCGCGGCTGCGGAGCGCACGGGGCCGAGGCGTGGCATTCCTGGCGGCAGCTCGCCGACCCGGCGCTTGTTCCGCTTCTTCTTTGCGGGCTTCCGATACTGAAGGAGGCCGTTGAGGCGCTTGTCGTGGAACGCAGAATACGCGCGGCGCTTCTCATTTCCACTGCAATGATCGCGTGCGTCGCCATCGGCCAGCTGTTTGCGGCCGGAGAGGTCGCCTTCATAATGGCGCTTGGCGAGAAGCTGGAGGCGTTCACGACGAGCCGCGCCAGAAAGGGGATAAGGAAGCTCGTCGAGCTCGTCCCCGAGACCGCGCGCGTCGTGGTGACGTGTCCGAAATGCAGGGCAAAGGGAATCTTCTTCAGGGACGTGCAGGTGCCGAAGGTCAAGGTGGGCGACTGCGTCAAGGTGCTTCCGGGCGAGACGATCCCGCTGGACGGCGAAGTCGTCGAGGGCGAGACGACCGTCGACCAGAGCGTGATGACCGGCGAGTCTCTGCCAGTGGACAAGGCGAAGGGCGACGAAGTTTATTCGGGCACCGTCAACCGCTTTGGCGCCATCGTCGTGAGGGTCTCGAAGACGGGCGAAGACAGCTCTCTGCAGAAGATGGTCAGACTCGTCAGGGAGGCAGAGGGCAGAAAGGCGCCGATGCAGAGGGTCGCGGACAGATGGGCGGCGATACTCGTTCCCTGCTCCATGGCAATCGCCCTCCTGACGTTTTTCGGCGTGTGGCTTGCAGTCGGCGACGTGCACGCCGCCCTGCTCCGCGGCGTCACTGTGATGGTGGTGTTCTGCCCGTGCGCCCTCGCGCTTGCGACGCCCACTTCGGTCATGGCCGCGATTGGCCAGGCCGCCAGATACGGCGTGATCGTGAAGTCCGGCGAGGCTCTTGAGCGCATGGGCGAGGTGTCCGCCGCGTGCTTTGACAAGACCGGAACCGTCACGGAGGGCCGTCTCTCGGTCGACGGGGTCGCGACATTTGCGGCAAGGCATTCCAGGGAGAGCGTCATTCGTCTCGCGGCGGCTGTGGAGGCCTCGTCCGAGCATCCGCTTGCGAAGGCGATAGTCGAGAGCGCGGCAGATGCGTCCTCCGCGTCCGTCGAAGATTTCGCGATGAGTCCAGGCCACGGAGTGAAGGGCCGCGTCGAAGGCTCGTTCGTGGTCTGCGGGACCGAGTCTTGGCTTCGGGAGAACGGTGTCGACCTCCCTCCTTGCGCCCTTGAGGAGGCCGCGGCGCGGCGTTCCGATGGCAAGGCCATCGTGTTTGCGGCCGTCGACGGCGAGACCGCAGGGCTGATCTCGCTTTCCGACACGGTGCGCGGCGGCGCAAGGGAGGCCGTTGCGGACCTTGCGGCTTCCGGTGTCGATTCGTGTCTTCTCACGGGCGACCACGAGGCGACGGCGCGGCATGTCGCGGGCAAAGTCGGCATTCACGATGTCAGGGCGGGGCTTCTTCCGGAAGAGAAGGCCCGCGCCATAGAGACGATGGAACGTGACGGCCGCCGCACTTGCATGGTCGGCGACGGAGTGAACGACGCGCTTGCGCTTGAGACCGCGTACGTCGGCATTGCAATGGGCGGTGTCGGCAGCGACATAGCGGTTGAGGCCGCGGACATAGCGCTAGTTGGCGACGACTTGTCCAGGATCGGCTACCTGAAGCGTCTGTCCGTGGCTTGCGTAAGGCTCATAAAGACGAACATCGCGATATCCATGACGATAAACGCATGCGCCATAGCCTGCTCGGTCGCGGGGATTCTCGGACCCGTCTCCGGCGCGCTTGTCCACAACTGCGGTTCCGTGCTGGTCGTGCTGAACAGCGCGCTGCTCTATGACCGCAAATTCCGGTAGGGCCAAGCTGGCCCGCCGGAATCCGGACGCCGTTGCCGCTAATGCGGCGGCAAGGCGTTCGTTTGGGGGAGGCGTCCTGGTCGCTCGTTCCCGCGGCGACGCTCCGCATCGCCTTAGTGCTGGCCTGCCCACGATCATGCAAAATGCGGTTGTGGCGGAATGCGGGATATGGTAAAATGCTGGGCATGGGCGATAGACTTGGACATACTGTGTGTGACTGCGCATGCAAGTTTCCCGGGACATGCAACGGGATGCTCGTGTAATGGACAAACCCCTGCCAGTAAAGATCGTTGAATCGGTTTGGCGGGTGTTGGTGGCGCTCTCGGTTTTGGCGTTCATTGCGTCCATTGCCTTGGCATTGCGTGGAGATATAAGGAGGTTTGGTTGGGAGCACGTTTTGTTTTTCTCCTTCCCGATCGCCCTGACCGTCGGCATGTTCCTCTTGCTGCGGCAGGGCCGACGTGCGCTGTTCCTTGTGACGTACCTTATCGTCATTTCGTTTCCGGTCGCTGCTTTAGGGTTGATCCTGCCTGATGCCGAGATAGCGAAACAATTGGCACTGGCAGCCGCTTTGCTGTCGGTATTCGCTGCGCCGATTGTTCTGCTTTGCCTACCGGCGTCGAAGCGCTGGTTCAGGGAAAGGCTGGGCGGCAAACCGGAGCCGAAAGGTTCTCTCGTATGCCTGATCGCGATCCTCGTCCTTCTCAACCTG
>JAEEZC010000021.1 GCA_016288465.1 Verrucomicrobiota bacterium | reverse complement strand
GATCGGCAACTCGGAGAAGCACGCCGTGATCGCAAGGAGCATCGCGAGGATGTCGTTCCGCATACACGACGTGCCGGAATTCCACTTCTACGCCATAGCGGACGGCGCGAGCGACGTGCTGAAGGGACTCGGCGGAAGATGGCGGGGATTCGACCCTGCTGAGGCCGAGAAGGAGGCCGACTCGCCGCTCTTCGCGTTCTTCGGCGTGAACACCGGATGACGCGCCCCTCGCAACGGCAAATTGCTGCGCCTCGACAGGGAACGCCTCTGCGCTCCTGTCGTCGGATTTTCACTTAGCGCAAAACGGAAACCGTCACTTCACCCTTTATTTTCAGGGGCGGGGTGATTGTCATGACTCAAATAGTGGGGAACCTCCAAGGTGCGTAAAATACATCGCACCATCATGCCTAAACTCAACGTTTTCCCGCAGATAATGCGGTTTTCGCCTTCTCGTCAGCGCTGCGTCTCAGGCAGCGGCTCCCCGTCGTTCGCGCGAATCAGCAGCGACGGATTCTCCTTCAGCTCCTCGGCGAAATCCTTCGCGGACGTCGCCGCCTCGTCCAGCTTCCGCACGATAGCCGCGACTCCGCCCTTCTCCTCCTCGACAAGCCTGTCGATGTTCCCCGCCGCCCGCGCCGCCGACTCCGCGACCGACGTAACGTTGCTCCACGCGCTGGACAGGTCGATCCTCCCCACCTGGTCCCTGATCCCGTCGGTCAGCGCCTTCGCCGACGTCGCCGTCTCGTCCAACTTCCTCACGATCGCCGCGACCCCGTCCTTCTCGTCCTCCACAAGCCTGTCCACGTTCCCAGCCACCCGCGCCGCCGACTCCGCAACCGACGACACGTTGCTCCAGACGGACGAGAAATCCATCCTGTTGACCTGGTTCATGAACTTCGCCGCCGCGTCCGAAAAACTCTCCAGCATCGACGGCGCAGGTGGAATGCACACGTGCCGCGGACGCCATGATATCTCCCTCGGCGCGATCTCGGACCTCGGAAAGTTCAGCTCCACCTTCGACAGCCCCGTGACCCCGCTCGACGCCACCGTCGCATGCAGCCCTCGGCGCACAAGCTCGCGCAGATGCTCCTCGGGCGCCACGCCCTCGCGCTTGCGCATCTTCCGCGGCGTGAACGCCATAAGTATGTGGATCTTCGGCACGTCCGCATCCGAAGCCTCCGGATACTCCGTCCCGACGAACGATATCTCCCGCACCTCTCCGACCTTCACGCCCCGCATATTGACGTCGCTCCCCACCGAAAGCCCGCTCACAGGACTGTCCGAGTACGTCTCCGCAAAGACAACCCCCTGCCCCGCGTCCGCGCCGCCCAGATAGACGAGCGTCGCCACTATCGCCACCACGCCCGCGACTACCGCAAAGCCGATCTTCGCGTAATTCTCATGATTTGCCATCTGTCTCTCCCCTGTTGAAGAACTTCCGCACAAATTCGTCCTCCGAGCCCTCCTTCAGCTCCTGCGGACGCCCAAGCGCGATCATGCCCCGCCTCGCCTTGTCGAACATCGCCGCACGGTCCGCGATCTTGAAGATGCTCGGCAGCTCGTGCGTGACCACCACGAACGTCGTCCCCTTCGCAGCCCGCAGCTTCAGTATCAGCCCGTCAAGCGCCGACGACGTTATCGGGTCCAGCCCCGCGCTCGGCTCGTCGAGGAAGATTATCTCCGGCTCCAGCGCCATCGCCCGCGCAATCGCGACGCGCTTGCGCATTCCGCCCGATATCTCGTTCGGCATCTTCTCCGCCGCGTCCGCAAGCTCCACGTCCCCAAGAAGCTCCATCGCCCTCTCGCGCCGCGCCTTCCGCCCGAGACGCGTGAACTCCTCAAGCGGAAGCATCACGTTCTCAAGGCACGTCATCGACCCGAAAAGCGCGCCCGACTGGTACATGACGCCGATCTTCCGGCACAGCTCCGCGCGCGTCCGCCGCGTCCACTCCATCCCCGCGACGCGCAGCCTCCCCGCCAGCACCGGATTCAGCCCTATCATGTGCTTCATGATCGTCGACTTGCCGCATCCCGACCCGCCCAGCAGAATGAATATCTCCCCGCGCTCCACAGAGAAGCTGACGTCGTGCAGTATCACGGCGCCCGGATATCCCGCGTCCACGTGCTCAAGCTCTATGATCTTCTCGCTCATAGCTTCCAAAGATAGCAGAGAACGGCCAGAAGCCCGTCCGTGACCGCAATCGCGACGATTCCTCCGACAACCGCCGACGTCGCCGCAACGCCCACTCCGTCCGCAGTCGCCTGCGTGCGCATCCCCGAGCCGCATCCGATGAGCCCGACCAGCCCGCCGAAAAGCGCCCCTTTCGCTAGCCCGAAGGATATCATGAACACGCCGGAGACGGACGTAACATGCTGCCAGAACACCGTCGTCGGCACGCCCATGAGCCGCAGCACCAGTGCGCCTCCCACCAGCCCCGCAAGCTCCGCGAATATCGTGAGCACAGGCATCGCAAGCACCGCGGCGACGACTCGCGGCAAAACTAGAAAGCGGACCGGCGGCAGCCCCATCGTCGTCAGCGCGTCAAGCTCTTCGTCCACCTTCATCGTGCCGATCTCCGCGGCAAACGCGCTGCCGGTCCGGCCGGCGAGGATTATCGCCGTCACCAGCGGACCCAGCTCGCGGAAGAGCCCGATCGCGAGAAGGTCCGAAACATACACCTCGACTCCGAACATCTGAAGCGCGGCGGCGGACTGGAACGCGAGAATGAGCCCGAGCAGAAAGCCGATTCCGGTCGTTATCGGCAGCGCGTCAAACGCCGCCCTCTCGAACGCGAGGGCGCAGTCGCGAAGGCGGAAGCGCCGCGGACGCACAAGGAGGTCGAGCGCGCAGACCGTAGTCTCGCCGAGAAAGGCGAGATTGTCATGCGCGGCTGAGACGGCGTCGCACGTGCGCTTCCCGATTGCCGCGAAGAAGTTCATTTCGCCGCTTCAAGCTCCCTGCGAGCCTGCGCATACGCCCTCTCGAAGGCGGACGAGAACGCAGCCGTGTAGTTGCCGTCTGCAGTCGGCTCGGCGGCGGCGCCGCGCCCGATTCTCTCGCCAAGCGCGATCTCAAGCTCGACGACCGCGTCGCGCCGGCCCTTCGCACGGCAGTCGAGCGCAAGCCTGCGCACCACCAAGGCGCCCTCTCCGAGCCTCGACGCAACGGCGTCCCGGAGAATCGCGGCAGGCGCCGCGGCAAAAGAGTTGCGCGGATCAAAGGCTATGGACCCGTCCTGCCGCAGGACCGCGAGGCGCTGCCCTCCGTAAGGCGCGCAGACGGCGACGGACGCGACCCTTGCGCCGGAGGCGACCTCGATCGTCCAGTTGACCGGCGGCTTCGGCGGCGCGGCAAGGCATCCCGCCAGCACGAGCGCAAACAACGAAACTGCAAACTTGTTCATGCCCGTATTATACCATATCCGCCCGTTCCCTGTTCTCACTCCTTATCCCCATTCCCCATTCAACGCGACGCCCTTCCCCTTCCCCTTCTCTCTTTTCTATTCCCTATTCCCTCTTCCCTATTCCCTGTTCCCTATTCCCTATATCTCCCGTCCGTCCCTTAAACGCTCTTAAACATGCGGTGGACGTTCAGGTCTCAACCGCCGTCAAGAGATACGATTCGTTCTGATCTAGCTCATCGAGCTTTTCAAGCATGGCCTCCACGCATCTGAGATTACCCCGTTCCTTGAGCCACGCGCGTAGTTCGGGCACCGTCATTTTCACAGCGTGGCACCCGTAGTCAAGTTTCTTTGCGCCAGGCGTGCGTAAAATGGCGTGGAACAACACGTCCTCGCCTCCATACCCATCTCGCCGCATCCCCCTCTTCTCTCTTCTCTCTTCACTATTCCCTCTTCCCTGTTCCCTATATCTCCCCCCAACGTCGCCGCCCACTACATCCGGTTTTATATAAATGCGGTGGTAGGGTCAGCGGCGCCTAAACATGCGATGGAAGTCTCTTTCCTTCCCCTCGTCCGTCACTCTTCGCGGGGCCAGGCGGAAACGGGCGAAAGACATCCTTCAGCATAGGCGGCTTCATCGCAACCTTCGCCCGCTGCTGTTTGTGCATTGCCGCCAAACGTCTAGTCTTCACAAGCCCCATGCGTTTCTCCTACGCAGATTGTACCAAATGCCACACCGAATCTCAACCGCGGCAAATCCGCCGCGCATCTCAAACACAAAACCCGCCACTGTATCAATGCTACTATATCAATAATCTCTGACCCTTTGTGCTTGTACCTTCCGCTCCTCGGCTCCTGCATTATACCATTTCCCAACCTTCCCCGCAGCGTCATTATTAACCACGGAATGCACAGAATGCACGGAAGTCTGTTGAGCCGTGTAGAACATGTAGATCGTGTAGAATCAAGGTGAGTCACAAGGGTCTGCACCTAAGAAATCGGCGTCTTCATCATCGTATTCACACTAATCCAGTTCAATGAAACTATGGAATGACTGTTTATACTCATCATTCGCCTTAGCCTCACCTATGCCAACCACATGCACTCCGGCCTCTTTAAGCTCCGTCACAGCGACCCTGTAATCAGAATCGGACGAAACAATGAATACACATGTCTCAGTTGGCGTACAATTCCCAATCAGCTTGCGAATATCACGTATGATCTTCTTGTCAACCTTGTTCTTAGCGGGATCTCCGCAAAGGCGAATCTCTTCCACATTATCATTAGTCTTCGCCACCTCATGCCATCCCATCGTCGCATGATCCTTCTGCAAAGCATATACCTTTGCGCTCCACCTATCCACAAGATAAGAAATACATCGCTCTATCTCTTCCCAAGACCTGCTTGGTATATTCTCTGCATCAATAAACACGAACACATTCTTACCGTGATCACCTATTACCTCCCGCTCGAGCTCTTGCTCAATCATCGCCCAGTCTTCATAGGTTGCACCTGTCGAAAGCGCGTCCTCAAGCGCCTGCCCAGTCAGCCCGAATGCAAAATCCCATTCGCTCATTTTATGACCAACCCTTTCCCTTATCCTTGCGTCCTTCTCGCAACCAGAACGCGCCACTGCCCTTCCCGGCACCGCCCTTCATCGGCGGCTTCATCGCGGCCTTAGCCCGCTGCTGCTTCCTTGTCCTCCGTAGCTTTAGCGAAGGAGGATGCATTGCCGCCAAACGTCTAGTCTTCACAAGTCCCATGCAAACCTCCTACAGCAATTATATCAAATGCCACCCAACCCCTCAAGCATCTCCCCCAAAAAACCAGCAACACCCATCCCGCCGCATCCCCCTCTTCTCTGTTCCCTTCCGTCCCGCTCGTCCCTTTGCCGAAACAAGCGCAACATCCGGCTTTAACCCGACTTTCCACGTTCGACCCGAAAACTCCGTCGCTTGCTGGGTTTTGGGGGTTAGGTCTTCACCACACTTCTACTTTTTCTCAGGAAGCTGTGCGGCTGATATCTTTGGTGGCGGTTGCTTCGGCAACGCGAAGCCGAG
>JAEEZC010000225.1 GCA_016288465.1 Verrucomicrobiota bacterium | reverse complement strand
TGGCAAAATTTCGGTTGACGGTTGATGCTTCGGGCTTCCAGTCGTTGCCGCGATTGGGCCGCGCGTCCCGCGCAAGCCTCTGTTCTCATCAATTCTCCGTCCCGTCAGCGCCGCGATTGCCGCGGCAAATAGAAGTCAGTTCCATTTCGTTGCTCTCCTTGTGTTTGTTCAGGCAAGGGGGCGACTGTCGCTCGGGAGCCGTTTCCGCAATCGCATCACCCCTCATAATATATTAGAGACAGCCCTCGGCGGAAATGTCCTCCAGCGCCGAGGAAGTTCGGAATCGCCCCGAAGCGGCGAATGTCGCAACACAGGAAAGTTGTGTCTCTATATATTTATGGGGGGATAAAGGGGGGCGAACCCTGTTTATGAAAATCACGTGGTTATGGGCTATATATATATTATGCAAACGGCCAGCCCCTGACGGGCTGGCCATTAAGGCTCTAGCCTGTTATGAATCTATAATTAAAGGGAAGGCGTGTATCAAGATCTTGGTAGTTGTTGTAATGTGGCATGAGCTGCAGCGCGAAGGTGATCGGATGAAGGGGAAGCGGTCTCGTCGGGGCTCGTGCAGTGCACGAGCCAGCCCGAAGCGTAGGCGAGGGCGAGACGCTTCGCGCCCGAAGAGAGCGGTAGTTTCTGGACATATATGGCCGAATGTTGAGGATGCGCCAGAAATCGAAAATTCTCAATAATCCCGCTTGAAGGTCCGCGCGGCAAATGCTATAATATAAAATGTTCTGATGGACGGTTAGGCTAGTACTGCCGTTTTTTAGGAGTTTGTTGTTTAGGTTCGTGGCCCGTTTCTCAGCGCTTGCGGGCTTCGGATCTTGTCAAGGCAAGGCGCAAGAAAAGAGGTTACAGTATGAATTCAAAGCAGCCGCCGCGCGATGTCGCGTGTGACTCGGAGTCGGCGTCCCGTTCTTTGTCGGGCTTTGCGGCGCGTTTCCTGCGGCATCTCCTTGCCCTTGTTGTAGGAATCCTCTCCCTCTCCTCGTTCGCGGATGACGATTCCGACATCTTCGATGACAATGGTTGGGAGTATAAGAAGCTGCCGAACAACTGTGCTATGTTGGTGAAAGCCAAGACGCTCCAAGACGGCTACATTACGTCCACTGGCACATACGTGGTTGTTTCAGGGAACGTGACTGCGGATACTTGGTCTTATGAACTGAGGGACTATGACACTGTAGAATCGCTTGAGCGCTTTGAAACAAACTTTGAGTATCGAGTCCAGGTTCCTAAAACTCTCGGCGGGCTCAAGGTCGTGAGCATCGGCAATGAAGCGTTCTTAAACTACAATGCTGCTGACTATGGCGGGATGTCGGACAACCTGGTCATCAAACTGCCTGATACAGTTACCAACATCGGTGACAGGGCCTTCGCTTTTTGCACAGGCATAAGAGATGTGAGGATGCCTAAGACCCTTAAGTCCATCGGCAGAGAAGCGTTTTCTGGTTGCTGGAAGCTGGGTGTCTTTACTCCTCCTGAAGGGTGGTCCAAGGAAAAGGACGATGATTATGTCTCCGACGAAGATAGCGTAAAGCACAAGGAAAAGGGCGCGTATCCGATTCGCATACCTTATTCTGTGACTATAATTGGCGCTCAGGCGTTCAAGGACTGCAGAGAGATTATAGATATTGATTTGGGCGCAGTCAGGACGATTGATTCTGGCGCGTTTACAGGTTGCGCCAAACTTGGCAGCTATGCGACCGACAACGGCGAGATCTATTACATTGAGATTCCCGAAACCGTTACGAGCATCGGGCGCAATGCCTTTGCGAGCTGCCAGAGCCTCGTGAATGTGAGACTTCCGAGAGCCGTTTGCGATGTGAACGAGTGGAAGAAGGACTCTGACAACCACCCTGACGCGGAAAAACTTGGCGACGACGAGCAGAACGTCGGCATGTGGTTTGCGTTCGGCAACACGGTTCCGGTCGTAAATTCCGTCTGCTTCTGCAGTAGCGTCGGGAACATCGTCTCGAACTGCTTCGTTGGCTGCACGTCTCTTTACCGTTGTCAGATCAACAACTCTATCACGAACATAGAGCAGGCGGCGTTTTCGGGGTGTGGCGCATTGACGCTTGTGACGTTCCCGAAGTACCTCAGGAGCTTCGAAGACAGGGTGTTCGAGGACTGCCGCGGCATTTCGGTCCTGACGATTCCTGACGAGGTGACACGCGTCGGCAACCGTGCGTTCGCCGGGTGCTCCCAGCTCACCCAGATCATCATGGGCAACAATGTGACGAGCATTGGGGACGAGGCGTTCGCGGGGTGCGAGGCGCTCACCATGTTCGAGGTGCCTTCGACGGTTACGAGCGTCGGCGCAGGTGCCTTTGCCGACTGCACGGGACTCGTGAACATGCGCCTTGCCAATAGCGTCGAGAGCATCGGCGCGGGCATCTTCAGCGGGTGCGAGGCTCTGGAGTACATGTACTTCTCCAACAAGATCACGGAGATTCCGGACGGCGCGTTCTACGGCTGCAGCAGCCTCAAGGGCTTTGGCGGGCAGAGCGTGCTGACGATCCCGTCGACCGTGACAAGCATCGGAATCTCCGCTTTCCAGGGCTGCTCCGCTCTTTCGACCATCAGCATCCCCGACAGCGTCACGAGCATCGGCGATGCGGCGTTCTGCGACTGCTCCGGGCTTAAGAAGCCGGTTGTCATACCCGAGAGCGTCACGGAGATCGGCAACGAGGCCTTCGCTGGGTGCTCGAACCTTAGCGAGATTACCATAACGCAGGCAGTGCTGGACAAGGACGTTGGCATCGTCTTCGACGACACTCTCAACACTCTCAAGACGATTCACTTCTCGGCCAACGTGACCGACATCCCGGCGTACTCGTTCGTCAACTGCACCGCGCTCGCGGTCATTGACATGCCTGACGGGCTGGCGAGCATCGGCGACGAGGCGTTCTCCGGGTGCTCCGGCATCAAGACCGTCGAGATGCCCGACAGCGTCACGGAGGTCGGCGTCAAGGCGTTCTACAACTGCTCCTCTCTCAAGACGCTGAAGCTCTCCGAGTCGCTGGCCACGATCGCCAAGAGCGTCTTCGAGGGCTGCACGAGCCTCAAGACGGTGACGCTGCCCGACAGCGTCCAGAAGATCGAAAGCCACGCTTTTGCGGAGATGGAGCGCGCCAGGGCGACGAACCTTGAGCGCGTCGCCGACGTCGCCGCGGACGCATTCAAGGACACGGGCTCTTCCGATCCCGAGGTCAAGCCCGTCCTCATTTCCGGCGGCTGGCAGTACACGACGAACGGGGTCGGCGAGATCGTCATAATGGACGTGACGCCCGAGGTGACTAACACCGTCTACGACGGCGTGCTCGTCATCCCCAGCAAGATCGACGGGCTGAAGGTCGTGGGAATCGGCGAGGACGCGTTCTTCAACAGGAACCACGGGTTTGAGGGAATCACGACCATCGAGATACCGAGCACGGTCAAGGAGATCGGCGCGAGGGCGTTCGCGTACTGCAAGAACGTGACGACGGTGGTCGTTGGCACGGGCTGCGAATCCATCGGCGAGGAGGCGTTTGCCGGCTGCTGGGGGCTTCAGTCGATCAAGATTCCCGCGAACGTCAGGACAATCGGCAAGAATGCCTTCAAGGACTGCGACGCTCTGAGCGGCCTTGAGATCATGAAGGGCGTCAAGACCATCGAGTCCGGCGCTTTCTCCGGCTGCGGCCAGCTGACGGAGGTCGTGATACCCGACAGCGTCAACGAGATCGGCGCGGGGGCGTTCGAGAACAGCGGGGTGGTGACTGTGACGCTTCCTCAGTCCGTCTGCGAGATGGAGAACGGCATGGAGCATGTGTTCGGCGACACGCGCAGCCAGGTCGTCGACGTCACGGCCTCTGCGGCGGTGACGAAGATTGCCGACGGCTGCTTTGAGGACTGCACCTCGCTCGCCTCGGTGTATCTGCCCGACAGCGTGACGGCCATCGGCGTCGGGGCGTTCTCCGGCTGCACGTCGCTCAACACCATGATTCTGCCGAACAGCGTGAAGACCATTGACGCGAAGGCCTTTGCGGGCTGCACCGGCCTGGCGCACATAACCATGCCGAAGGGTCTCGAGAAGTATTCCGACGAGATCTTCAGCGGTTGCTCCGCCTTGACGGACGTGACGATACCCGACAGCGTCAAGGAGGTCGGCGCTCGCGCGTTTGCCGATTGCGACGGCCTTGTCCAGGTGTCTGTCGGCGGCAAAGTCAAGAGCATCGGCGACGAGGCGTTTGCCGACTGCGACAATCTGCAGAAGGCGATTCTGAGCGACGGTGTCGAGACCATCGGCGAAGGCATCTTCAGCAACTGCCCGGCTCTTAAGACGGTGTCCCTCTCCAATGACATCGAGAGCGTGCCTGAAAGCGCATTCGCCGACTGTGTGGCTCTTGAGACGGTGGAGCTTCCCGACGATCTGAAGAGCATCGGCGATGATGCGTTCGCCGGCTGCGTTGCGCTCAAGAAGGTTGATATGCCCGACAGCGTCACAAGCGTCGGGGACTACGCGTTCTCCGGCTGCACTGGCATCACGGAGCTTCACATCTCGAACGGGCTCGATGAAATCGGCGCGAGCGTGTTTGAGGGCTGCACTGGCCTTACCGTCGTGACGATTCCCGACAACGTAATGAGCATCGGCAGCCGCGCGTTCGCGTATAGCACGAGCCTTTTCGATGTGAAGAACATCGATCATGTCACAAGCATCGCCAAGGATGCGTTCGAAGGCTGCCCGTTCCAGCCCGAAACCGGCACGCCCGTGTCTGGTCCGCTTGTCGTTGAGAACGGCGTTATCGTAGGCCACGATGGATTCCTTCTCGGCAGTCTGGCGGTTGGCTATGACGACGGTGTCAATGGAATCGGCGACGGCGCGTTCACCAACTGCACTCTGCTCACCAGCGTTGTGATTGGCGACGGCATCGAGTCCGTTGGCGTGAACGCATTCTCGAACTGCTACCAGATTGCTTCGGTGACGATATCCGACAGTGTCAAGAGCCTCGGCGAAGGCGCTTTCTCGAGCTGCCGCGGCCTCAAGAGCGTGGTCATCGGCAACGGCGTCGAGTGCCTCGGAACGAACGTGTTCCAGAACTGCTATGACCTCACAAGCGTCAGGATCGGCAACGGCGTCAAGAAGATTGAGGGGTATGCGTTCCGCTGGTGCGATTCGCTTAAGGAGGTGGTCGTCCCCTCGAGCGTGGAGACGATCGGAGCATACGCGTTCGCCGCGTGCCTTTCGCTTGAGAAGATCACTCTGCCGTCCTGGTGCGCGGGAGCTACGATCTACATCGACAACAGCTACTTCTACGTGCAGAAGAGCGGGCCTAGGGTGCCGGGACTTGCCACCGCGACCTGGCAGGAGTTCTTGGGCGTTGAGGACAGCGTCAAGATCGTCTTCAGCGACGCTGGCGGCGGCTCCACACCTGCGCCGATCAACAACAACACCGCCATTGGACAGAAGGCGAAGACGCTGGGCGGCGCCGTGGTGCGCGGCGGCAAGGTCGTCGGCGTAGTCCAGGTGAAGATCGGCAAGGCGAACAGGTGGGGCGAAGTGTCCGTCGCCGCCACAATAACCGGGCTGGACGGAAAGCGTCTGTCGGCGAGGGGCGGCAAGGTGCCCGTCAACTCCGGCGCTGTTGTCGCCGAGCTCGCGGTGCGGGGTGCGCCGTCCGCCACGGTCGTCGTCGATTCGACTGGAGTCTCCGGTCAGTGGGACGGCGCGCTTATCGTGGGCATGACGGTCGGCGGCAAGTGGACTCGTTCCGGCGCGGCGGTCTATGCCGCGTTCACGAGCGCGCTGCCTGCCGGCGTCGTCGAGTCGCTTCTGCCCGACGGCGAGCCTGTTCTGCCTACCAAGGCGGGCAAGTGGTCGTTCAACAGGGCGGCGTCCGTCAAGATTCCGCGCTACGCCACGGAGCCTGTCGTGGACACCACGAGCGGAAAGACGAACCTCTCCGCGATGAAGCTCACGTACGCGCCCAACACCGGCGCCTTCAGGGGCACGTTCAAGCTCTATGTGGTTGTGAACGGCAAGCTCAAGAAGCAGAGCGTCAAGGTGAGCGGCTTTGTCCTTGACGGCGTCGGATACGGTGCTGCGACGCTCAACAAGGAGGAAATCGGCTCGATAATGGTGCAGTGATCTGCGCCAGTCGATGCGACTGAGCATTGCCCGGCAGGAGGTTCGAGCCTCATGCCGGGCAAGCGTTTCCAGGGGGACTGGCGTGACGAGGGCATATTGTGGTATAATATACAGGTTATGGCAGAGAAGGTGGCTGTATATCCAGGGACATTCGACCCGATGACGCTCGGGCATTTCGACCTTATACGTCGAGGTGCCAAGCTGTATGATCGGCTTATTGTCGCGGTTGCCGCCACCAGCAAAAAGCAGGGCGCGAGGTTCTCCGGCCGCGAGAGACTGCGGATGATCAAGGAGGACGTGGAGAAGGCGGGGCTCGAGAACGTGACCGTCAAGGTTCTTGACTGTCTTCTCGTCGACTTCTGCCGTCGCGAGGGAGCCCGCGTCATAATACGCGGCGTGCGCGTGTACAGCGATTTCGAGTACGAGTTCCAGATGGCTCTTACGAACCGCCGCATGGCGCCCGAGATCGAGACGCTGTTCATGATGCCGAGCGAGAACCTGGCGTACGTCACGGCGTCCACGGTTCGCGAGATCGCGTCCTACGGCGGCGACACAGCGCCTTTCGTGACGCCGGCGGTGCACAGGCATCTGAGCGGAGGGCGGCAGGGCTGCGCGCGGAAGAGATGAAGGACGGCGCTGAGAGACTTGTGGTCGACGCCTCGCGGGTCGCTTCGGAAGGCGACGTGCTGGAGGGCGAGATAGACTGCGTCGACATCGACGAGGAGTTCGTGCACCCGTTCGGCGGCGTGAGGTACCGGCTGGAAGTGAAGGTCTTCGGCACCGAGCTTCTTGTGCGCGGCCGTCTGGAGCAGGACTTCGACCTTGTCTGCTCGCGCTGCGGAAAGGACTTCGACGACACGGTGAAGGTCGAGGATTTCACCATTTCGTATGAGATCGACGAGAAATCGCCGGAGGTGGATTTGACGGAAGACGTAAGAGAGGGTATAATACTCGCCCTTCCGTCCTTCCCGGTCTGCTCCGAGGAGTGTCCGGGCGTCGAGCAGAAGAGCGCAGAGCCCGGCGACGAACGGTGGAATGCGCTCGATGGACTGAATTTCGGAGGCTGACGGCGGCGGGTTCGTGAACCTGCGGCTGCGAGGCCCTGAACAGAAGAAGAAAAGAAAGAGAGAAGAAGAAAATGGCAAGCCCTAAGAATCGTGTGTCCAAGCGTCGTAAACGCGAGCGCGTCGCGTCCCTCGAGAAGCCCATTCTCGCCCAGACCAGTGTGTGCCCGGCATGCGGCGCCGCAGTTCGCTCGCATCGCGCGTGCCCCAAGTGCGGTACGTACAAGGGCCGCAAGGTCGTTGCGGCGAAGTAAAGACTCTCCGCCGCTGCGGCAGATCTTGTGGGAGGAGTCCCGATGACGCGGATTGCGCTTGATGCGATGGGCGGCGACCACGCTCCCGGCGAGATAGTCGTCGGCGCGGTCGAGGCCGCCCTGGGCATTGAAGACGTCAAGATTCTCCTGGTAGGGCAGCTCGCCCGCATACAGGAAGAGCTGGACAAGCTTCCTCCGAAGCTCAAATCGTCCGCGCAGCAGGCGATCGAGGGCGGTCGGCTGGAGATCGTCCACGCGCCCGACGTCGCCGAGATGGACGAGCATGCCGTCGAGGCGGTGCGCAAGAAGAAGGACTGCTCCATAAACGTCGCCATGCGCCTTGTGAAGGAGGGCCGCGCCGACGCGTTCGTGTCGGCGGGCAACTCCGGCGCGGTCGCGACGAGCGCCATTCTCACCCTCGGCCGCATACCGGGCGTCAAGCGCCCTGCGATAGCGACGGTGCTCCCGAACCGCAATCCGAAGCGTCCGCTCATGGTGCTCGACGCCGGCGCGAACATGGACTGCCATCCTGAGTGGCTCGTCCAGTTCGCGATCATGGGCAACGCGTACTCGAAGTCGGTCCTGAAGCGCGGCGTTCCCGCCGTCGGCCTCATATCGATCGGCACCGAGGACTGCAAGGGCAACGAGATGACGAAGGAGACTTTTCCCCTGCTCAAGCAGGTGAAGGGGATAAACTTCGTCGGCAACATCGAGGGCAAGGACCTTTACAAGGGGCACATCGACGTGGCGGTCTGCGACGGCTTCGTCGGCAACGTCGTCCTCAAGACGACCGAGTCGATTGCGAAGGCGATCGCGTACTGGCTCAAGAGGGAATGCTTCAAGGGCCCGCTAAGGTTCGTGGGCGCGCTGCTTCTGCGCGGCGCCTTCCACTCCCTGAAGCAGCAGCTCGACCCAGAAGTGTACGGCGGCGCCCCACTGCTCGGCGTTCCGGGCGCTGTGATAATCGGCCACGGCAGCTCGTCGCACAAGGCCATCTACTACGCCGTAAAAGCCGGCGTCGCCGCGGCGACCAACGACGTGTCGGGGCTAATCGCAAAGGCGATCGCCGAGCATGCCGAGGACCAGAAGCAGCAATGAGCGAATACAATTTCTCCGCCATCGAGCGGAAGTGGCAGAAGTACTGGCTCGAGAACAAGACCTTCAAGACCGACTCGTCCGCCTCGGGCGAGAAGTTCTACTGCCTCGACATGTTCCCGTATCCGTCGGGCGCGGGCCTGCACGTCGGGCATCCCGAGGGCTATACGGCGACGGACATCCTCTGCCGCTACAAGCGCATGAGGGGCTTCAACGTGCTGCATCCGATGGGCTGGGACGCGTTCGGCCTGCCTGCCGAGCAGTACGCCGTCGAGACGGGCACGCATCCCGCGGTCACGACGAAGAAGAACGTTGACCGCTTCCGCGAGCAGATTCGGGCGCTCGGCTTCAGCTACGACTGGGACCGCGAGGTCAACACGACCGACCCGAAGTACTACCGCTGGACGCAATGGATCTTCGAGCAGCTCTACAAGAAGGGCCTGGCCTACGTCGCCGAGGTTCCGGTGAACTGGTGCCCCGCGCTCGGAACCGTGCTCGCCAACGAAGAGGTCATCGACGGGCGCAGCGAGCGCGGCAACCATCCGGTGATCCGCAAGCCGATGCGCCAGTGGATGCTCAAAATCACGGAGTACGCCGAGAGGCTTCTCAACGACCTCGACACGCTCGACTGGCCCGAGGGCATAAAGGAGATGCAGCGCAACTGGATCGGTAAGTCGACCGGCGCGCTCGTCGATTTCGGCGTCAGGTGCGGCGGCGCCTCCGCCGCGGAGAAGATCACCGTCTACACCACGCGCTGCGACACGCTCTTCGGCGCGACGTACATGGTTCTCTCGCCGGAGCATTCGCTTGTCGCGAAGTGGCTTGAGGACGGGACGATCAGGAACGCCGACGCGGTTCGCGAATACCAGAAGAAGGCCGCCTCGAAGAGCGACCTCGAGCGCACCGAGCTCAACAAGGAGAAGACGGGTGTCAGGCTTGAAGGCGTCGAGGGCGTCAACCCCGTGAACGGCGAGGCGCTGCCGATCTTCATTTCCGACTACGTGCTTGCGAGCTACGGCACCGGCGCGATCATGGCCGTGCCCGCGCACGACGAGCGCGACTTCGACTTCGCGAAGGTGTTCGGCCTTCCAATCGTCCAGGTCGTCGCGCCGGCCGACAGCGAGGCCGCCAAGAACGCTTCGCCAGATCCCGTGCCGTACACCGGCGAGGCGGCTTTCACCGACATCGCGACGGGCGTCATGGTGTCGTCCGGGTTCCTGACGGGTCTTTCGGTGGACGATGCGCGCCGCAGGATGATCTCCTGGCTGGAGGAGAAGGGCGTCGGCAAGGCCAAGACGCAGTACAAGCTGCGCGACTGGCTCTTCTCGCGCCAGCGCTACTGGGGCGAGCCGTTCCCGGTCATTCACTGGGAGGACGGCACGCAGTCGCTCGTGGATGAAGGCGACCTTCCGCTCACCTTGCCGGAGCTTCAGGACTACAAGCCGACGGGAACGGGCGAGCCGCCGCTGGCGAAGGCGGAGGAATGGGTGAACGTCACCGATCCCGCAACCGGCCGGAAGGGCAAGCGCGAGACGAACACGATGCCGCAGTGGGCGGGTTCCTGCTGGTACTATCTGCGCTACATCGATCCGCACAACGACACGGCGTTTGCCGATTCCGAACTCCTGAAGAAGTGGCTGCCGGTGGACCTGTACGTGGGAGGCGCGGAACATGCCGTTCTGCATCTTCTGTATGCGCGCTTCTGGCACAAGGTTCTGTTCGACCTTGGGCTGGTGCCCACGAAGGAGCCGTTCCAGCGGCTCGTGAACCAGGGGATGATCCTCGGAACGGCGTTCAAGACATCGCGCGGCGTGTTGATCCCGACCGATCAGGTGACCTGGAAGGACGGCAAGCCGTACGGCGCGGAGGAGGGCGGAGCGGAAGAGCCGCTCACGGAGTTCCCGGCGAAGATG
>JAEEZC010000224.1 GCA_016288465.1 Verrucomicrobiota bacterium | reverse complement strand
TCTGGAGGAGGTACCTTACGAGGTTCTCGACGTCCTCGCCGACGTAGCCGGCCTGCGTGAGCACCGTCGCGTCGCCTATGGCGAACGGGACGCCCAGCATGCGCGCAAGGGTCTTCGCGAGAAGCGTCTTGCCGCAGCCGGTCGGGCCTATGAGCAGGATGTTGGACTTCTCGATCTCGACGTCGGCGAAGCCGGCGTAGCCCGCGGGCGCCTTCTTGCTCGGCTTGCCGGACGAGGCGGCCTCCGTCGCCTCGAGGCGGCGGTAGTGGTTGTGCACGGCGACGGAGAGTACCTTCTTGACCTCGTCCTGCCCGATCACGTACTGGTCGAGGAACTCCTTGATCGCCTTGGGCGTCGGCGTGGGCGGCAGCGGCGGAACGTCGCTGAGGGCCCTTTCGTGGCGCTCCACCATCTCGTTCGCGTGGCGGACGCAGTCGACGCAGATGTTGCCGTCGACGCCCGGAAGGACGGCGATCTCCTTGGAGCTTCGCCCGCAGAAGGAGCAGATGTATTCCTTAGTCTTCAAGAGAGGACCTCGTCTACGATGCCCCACTCCTTCGCCTCCTGGGCGGACATGAAGTGGTCGCGGTCGGTGTCTTTCACGACGTCTTCGGGCTTTCTGCCGGAATGGCGCGCGAGGATGCCGTTCAGTATGTCCTTGAGCCGCAGTATCTCCCTCGCCGTGATCTCGATGTCGCTGGCCTTGCCCTCGGCGCCGCCCCAGGGCTGATGGATCATTATGCGGGCGTTGGGAAGCGCGAAGCGGCGGCCCTTGGCGCCCGCCGCCAGCAGGACGGCGCCCATCGAGGCGGCCTGGCCGAGGCAGTACGTCGCGACCGGGCACTTCACGAACTGCATCGTGTCGTAGATCGCGAGGCCCGCGGTCACGCTGCCGCCCGGCGAGTTGACGTACACGGAGATCTCCTTCTTGCTGTCCTGAGACTGCAGAAAGAGCAACTGGGCGCACACGGCGTTCGCCATCTCGTCGTTGACCTCGCCCGATATGAAGACGATGCGGTCGAGGAGAAGGCGGGAGTAGATGTCGTACGAGCGTTCGCCCTTGCCGGTCTGCTCGACCACATACGGAATCAGGTAGCCTCTTTCCATGCGGGACCAGCCCTTCACTTCTTGGCGTTCGCAAGCACGAAGTCGATCACCTTGCGGCCGCGCTCTTCGTCGCTGGCCTCGATCTTCTCGGCCTCGGCAATGGCGTCGATGATGTACCACAGGCGCACCTGCTTCAGGGCGGTCGTGTTGGCGTCCTCGAGAATCTTGTCGCGGTTCTCCTCGAAGTAGCTCGCGTCGAGGCCGGAATACTGGGCGCGCTGCGCGAAATCATGCAGCTTGGCGTCGGTCGCGTTGCGGACCTGGGTCTCGGGGACGTCGAAGTCCGCCTTCTTGAGAAGAAGCTCTATCGCCTCGTTCTCGCGGCGCACGGCCTCCTGGCGGTCGGCCGCCTTCTGGAGTTCAGTGCGGACGACGGACGTCAGCGCGTCAAGCGACTCGGCCTTCGCCTTCTCGACGAACTCGGCGTCGGTCGGCAGGATGCGGCGGCGGAAGCTCTTGAGCGTAATCGTGTAGACGGCCTTCTTGCCCTTGAGGCCTTCGGGAGCGGCCTCCTTGCCGAACTTCGCGGCGACGCCTTCCTTCGTCTCGCCGGCCTTCATGCCCTTCACGGCATCGAGGATCTCGGGAAGGAAGCGGCCTTCCTCGACCTGGACCCAGAAGCCCCTGCCCTCGCCGACGACCTTCGCCTCGGGATTGACGTCGACGATCTTCTGCTTGCCGACCTTGCCGTCGTAGTCGATCTGGACGAAGTCGCCGTCGCCGACGACGTCCCCCTCCTTCGCGTCCTCGTACTTCGCGTAGGCGGCGCGCAGGCGGTCCAGCTGGGCCTTGACGACCTCTTCGGGGACCGTCGTGTCGTTCGACGCGATCTTGAGGCCCTTGTACGTGGGGAGCTTGAACTTCGGCTTGACCTCGACCGTGGCGACGAACGAGCCGCCCTCCGCGTCGACCTTGAAGTCCTCCACATTTGCGAGGGCGACCTCGTCGAGCTTCTCCGCCTTGATCGCGTCGCCGTAGTACTTGTGGAACATCGCACGGCGGATTTCCTTGCTGAGGCCGTCGCCAAACGACTTGCGGATAAGCTCGATCGGCACCTTGCCCTTGCGGAAGCCTGGCAACTCGGCTTCGCGGAGGAAAGTCTTCTCGACTTCCTTCGTGATAGCGGCGATTTCGTCCGCGTCCAGCGTAACGGTGAGCTTGACCTGACACTTGTCCAGATTCTTGATACTGGTCTTCATTTTTTCTCCGGGTATGCTTAAAGGTCGCTTATTTTATCATATTCTCAGATTTTAGTCCATATCGCCCCGGCCTTGGACGACGCCAGGCACGCCTCCACGAACTTCATCGACCGCACGCCCTCGCGGGCGCTGGGCAGGTCTTCGGCGCGCCTCGTGAGCACGGCCGACACGAACGCGTCGTATATGTTCGCAAGCGCCTCCACAAAGCCCTCGTGATGCCCGGCGGGGAAGCGCGACGACGCGACGGACACCGGCGACCACTCGCCGATGTACGGCGCCTTGCGCCTGAAGACGCTGTCGGGCCTGGCGGGATACTTGACGGTCAGGTAGTTGGGGGACTCCTGGTCCCAGTGGATCGAGCCCTTCGCCCCGTAGACGCGCAGCCGCACGCCGTTCTCCTCGCCGGTTGCGATCTTCGAGGTCGCCAGCATCGCCCTGGCGCCGCCGTCGAGGCGCATGATCACGGAGGCGTCGTCGTCAAGGCCGCCGCTGGCGAAGCTGGAGAGGTCGGCGAGCAGCGACTTAACGTCGAGCCCGGTCACGTACTCGATCATCGTGAATGCGTGGACGCCGATGTCGGCCACGACGCAGCTCGGGCCTGCGATGCGGGGGTCCATCTTCCAGGAGTTCCTCCTGTCGGCCTTGCGGAACGAGCCCTGCAGATACTCCATGACGACCTTGTCGACCTTGCCGATCTCCCCGCGCGCCACGATGTCGCGCGCGAGCTTGATCATGGGATAGCCGACGTACGTGAACGGGATGCCGATTATGCGGCGCTTGCGGCGCGCGAGCCGCTCGAGCGTCTCGGCCTCGGCCACGGTCAGCGAGAGCGGCTTCTCGCAGAGGACGTCCAGCCCCGCCTCAAGCGCGGCCTTCGCGATCTCGAAGTGCGTCTCGTTCGTCGTGCAGACGACGAGGAAGTCGATCTTGTCCGCCTCCGCGTCGATCAGCCTGCGCCAGTCGCCGTAGACGCGCGCAGGGTCGAGGCGCATCGCAGCTCCGCTCGCGGCGTTTCTGCGCGCGTTGCGGGAGAAATTGCCGGCGACGAGGTCGGCCAGGTCGTCGAGTCTGATGGCCATGCGGTGTATCGGGCCTATGAACGAGCCCTCCGCGCCGCCGACCATCGCGTACTTCAGCCTTCTTGTTTCGCTTTTCATAAGATGCACCTGAGCCTTACATGCGCCCCGACAGCGCGTCGACAAGGTCGCAAAGACGCTTGAAGCACATGCCGAGATCGTCGTTTGTCACCTGGAACATGTACTCGCCCGCGCGGGCCATCTCGGACTCCGCGTTCCTAAGGCGCCGCTCCACCGATTCGCGCGAGTCCGTGCCGCGCCCCTCAAGGCGCGCGCGCAGCTCCTCCATCGAAGGCGGGTTGATGAAGATGTCGACGTAGCCGATCTTCATCGGGTCCGTGTTCGGCAGCGAGCGCACGTATTCGCGCACCTTCGCCGCGCCCTGGACGTCGATGTCGAGCATCATCGAGTTGCCCTCGGCAAGCACCTCCGCTATCGGCTGCTTGAGAGTGCCGTAGTAGTTGCCGTGCACGTTCGCGTACTCGATGAAGGCGTCCTCGCCGATCAGCTCCTCGAAGCGCTTCTTGGACTTGAAGTGGTAGTCGATCCCGTCCTCCTCCTCGCCGCGCGGAGCGCGCGTCGTGCACGACACTGAGTATACGAGGTCGTGGTACTCCTGGAGGAGCATGTCTATCAGGGTGGTCTTGCCGCAGCCGGACGGCGCGGACATTACGATGAACAGTGGCTTGGTTTTCATGTCTTGGACCCGGCAGGCCTGTGGCCTCCGAGAAATTCGTCGGCATTCGCGTCGGTGGCGCGCTCGAGCTCGTCGGCCGGAACGCCGCGCACCTCCGCAAGCTTCTCAAGCACCGCCCGAACAGACGGGCAGTCGGCCGCGTTGTCGGCGGTGCGGTCCGTCTCGACCATCAGGCGCTCGCACGGGAGCCTCTTCGCGAGCTCGCGGTAGTTCACCGCGTGGTCGTTGAGTATCGCTGGGCCGACCGAGAAGTAGCCGCCCAGCTCCACGATCTCGGGGACGAGCCCGCCGGAGCGCGAGAAGCCGTGGCAGAGGAACGGAATTCCGCCGCCCGCAAGCCGCCTCACCGCCTCCACCACCCTGCCCCAGCACTTCGCGCCGTGCAGCACGACAGGCCTGCCGAAGCGAACGGCGAGAGCGAGCTGCGCCTCGAAGAGGCCCTGCATCGCGGGCGACACCTCGCGAACCAGAAGACGGTCCAGCCCGATCTCACCCACTCCCGCGCATGGCGAGCCTTCGAGCCTCGCCTCAAGCGCCGCAAGCTCCTCCGCCACGTCCGCGCAGCCCGAATCCTGCGGATGCACGCCGAAGAAGTCCCGGCCGATCAGGAACTCCCTGACAGACGGATCCTCCGCAGAGACGTGACAGTGGGCGTCGGTCATCGCGGCATCGCGAGCCGCGCCGCAAGCGCGGCGAGACGCTCCATGTCGCCCTTCGCCCCCTTGAACACGAGCGGGTCGTCGCCTTTGTAGCGCGGGACGATGTGGAAGTGCACGTGCTTCACAGTCTGGCCGGCGACCTCGCCGTTGTTCTGGGCGATGTTGAAGCCGTCGCAGGGAAGGACCTTCTTCAGATGCGCGGCAACCAGCTTTACGCGCGCGACGACCGCCGCCAGCGTTTCGTCCGGCGTGTCGAGAAGCCCTTCGGTGTGCTTCTTGGGAATCACAAGCGTGTGCCCCTCGGAAACCGGGTTGATGTCCAGGTACGCGACGACAACGTCGTCCTCGTATACCTTGAAGCTCGGTATTTCGCCTGCGGCGATCGCGCAGAAGATGCAGTCGTTTTTCATGGGTGTGTATATTGGGGTGTATTATACCATTTCTGGCGGACGCCCGCCGTCGTAGGCCGACAGGATGGCCGGCGTCACGTCCACCAGCGACGAGACGCGCCCGCGAAGGAACGACTCCCCGGGCCCGAACGCGATGAACGGCACGGGGTTGCGGGTGTGCCCGCGCGTCGAGACCGACTCGATGTTGCCATGGTCGGACGTTATTACGAGCGTGATGCCGGCGGCCTCCGCGTAGCGCACGAAGGCGGCGAGAAACGAATCGAACACGCGAAGCACGGCGCAGGCGCGCGCGTAGTCCATCGAGTGGCCCGAGACGTCGGTCTGGAAGAACTCGTAAAGCGTGAAGTCGTTCTCGCGGGCGATCCTGAAGAGGTGCTCGGCCGCGCGCTGCGGCGACACTATCGGCACGTCGGGATAGCGGTCCTGTATTGTCTCGCGCGTGAGGTCCTGCATCACCGCCTCGCCCGCCACAAGGTCGCTGACGGTCGAGACGGACTCCGGAACCGTCAGCGCCATCACGGTCGTGACGGACTTGAAGCGGCGCTCGGCGAGATCCGCCGCGCTGTCAACGAGATACGCGTCTGCAAAGCGCACTTTTCTGCCGCGCCTCTTCAGCTGGAGAAAAAGATTGTCGCCCTCGACGATCTTGCGCAGCGCCTGCGGAGGGAAGCCTTCGCAATGACGGCCCATCGCCGCGGCGCAGTTGACGCCGGTGAACATCGTCGCCTGGCCAGTGGCGGACTGAGGCGCCCCCTCGATGCCGAGGTTGGCGTCAATCGGCTTTGAATGCCGCTCGATCAGGCGATAGAGCGCGGGGCAGACCTCCGTGTTCAGCGGGTTGTCCGCCGAAGGTCCGCTGAGCCCGACCCCGTCGATGAATATGAATACCGTCTTCAAGTTCCCCTAGTATAACATATTTTCGGCGCGGGGTGGTATGCCGGCTAGACGGCGGAAGACGAACGGCGACGCCCGCGTTCGATGAGAGAGTCAAGGATGTACGACCCGACGACCTCTCCCGCGCGACCCGGATTGAAGAAGCGCTCCGCGAAAAGGGCGTCTATCTTCTTAGCGAACCGAGCCGGTTCGGAGAGCATCCCGGCGACTGCGGCCGCGGCGCCCTCCATGTCGTCCGGCGAGACCGAGACGCCGACCTCGTCGCGGAAGGATATGTCCGTCGGAACTATTCCGATCTTCCGCCATTCCGGGTTTATCACCTTCATCGGCGTGTTGACGAAGAGCGTCGGCCGGCGCGTCTTGTACGCGAACTCGTAGGCGATTCCCGACCAGTCCGTGACGAGCACGTCCGCCGAATCCATCGTCGACGGCTTCGAGAAGTCGTCCTCGAAGACTATCGTCGCGCCGTCCCCGCCCGCGCCGGAAAGACGCTCGCGTATCGACTGCCAGCGAGCGGGGCCGCGGCGCACGTACTGAGGATGCGGCCGCAGCACGATTTCGACCGGGCGGCCGTCCACTCTTGCCGCCGGACCCGACAGCGCCGACACGAGCGCGTCGATGCAGGAGTCGAAGATGTTGTCGTTCTGATGTGAGTTCGCGACCATGATCCTCCACGGCTCGCCGGGCCCCTTCGCCGCCTGCGCCCCGGAACCGGCGGCGAGCGTGTCCAGCAGCGGATAGCCGGACTCCACGAGCCGCTTTGCCTTCAGACCGTAGAGCTTCTCGGTCGCGCGATGCTCCTCGACCTGGAACGGCCCGTTGCACATGATCGTGTCGAAGTTGTCGAACGCGCCCTTCCTGTAGCACATGTGGACGGACGTCGGACCGTGGTCGACGTACACGTACTCCACGTCCTTCCGCACATAGGAGCGTTTGATCTGGTACGTGCCGAGGTCGGGCGTCGTCATGACGACCATGTCGGCGTCCATCTTCATCATCAGCGGGATTATCCTCGTCTGCCCGATGAAGTACGACCGGATCCGGCTGTCCGCGAACACCGCGTCATGCGGATCGTTCGTCACATAGTGCACCGTCACGTTCGAGTGCGCCAGCAGCCACTCGATCACGCTCTTGAAGTACTTGTAGTAGCCGCCGCCCTCTGCGTAGAAGACGAGATGCTTGTTCGCGACCTTGAAGAAGCGCCGGTAGTCGTTCTTCTCGCGCCGGCGATCCTCAGGGGAGACCAGCGTCTTGCGCTTCATGTCGGCCTCGAAGCGCCTGAGCTCCGCCTGGCTGCGCCGAAGCCGAGGATAGTTCACGTGCTTCGCCGGCGGAATGCAGAGGTTCTCGGCCCACTGCACCACGATGGACATGAGGTTGCTCGCGGCCCAGTACAGGCCGACGCCAGCCGCGACGAAGCAGCCGAGGAACAGCGATATGCAGATGGAGATTCCGTTGGTGACAAGCTGCTGGGCCCTGCTCTGCTCGTGCTGAAGCGGATTGAAAATGTTCTGGGAATACCCGAGAAGCCACGCGGCGGCGCCGGCGAAAAGCGGCATGAGCCACGCGACTCCGCCGTCGGTCCACGGCACATGCGCGATAAGCGGCTTCGCCATTCCCGGCACGGTCAGCCTGTCGCCGATTCCGTAGATGACCTTGACGAAGGCCATGAGAATCGCGATCTGTATGCCGAGCGGCACCAGCGACAGGAGCGGATGGTACTTCTCGCGCTTGAAGAGGGCCGCCGTCTCGTCGCCTATCGCGTCCCTGTCGCCGTAGTGGTTCATCTTTATGCGGTTCGACTCGGGCATCAGCTCGACCATCTTGAGCGAGTTGGCCTGGCACCAGAGCGAAACCGGGAACTGCAGCACCTTCGTGAAGAACGTGAAAATCACGATGTCCGCCCAGTAGTTCGGACACCAGGAGTGGCACCACTCCATCAGCCAGGAGAAAAACGCGACAAGATGTTCCATCCGTCAGCTCCGATCAGCTTCGCCCCGCGCAACGGCCCCGTGCGACAGCCATATGGTAAGCAGCGCGAAAATCGCTATCATCATCTCGCCGCCCTCTTCAAGGCAGGTGCAGAGCGACGTCGCGGCGGTGATTCCGTCGGCCGAGTGCTTGTCAAGACCGTACCCATGGCCAAGCCACGCGGGCAGGCGGTCGGCGACCTGCACCATGACGCCGCTTGCGCCGAAGCAGCCCCACGCCCATGAAGCCGCGTCGAGCCTGAAGACGCCCTTTATCCAGCGCGGGAACAGGTACGCGAAGCCGGCGGCGAAAACGCCGAAGAACGCCGCGAAGTAGGCAACCACGATCAGCTTCATTCCGAAAGGAACCCCCGCATTCGTGATGACGCGCATCTTGAACGGGGTGCCGGTGAGAGGCCGTCCGTCCGGCTTGAACAGCCCAGGGGCCATTCCACCGTCCGCGCCGACGTAGTCGGGATATACGGCCCTTAGAACCATTATGTGAAGATCCAGCTCCTTCGCTATCGCCATGACCGCGACTACGCTGACGGCCGTGCAGAGAAGCACGCGCCGCGCCTTTGGCCCATCAAATGGGCACTTCCACCACACAAGCGGCACAATCGCCGCGAAGAACGGCAACGTCGCAAGTTCGAAGGGCGAGTAGCCGCCCTGGTCGAAGTTCCTCACGAGCGTCGAAGGCTCCAGCGCCGCCCATGTCACGAGAAGAGCGCCCGCGAGCGCGACGAACAGCACCGGGCCTGCAAGCCAGCCTTTGTCTTTCATTTCATTAGCTCCCTGTAGACTGAAAGCGAAAGTTCCACCATCCTGTCGAACGAGAACCGGTCCAGCACGGACCTCCTCGCCGCAGCGCCGTCAAACTGCATCTTGGCCGTCTTCTCTATCGCGGCGGCAAAATCGCCATCCCTCACAAGCGTGCCGTCCACGCCGTCGCGCACCACGTCCAGAGCCCCGCCGAACGCCTTCGCGACGACAGGCCGCCCCATCGCAAGCGCCTCCGCCATCGAGCGCCCGAACGCCTCGGGCTTCTCGGTGTTGGAGGACACCACCACGTCCGCAATGGAGATGCATTCGGCGACTTTGCTCTGGTTGCCCGCAAACACGACTCTGTCTTCGAGGCCGAGCGACGCGACAAGCGAATGCAGCTCGACCTCCACGTCCTTCCTCAGCAGCTCCGCCTCGCCGACGATGACGAGCATGAACGGGCGCCCGTCCCTGCCGGTCGCACCCTGGTCGCGAAGCCTTCCCACGGCGCGCACGAGCACGTCAAAGCCCTTGAGTCGCGTTATGCGGCCGACGCCCATGACCACCGTCCGCCCTTCCGTGCGCCATTCGCGGCGCTTTGCCTCAACAAACGACAGGTCCAGCCTCTGCGGATCAAACCGCTCCTGTTCCACTGCGCGCGGAATTACCCGAATCTTCGCCTCGTCCGTCCCGTATGCCGCCTTGAGATAGTCGGCGACGTACCGCGACGGCGTTACGACGAGGTCGCCGGCCGTCATCACCTTCGAATAGCGCGACACCGAGTTCGCACCGTGCGCAAACGTGATCCACGGTATGCCGAGACCGCGTCCCGCCCTGACGAAAAGCCACGCGGGAACTCGCGAATGCGCACATACCACGTCGGGCCTCTCCTTCTCAAGCAGGCGCCTCAGCGCGGCGGCGCGGGAGAGATAGGTGAGCGGGTTCTTGGACTTGACATCCATCAGGACGTGACGGCCGCCTGCGGCTTCGATGCGCTCGGCGAGACGGCCGCCGGCGGAGACGACGACGTTCTCCCAGCCGGCCGAGACAATGGCACGGTTCATCTCGACGACGCCCCGCTCCACGCCGCCCTGCTCCATGGCAGGCACAAGCTGCAACGTCTTCATGAACCTGCCTCCCTCGCCTTGCGCTCCCGGGCCTCGAGCTGCGCAAGCTCGTCGGGCGTCGGCGTCTTGCGGAAGCAGTTGTAGTTCAGCGCCCAGCAGGACGGATGGCGGCGGATGACGCGCTCCAGGTCCGAAAGGCACTTCTGCGTCACTCCCCAGACGTCGCGCGCGTCCGCGGCGGAATAGGTCGAGATCATCTCGCACCTGTACCGTCCGTCCTTCAGAGGACGCGACCAGGCGACCGCTATCGGAGCCTTGCCCTTCGCGGCAAAGAAGGCGGGGGCCGCCGAAACCGGATGGGGACGCCCGAAGAATCGCACCCAGATGCCGCCGTCCGAAGGGCGCACCGCCTGGTCGACGAGAAGGCCAAGCGACTTGCCGTCTTTCATGCCTCCCATGAGCGGACGAAACGCGCCGTCCGCAGGAACGATCTCCTGGCCTATGGAGCGGCGAGCGCGCATCAGCATGGCTGTCATGCCCTTCGTGCCGATGTCCTTGGCCACGGACATCATCCGATGCCCTTCGAGAAACGCCAGCTGGGACAGCACCTCCCAGCAGCCGATATGGCCGGAGACAGTCACCGCCGGCTTGTTCGCGGCCAGGAACGAGCGGCACTCGGACGAGAGCTCTCCGGCGGCGGCGGCGCGGACGCGGGCGCTGCGGCATGTCCAGAACGCATGCCCTACTGCGCGCGCCATGCTGCGATACGAGCGTCGCACAATGATGCGCAGCGCACGCTCGGACGGCTTCGCCTCGGGAACATCCGCGAATATGATGTCCAGATTCTGGCGGGCGATGCGGCGGCCGCGGCGGTCGAACGCGTACATGACCGCGCTGACGAAGTCGCATACGGCGAGCATGCCGCGCCTCGGAAGGCTGGAAAGCACGAGCAGCCCGAGGCCGATGCCCATCCATTCGAACGGGACCCTGACTTTCCTCAGAAACCTCTTGCCGCGTTTCGACATCGCCGACTACCGCTACCGCCTGCGCAGGCGGAAGATGAACAGACACGCGAAGACCACCAGCAGAACCTCGCCTATTATGTCGAATGCCGAGAACACCGACTTGACGACCGGCGGCAGCAGCACTCCCTGCGACTCAAGGAAGTTCGGCATGACGCTCACGATCGCGGACACAAGGGCCAGAATCCCGAGCGCCGCCAGAAGAATGAGCAACCAGTTCTGCTCCATGCCGCGGCGCCGGCGCTTCGTCCGCACAGGCTTGCGCGCGTAGCATATCTTGCCGGACGACGTGCGCGGAAACGGAGTCCTGCGCGCGACGACCCGCTTGATGCGCTTGTAGACCGGCAGCGTCTGGTTGACGGCGGCGACGATCGCGCGAACCTCGGTCTCGGGGAGGTCGGAGAATATCTCTGCCGTCACCGTGCGGCTCTCGCCTTCGCCGTACACCACGACCTCGCGGACGCCGGGGCTGACAAGAAGCTTCTCCTCGAGTTCCTCCGGCGCGATCTTCTTGCCGGACGAAAGCACAATCGTGCGCGAGCCGCGTCCCTTCACCCACACGAATCCGTCCCCGTCGATCGAACCAATGTCGCCCGTGCGGAACCAGCCGTCCTTCGAGAGCACCGCCGCCGTCTGCTCCGGCGCGCGGAAATACCCCTTCATCACGTTCGGCCCGCGTATGAGAAGCTCGCCTTCGGGCGAGACCTTCGTCTCTACCCCAGGCAGCATGCAG
>JAEEZC010000223.1 GCA_016288465.1 Verrucomicrobiota bacterium | reverse complement strand
GTTATCACCGTCAGCCCGCCCGCGTACAGCTCCGGCTCGACCTTGACGACGTGCATGGATATCGTCGATCCCTCGTCCACCATGCTTGTGTCGGGGCTGTCGTTCTCTATGAGCGTGACATATCCCGTGCCCTCGCCGGACGCAACGAGCGCGTAGTGGTCGACGGCCTTGTAAGTCGTCTTGATTCTGAACGACGAGCCTGCCTGGGTTCCGGCGACGGCCTTCTCCGCCACGCGAGTCGTCGTGTTGGGAGCCACCTCGGAAAGCGCAAGCGCATTGACGGCGCTGGTCCAGTTAGTCCATGCCGGCGTATTGGACGGCTTCTTGCACAGGGCCAGCAGAGCCTGCCGTTCGGAAGGCGTCAGCACGTTGAGCTGGAGGTAGCTGCCGCCGGCGTTCTTCTCGACGTACTGTCCGAGAAGGCACATCTTCTGGTTGGCGGCGTCAACGTAGAAGCGGTCGGAGATCGACGGCGGCACTCCTGGAAAGTAGTACTTGCCCTTCCGAAGCTGGGTCGTGCCGGACGGCCCGAGGGTGAAGTCGTAGTCGTCGGTGAACGAAGTGCTGATTGGGAGCGCCTGCGACTGCACGACGGTCGGGTCTATGAGATGCACGACACGCTCACGCGTCAGCTTACCGGCTTCCGGCACGGGAAACACCACAGCCATCGACGACGCGTTCCAGACCTCAGGCAGTCCGGCGTCCGCCGTTGTCAGAGTCTGCGCGACCCGCATTCTCGGTATCTCCGAGTCGTCCGGCCAGGTGATCGTCCAGTTCCACGGCAGCGGAGCAGACGTAATGAGGTCCGCCCTTTCGTCATCCACCCTTGCGAGCCACGGAACGAACGTTCCGACTGCGGGCTGAGACGAAAGACCGGGGAACCAGAACCCCTCGCGCGTGGCATAGTAGTAGTATGCGTCCGTCGAACCGTCGCGCCTGGCCCACATCCGGCTGTGGCGGTCGTAGTACACGACCTCCTTGTCGGTCGTGGCCTCGCCGAAGCTGTTCGTCGGGGTTCCCGAGACCGTGATCGCGAAGCTGGTCTCGTTGTTCGCGAAGTCGAGGACGTCCAGCGGATGAGGCGGCGTCAGCATGAGGCCGGCCTTTCGCGTGCAGCCAAGGGTCGAATAGACTTCGTTGGTGAGGGCGACGCCGAAGACGCGCATTGCGCCCTTGCCATCCTTCGCGTACTGGACGAGAACGAGCGGCTGAGAGCCCTCCTCGGACGCGAGGTCGCACCTGAGAGCGTGCACGACCTTTCCGTCCGGCGCGTCCGCCAGGAACGCATGCTCGTCGTTCGGGTTGAAGCCCGTCTTGTTCTGGTCGTTCTCGTAGTACACCTCGGCATTCACGCCGTCGTCGCTTCTGACGATGCCGCTTGAAAGCTCGGGCGCGCCGGGCGACATCTTGAGGGCGCCGGACGTGAGCATGGTCTTGAGGGCGACGGTGTCGATGGCAATGCGGTTCGGGCTGCCGGAAAGCGGTTCAATGTCGCTGATGCCGTCGAACGTGAAGCGACACTGCAGGCAGAGGTCAGCCTCCGTGCTGCCGCCAACGCGTTGCCATATCTCGGCGATCTGCTCTCCTGTGAGCGCGAGCGACCAGGCAGACACGGCGTCGACCGCGACGCCTGCCGCGCTGGGCAGCGGCGTTCCGCCGATAAGAGGAGTCCACGCGCCGATAGTGAACGACATCTTGTTGGTGACGGACTCAAGGTCGATCGTGCCGGTCCACGCCACGTCCGTGCCGGCGTAGAGCCGAGCCGCACGCGCCGTGCCGTTGGTCTCCGGGTCGAGAACGAGGGCGAAATACGTCCATTCGTCCTTCGGTATCTCGACCGACGCAAGGTCGCTCCATTCGCGCCCTGCGCTTACGGTCGTCGAAAGGCGCACCTGCGACTTGTCGTCGGACGAGCCGTCGAAAAGGCGAAACGAAACCGCACCGTTCAGGTATTCCGCGAAGAGAGTCGCAAGAAGCCCCGGCGACGTAGCTGGGCTGCCCGCCTCCACCGGCGAAGAATTCAGCCAGAAGCCGAACGTGAAGCCGCCGCGCAGACCGGGATCTATCTTCGCGCTCGCGTCGAGCCACGTCGTGTCGGTCTGCGCGTTCAGGTATAGCGCGGACGAAGACGCGCCGGCGATGTAGCCGTCGGAGCCCTTCTGGGACGCGATGACTATCGTCTGGACGTCCTTGCTCTCCGGCCAGACCGCCTTGTAGTGCTGGACAACGCAGGGGATGCGAATCGGGCCGGACATGTCTTCCTGCTGCACGCCGCGCGACCACCAGACCTCGAGCGGAGATTCGGCCGTGTTGACGAGGTAGATCGACGACTTGAGCTCCGAGTATGCGTCGGCGTCGCCTTCGGTGTCGTAGCCGATGCCGTCCGTCTCGGAATCCTGCTTGGGCTCGTGGTAGAGGCGCGGGTTCCAGTTGCGGCGCCCGGTGGACGACGGCTCGTATATGTAGCCGGGGAGCGCCGAGTTCGCAGTCTGGGCGGCCATCTGCGCGCCGCCGGCGGCAGCGCCGCCTATGAGGGTGACCTCGGAGCCGATCTCCCAGTTCGCCGCGTTGGTGGTCGCATACTCGGGGTCCGTGCGCAGGACCGCCCTGACCGGCTGGAACCATATGTTGTCCTCGGCAAGCACCTTTATCGTAAACCAGCCCGAACTCGTCGCGCTCACGACATCTTTATCGGCGGTTGCGATGTTCGCCGGCGACTGGTATCCGCAGACGCTCGTGGTGTAGTTCGTCGGCACAAAAATCGGCAGCCCTGGCGCCGAGCTGTCGCCGGAGACGACGAACGCCGGCGCGTCCTCGGGCCACGCTATCTCGTACCAGTCCTCCTCGAACGGCCACATCACGTCCATGAGGTCCGGCGCCTTCCAGTAGACGTCGGCGCGCCAGGGAGCGCTCGTGCCGGTCTTCGTGGTCGTCGCGTCGGTCGGAGCGATCGCGAACACGGCTTCGTGCTTCGGGCTCCAGTTCGTGCGGCCGCTGTGCTTGTAGAGATATGGCGAGGCGTCGTCGCCGGCAATCGCAGTCTGGCCCTTGACCACCTCCGACTCAAGGCCGGCGATGCCGTAGCCTCCGCCCAGCGGCCTCAGCTCGTCGCCGACGTTCGCCTTTATTACGGAAACGTCGGGACAGCTCGCCTCGACGACTATCGTCGCCACGAGGTTGTCCTTGGCGCCGCTGTCGTAGTAGGCGAGGACGAATTGGCCCTCCGGTCCGTCGTAGTCGCGCGTCGCCTCGTTCCTTACGCGGCAGTAGTTGCGCAGCGTCTTGGTCTGCGGGTCGAACACGACTCCCCTGACGAGATTGGAGACTCCTGTCTGGTCGCTCGTCGCGGTCGCCTCGTACACGGGCGTCACGATCGCGGGATCGCCGAGCAGTCGCACGTCCGGGTGCGCGGAGAGGTCGATCCTCGGCCCGCTGAACGGATACTCCGACCAGAAGATGCGGTACGGGCGCTCCCATGTCGTGTGGCCGACCGTATACGTCTGCGAAGCGTCAACGTCTCCAGCAAGAACCCACGGCACCGTCACATCGCCGCCGCGCGTGAAGAGGACGCGCCTCTCATCGTTCGTGGCGGAGTCGACGTAGAAGACATAGCCGTTCTTGTAGGCGTAGGACGCAAGAATCGCTTCGGACGTCTTCGCCCAGTCGATCTCGCCTTCAGGGAAGTCGGTGCAGTACTCGCCGAGGTTGAAGTCGGCCCGCAGCTCCGAGACGCCGAAGCCCCAGGACGCATGCTCCAGACGGAACGCAGCAGCTCCGAGCGTCGGCTCTTCGGAAACAGGCTGATCCTCCTCCCTGCCGGCCGCGGCGAACCCGCCGCCGGTCTGATAGAGGGACTCAAGGCTCTCCAGCTGCCATTCCGACGCTTCGGCCGTGTCAACGGGGAACGGAGTGAGCGTGACAATGTCCCACTTTTCACCGGCAAGGAGCGTGGAGGTCGATGCCGC
>JAEEZC010000020.1 GCA_016288465.1 Verrucomicrobiota bacterium | reverse complement strand
GATGGCTGTCACTTGAGCATTTGCCGCATGTCCCTTCAGGCAGAGTTTACTGTCGCATCAAGAAGGTAGTGCTACCTTTTGGCGGTCGGTAGCGTGACCTTTTGGGGAAAGGTAGCGTGACCTTTTGGGGAAAGGTAGCGTGACCTTTCCTCGATTGGTAGCGCTACCGTTTGCCTGTTGGTAGCGCTACCGTTCGCTGGTTGGTAGCGTGACCTTCTTGGTCGCGTGTAAGCGCAAGCCCTTTAACCGTTTAACCCTTTGCGTTAGACAAAACATACTTGTCTACGGGCCGCCCGGAGTGCGGCCCCTACCCCGATTCCGTCCCTAACGTCACTTTGTACAGGCCGCGCGATCGCGAACCGTTCCAGCCGACTGTCGAGGGTATCCCCAACATGACGCGGCAGGCTGAAACCTAACACGGAACCTAACACGAAAGAAAGAAAAGAAGAAAGGTCCCCACACCCCTAAAGAAGCAAAGAAAGAAAACACACACATACAAGCGCGCGCTCGAGCGCGCGCTCGCGAGGCGGGGGAGGCGGGGAAAAACGCCACGAAGAGCGCTGGAAATGGTATAATACATGGCATGAGACAGGGCTTCAAAACCGCCGCGGCTGACTATGGGTATTCGGGGAGCAACCATAATGCGTCTTGCAGGTGAAGAACAGAATCGGCAGAGTGAGTAAATGACAAGCGAACTTGAACATAAAGGCCTCTTCTATCGAGAGATTGCGGACTTGCTGTGCACGGAGATAAGAGAGGGCAAGTATGCAAGGGAGCACGCATTCCCCAGCCTGACGAACATCATGCGCCGCTTCGACGTTTCGCGCGGCACCGCCGTGAAGAGCGTGGAGGAGCTAAAGCGCCGCGGTGTGGTCAAGACGGTGTCTGGTTCCGGCATCTTCGTCACGCGGCGTGGATCCGCGAACAAGATAGGGCTTATCGTGCCTGGCGTGGCAGTCACGGACTTCTTCAAGCCGATTGTGAGCGAAATCAACCGGCTCGCCCGGAAATTGGGCTACCAGCTCGTCTTTGGCGAAGTGTGGAGTGACAGCCACGAAGGCCGAATCCAGCAGGTTCGCGATCTTGCGGCTGAGTTCATACAGGGCAACTTCGCCGGCGTCATCTACGAGCCTCTTTCCGGCAAGACAGGTGATGCGATAAACGCCAAGATACTTGAACTGCTCACGAAAAAGCATATCCCGGTCGTGCTTTTGGACTGCGACATTGTGCGGTTCCCCGAGAGGAGTTCGTATGATGTCGTGGGCGTGAACGATTTCGAATGCGGGGCGCGCATCGCGCGTCATCTCCTTGATGCCGGCGCCATGAATGTCCACTTTCTCATAGGCTCGCTCTTCCCGACGACGTTCGCGAACCGGCTTTCAGGTGCGGAGGCGATGTTGGCGCTCGCCTCCAAAACGCCCTGGAAGGGCCCGGACATTCTCTACGCCGAGGCTGACGACCTTGACGCGTTCAAGCGCTATTTCAAAAACTGCAAGCGCTCTCCTGATGCGTTCGTGTGCAGCAACGATGTCATTGCGTCGGTCTTCAAGCAGACGCTTGACAAGGCTGGTCTTCGCGTTCCGCGGGATGTGCTGCTAACGGGTTTTGCCGATCTCCCCGTTGCGAGCCTAATGACTCCTCCACTTACGACGGTGCGCCAGGACCGCGTTGCGATGGCGCGCATCGCCTTCCGGCGCCTGCTCGAGCGCATCCGCAGTCCAAAGCTTTCGCCCTGCGACATCTTCATGCCCGCTCCGCTCATCGTTCGCGAATCGACGAATCGTTCCGCGTAATCCCCGCCCCATTGTTCCCTGTTCCTCGCCGCCGGTTGAAAAAAGCGGTCTAGACCGGATGGAAAAGTGCGGGAATTTTGGGCATAATATGCGGTATCAAGATGCGGGAAAAGTGGAGCACTATGTTCAAGGGCGGAATCAAAGGTGGAATCGTCAATAAGCGGGGAATGACCCTCGCGGCGGCTGAGGCATGCGCGTTCGTGCTGGCGGCGACGGCGACGGCGCGCCCAGTGCCGCGTCCGGCTATGGCCGCGCGGCTCGCGGCCGACGAGGATGTAATCGGCATCGTCCATTGGGGGCTCAACACCTACACAGATCGCGAATGGGGCTACGGCGACGAAGATCCGGCGCTCTTGAATCCGTCGGCGTTCGACGCCGATCAGATTGTCCAGGCCTGCAGGGACGGCGGGCTGAAGGGGCTTGTCATCGTCGCCAAGCACCACGACGGCTTCTGCCTCTGGCCGACGAAGACGACGGAGCACAACATTACCAAAACTCCGTTTTGGAAAAGTTGGAGTCCAAAGTTGGAGTTGGAGAACGAGAAAATTCCGCTCTCGAACTCCAACTCGAAACTCGAACTAAAACGAGAAACTGGGCGCGACTACCTCAAGGAAATGGAACAGGCGTGCAGGAGGGCGGGGCTCAAGTTCGGCGTCTACTGCTCGCCGTGGGACAGGAACAACGCCGACTACGCGACGGAGAAATACGTCGAGACATACCACGCCCAGGTAAAGGAGCTGCTGGGCGGACGCTATGGCGATGTCTTCGAGATGTGGTTTGACGGCGCGAACGGAGGCGACGGCTACTACGGCGGAGCCCGGGAGAAGCGTCGCATCAAGGCGAACTACTACCGGTGCGACGAGATGCTTCGCTTTGTCCGCGAACTCCAGCCGAACGTAACTGTCTTCGCCGGCGCGCAGGACTATGCCGACATTCGCTGGTGCGGCAACGAGCGCGGCTACATATGCGACGATTCGCGCGCCACCACGGTCGAGACCGGCGGCTATGCGGACGGAAAATACGGCAACCCGGCCTTTGTTCCGCAGCGCAATTCCGGAACGCCGGAGGGCGCGTTCTTTCGCGTAAACGAGGCGGACTTCCCGCTTCGCCGCGGCTGGTTCTACCATCAAGGCGAGGACGGCACGACGAAGAGCGGCGCGTATCTGGCGAAGCTCTACGTCGGCACGGTCGGCAACGGAGGCACGATGAACATCGGCGTTGCGCCGACCAAGGAAGGGCGCCTGTGCGACGACGATGTCAAGGCGCTGAGACGTTTTGCCGAACTAAAGGGCGCGCTCTTTGCCCGCGAGGTCAGGATGGGCGAGCCGTTCAACGTCGTCGTCATGCGCGAGGACCTTTCGAACGGCGAACTAGTGGACGAATGGGAGTTCGCGGCGGACGGCAGGGCGATCCTTTCCGGCAAATCCATCGGCAACAAGCGCATCCGCCTCCTGGCCCAGCCCTGCGCCGCGAAGAAGTGCGAACTGAAGATCCTGAAATCGGCAGGAGCGCCCAAGGTCTCCTTCGCGCTCTACAGTGCGCCGAATGAAGTGGTGGACGTGATACTGAACGCGGTCGGCGACGATCGCGAAACCGACACGATGGGCTACATATTTAAACCGAAAACTGCGCACGCGCCATCCCTCCTGCCCAGGGACAAGGCTCAGACAAACAAGGAGCAATGACAATGAAAAGGAAAGCACAAGCACTCATGGTGGCGGCCGCTGCTGTTGCGACTGCATTCGTGGTCAAGGCTGATACTGTCGTGTGGTACACGTTCGACGACCTTGGCGATGTCGGGGCGGGGGTCGCCGACGGCACGACCGTAGTGAACAAGGCGAACCCAGGTGTGCTCGACGCGACGGTGTACGGGCTGGTTGGTACGAACAAGAACTCTTCGTCCGTGAGGATGCCGTACGTCACCAATGGCGTTCCGGAGTCGCTTCGGGTTCTGGATCCTGCAGGCGGAACGTTGGCTTCCGCCGCGGACAAGGCATTGCGGTTCCAACGCACCCATGGCGCAGGCAACGGTGCGATGCTGGAAATTCCGAACGACCCGGCTCTACGTCCGTCGTCGTTCACCATCGAAATGTTCGTCCGTATCGATCCTGACCACACCAATTGGGAGATGCTCGCCTGTCAGCCGTCAACTACGGCCGGGCTCTTCGGATGGGGGATTAGCTTTTACAAGCCAGCCGACAACTCTTCTCTGAGCTTCCATTTGAATTTCGTCGACACCGATGGAGGCAAATACGACCATGGCATCGGTGCCAATGCCTTGCTCGACAACAAGTGGCACCATCTTGCGCTCACCGTAAAACCCCAAACAGGCGATTCGTCCAAGATCAACATCAAGTTCTTTATAGACTACAAGCGTGTTTACTATTATGACGCACCTTACGGCATCGTCCTTCCCGATTCTGCGTACTGCCCTGTGCGAATCGGAAGCACGGAAGCGTCGGGACGGCACTTTGCGGGCGAAATCGGCGAGTTCAGGTTTTCGAACAAAGAGCTGGATGCCGGCGAGTTTCTGCGCCCGCACAATGCAGCGATAGACAAAGACGTCGTTCTCTACTACGATTTCGAGGAAGACAATGCCTACGAGGGAGCCTTTAGCGCAACGACCGCCCTTGACAACAAAGCATCGCCGATTCTGCGCGGCAGACTCGCGACAAGAACTTTTGATACAATGGGGACGTTGCCGAAAGTCGATGGTGATGCCGCACTGGACTCGCGACTTCGTCAGTCCATGTCAGATCCCGACTGGGCGGACAACGCTTCAAGCCTCTTCAACGGCTAT
This sequence comes from Verrucomicrobiota bacterium, assembly GCA_016288465.1. Taxonomy (GTDB): domain Bacteria; phylum Verrucomicrobiota; class Kiritimatiellia; order RFP12; family UBA1067; genus UBA1067. The sequence goes on along the minus strand of JAEEZC010000020.1, from coordinate 2,139 downwards.
GAGGGCGATCAGCGTTACAACAACTACCTTTACTGCGACCTGCCGTCGTCCATGTCGCTTGCGGACACGAACTTCACGGTCGAGATGTTCTGCAAGACCGACGGCAGCGTAAACTGGTGGACATCGGTTTTCAGGGACAACAACGATCAGGTTTGGATCGGCGGGGGCGAAGACGGCAACAAGTTCATGGGCAGAGTGACTCTGGATGACGGCACCACCCAAAAGACTGTCATCGACACCATGAGGGCAAACGATGGCAAGTGGCACCATATAGCGCTCGTTCGCGAAGGGACATCATTGACCTTGTATCGCGACAAAAGGGTGGCGGCGAGCACAACGCTTACTTCCAGCTCGCTGAAGGCCATCGGCGACAGATGGCAGTTCATCGGCGGGCCGAACGGCGGCAACAACGATTTCAACGGCTGGCTCGATTCCGTTCGCGTGACGCGCCGGGCGCTTGGGCCGGAAGAGTTCCTGACGTCACAGCACTATCCTGAAAGCAGTACGATCGCCCATCTCAAGTTCGACGACGGTACGGCAAACGCCGCCGATGGAGGCTGTGCGCTCTTCAATGGTGTGATAAACAGTGCGACATTCAGCGACAAAGTTCCCGGCTACAAGATAATCGACGGCGAAGGAGGCGCCGTTCTTTCGGAGCCGGACGCCGCGTCGTTGTCCATACCGAGTATAGGCGCCAACGTCGTCTGGTCCAACTGGGGTGATCAGTATTATCTGCGCAAGGATGCGAATGGCGTCGAGCGGACATCCGGCACGGTGGAGCTTTGGGTAAAGGGGAGCGTGAAGAAAACTTTCGCTGCCATTCTTGACGCGAAAATGACCGCGAACGGAAACTACAACGACAACCTGCATGCATGGAGACTTGGCTATGACGCAAGCAACGGCGGCAAGCCAAGTGTTCTTTTCCGTTACCTCAAGACTGATGGCACGCGCGACAATCAGCGTCTGACATTTGACAAGGAAGTCACCGATGGCAAGTGGCATCACTGGGCGTTCACCTTCCAGCCAAACGCATCTGATTCGACAAAGAGCGATATCGCGTTCTATCTTGATCATGATCAGCTGGGCACCGTGCAGACCCTGCCAGGCCGGGTGGCTTACGACGACACTCTCCGTTTCGCCATCGGCGAAGGCGGTTCGAGCTTCACTGGGCTGATTGACGAACTGCGTATTTCGGACTGTGTCCTGACGCCCGCACAGTTCCTGCGTGCTGAAAAGCAGCCAGGATTGTCCATTATAGTCAAGTAAGGCGAGGTGCGAGTGAAACCCTTTCATTCTTTGCTGACGGTTGTCGTTTCGCTCGGTGCGATGCCGCTCCTCGCAGGCGAGCGGTCCGACGCGTTCGTCGCGGCGGCGCGCAAGGCGTATGCCGCCGACCCGATGTGTCGCACGACGGTCGTGACCAACTTCGTTGTCAAGGGAACGCCTGACGACAAGGCGCCGGGCCTGGTTCGGTGGTATGACGTCGAAGGCGCGCGGAACGTCCGCGACATCGGCGGCTGGACCGGCCTTCGGGCGGGAAGGGTGTTTCGCGGCACGCAGCTCAACTCGAAGCCAAACCACAAGCAATACGAACTGACCGAGCGCGGCAGGGCGGTCATGCGCGGCGAGATGGGCATCGTGTCCGATCTCGATCTTCGTGGGGAGATAGCGGAATACGGCGAAGACGCCAAGACGAAAAGCCCGATTGGCGAGGGATCGCAACTCTTGAGCCGTCCTGTCAGTTCGTATGTCGAAACCTGCACCTCGCCACGTTCCGCCAAGGCATTTGCGGAAACCCTCCGCATTTTTGCCGACGAAAAGAATTTCCCCGTCTACGTGCATTGTGCGGGCGGCGCGGACCGCACGGGGACGGTGTGCTTCCTTTTGGAGGCGCTGTGCGGCGTGTCGCTCGAAGATGCGGAAATCGAATACGAGCTTACGAGCTTCTCGCCGGTCGGCATGCACCGCCGGAACAGCGAGACGGGGCTTCCGTTCGCGCTCATGGTGCGGCTCATTTCGACCTTCCCCGGCGAGGCGTTCGCCGATAAGGTTGCCTATTGGGCCGAGAACGTCGCCGGACTTACCAAAGACGAGATCGCGCGCATCCGTGCCAATCTCGTGAATGCGCCCGGCGCGGCG
>JAEEZC010000002.1 GCA_016288465.1 Verrucomicrobiota bacterium | reverse complement strand
CTTAGCGCAGACGTCCGCATGAACTCCGCCGAGTTCCACATCCTGCGGAGAATCGAGGACTTGTAGGCCTCGAAACGCGAGACGTACTTCTTCGCCGGACGCGCGCGTTTGAAAAGCTCCTGCTCCTCGGTCTTGAGCCTGTTCCACGTCGCGACGACCTGCGAGAGCGACGCGTCACGGTAGAGAACGCGTATGCGGCGCAGAATCTCCCCTTCGCCGATCTCCTCCGCACCGGGCTGTCCATGAAGGACTGGCGCGCGAAGAACAGGGCATAGAGTGCGGATTGTCGCGTCCGTCGCGCCGTCTGGCCATATCGCTATCTCAGGATGAGTGTCAGGCCTCTGACGAGGCGGAGTTTGACGGGGATTATTCCTCCATCACACGTCACAACGGCCTTGAATTTGTCGACTTTGTCGCCGGTCAGCACGACCGTCGCGCCGTCGAAGCCGTCAATGGACGCAGCCTCCAGCAGCGTGTACGTTCCGTCCGCCGTGCCGTCCGGCACTTCGACAGAAATCGTGCAGCCTTTCGGAAGAGACGCAGTGCACGCCAATGTCTTCGTCTCGCCGACTACGAGGGAAAGATCGCCAGAAAGCGCAAGCGTTCCCGTAAACGATGACAGATCAGGAAGCGCCGCATCGTCTATGCTCGCCGCAGTCACTGTTCCCGCGCCGGAAAGCGTCGCCGCCGTAGAGTCGGAATACACAGCATTGTCCATTCTGCCAAGCCACTTGTAGATCAGGTAGTCCTGCACCTTGGCGCGGTCTTCGTCCGAAAGCGGCGATGAGTAGATAATCGTCTCGCCCATGATTTCGAAGTTCGCGCCGTCATGGTTGTAACCGCCGGTTCCGCCGCCACCGTAATAGCCGAGGAACGCCGCCGGGAAGTCGCCGGTCGTCTCAAGCGTAAGCACTTCCGGCGCTCCGCTGAAGTTGTGGGTATAGGGGTCAACCTGCGTCTTGTCGAGCCATGCCCTTCCGTTCGTGAACACGCCCTCGGTCTTCCGGTCGTCACGGCGCACGTGAATCGGATAGTTCGGACGGTCGCCCCTAAGTGCGTATCCTGCCCGGGCCTTGACCACGCCTGTCGCTCCAACTGTATCAAGAAGCGGAGTTCCGCCGCCAGCGCTGGTGTCGAGCACCATAAACGCCTGCTGGATGTTGAAGCTGGTCGAAACCGCGTTCGACATTGCGGATTCAGCATATTCGACCGTTCTGTACCGAAGGTTGTTGCCAAGCAGATTGTTTCCGCACGCCACGTCGTACTTGTCGCGGAAGTCTATCCAGTGGCGGGAAGGTCCGCCGTTGCGCGAACCCTCGTCAATCCACGGACTGCGATTCTGCGCGTCATTCACGCGGCTGCCGCCAAACCAGCCGCGCGTCGCATCGACGCCATCTGCCGTGCGGCAGAGGATACCGTCGAGTTCCAGCGGACGAGCCGCGTTCGTCGTGCGCATCCTGCGCGTCGGCTCGAATTCGGGATCAAACCATCCGACGCGACCAGTCGACGGCAGGTCGGCCTCGGTCGGCGGCAGATTGTGCGTAAACGAAACCGTGGAATGGTCGGCAACGTTCAGCGCGCCTTCGTAGACGCCCGTCAGCTTCACATCGCCCACAACAGTCACGGCTGTCTCGTCGCTCGCGCTGTTGAGGCGATAGTTGTCGCGCGCCGAGCCGCCCGCGTAGCTTCCTGTCAGACCCCACTTCTTCGCGAGATAGCGTTCGCACGCCTTGCGCTCCGCCTCCGTCGGCGCGGATTCGAAGAGTATTACTTCGGCATAGTTCTGTCCGCCTGAGGCGGTCGCATCCGAACCGCTCGCCGTCTGCGCGCCGAGAGAGTCTATTTTCGTGTCCTTCCGCGTCATGTCAATGGAGACGATCTGCCATGCGCCGTTAGGCTTGGCTGTACCGGGGTTTATCGTCTCGCCATCGACGGTAAAATCGTAGTTCGGCGCATTGCTGCCAAGCCACGTGTCGTTGGCGGTCGGATTTCGAGTCAACCTGCCTGCAGAAGTAGTCGGCGCACCGAGCAAAGCATAGCCGCCGCCCTGCTGCGAGCCAAAAACCATGATCGCATACTTGCACTCAGACGACGCGGCAGCGCCTGCCGCCTTCACTGCGCCGTCAGCCTCGCCCCTCCAAAACGGAAGCCGCCGCGCCTCAGACGCGTTCGCGTCAAGTCCCCAGGCTGCGCTCGCGACCTTTCCGCCCGCCGTGCCGAAGCTTACGTAGTTGAGTCCGTTCAGCCCGTTCGTTACGACATACGGCACGACCTGCAGCACATAGTTTTTAGACGGTGGATTGTTATTCCAGAGACGCGTATTGTAGCAGAACACGTCGTTCGTGCCCTTCAACGTGTCCTTCCAGCCGACGAGCGCCGGATAGCCGCCGGGAAATACATTGGACTTCCCTGACGGAGGCGTGGTGTTCAACAGCACATACGAGCTTTCGTCCGCCGCGTCAAACCAGTGCTTTACACGCGAGCGCCACCCGGCGTCCGGCCCGAATCGCACATCGGCGACGGAAGAAGTCTGAAGTCCGCCCTTGCAGGCAATGTCGCCGCCGAACAGGACACGGCTCGCGTTGGAGTTGTTTTCGCCGCGCACATAGACCTTGCCCTTGCCGGTTATGTCGCCGACGAAGCGAGTCCATCCGGCATTGACCGTGCGGAACAGGAGAAGCGAGTCGTCCCCCTCTAACTCCACGTTGAAATTCACCTCCTGCTCGACGCCGCCCCAGACCCACGAATCGTAAATGCCGCACGGCTTGACGGCGAGCTTGCGACCTGCGCCGACCTTGACGGTGCTGCCTGCGGGAATCGCGGCGCGATCCAGCACGACGGCGTTGAAGTTCGTGATGCTATAGGGGTTGGACTGACCGAGCGGCGCCAGCGCGTCTGCGCCCTTCAAGGCGAGCGTCACATTGGTATTGATCTTGAAGTCGCAAGTCGTCGGCAGCTGGATAACGGTGCAGGCGGAGTTTGCCCGAAGGTGGAATGTTCCGCGAGATGTAGCGTCGAAGTAGAGGTTCTTGAGATTGATGATCGGATAACTGATTCCTGTTCCGTCAGCGGCAATATCTGCGTTGGGCGATCTGTCTACGTTCTGAAGGCCGAAAAAGACTTCCGTGCGTCCGCCACCAACCGTGAGCGAACACGAGTCGTCATTCGCGGCTAGACCTCCGGCGATGCGCAGATAAAAGGCACTCGTTGGCGTGGACGCCAAATCGATTCGCGCTGCGCCAGCGACATAGACATTGGCGTCAATGCGGTAGCCGTCGCCGCTCACAGGCGCGACGAGCGTAGCGCCGTCCTCGAGCGTGATCTGGTTACCGGCCTTGTTGTTCGTCGAAGCGTCAAGCGTAAGCGATTCGCCATCGGCGACGACATAAGTCGCGGCGGAAAGCGAAGCGGCGCAAAAAACTGCGGCAAGTGCAGCAACCATCCGAGCCCACTTTTCCATGTGTACCGTTGTAGTCATTCGGGCCTCCTTATTTAACGACGTCATTTTAGCATATTACCCTATATTTTAGCGACTCAATCGGGCAAAAATCGCATAGCGTATTGGGCAATCCACCGTTCACCTAAGCAACACGCTCGTCCCGACGGATGTATCCCCGTCGCAGGTGCCGGTCAGCGACGAGACGACGCCGAGTCCGTCGAAGTCCGCAAAGGAGACGACTCTATCGGATAGTACAATGTCGAAGGTGCCAAGAGTCTGGCCGTCGACCT
>JAEEZC010000222.1 GCA_016288465.1 Verrucomicrobiota bacterium | reverse complement strand
GTGGTTGACGGCAAGGGCTACGGCACGGCTGTCATCCCTGGCGTCGGCGCGGTGCCGGTGACAATCGAGTGATCTCCGAGGTCGAAGCATGAGAATCAAGCACTATATTCCTGCCGCAGTCCCGGCTCTGGTCCTGTGTCTCTCCGCCAATGCCGCAGTCGAGCTCGTCTCGCCTGTGGACGGCGCAGAGGTCGCGCTTCTGCCCGAGGCTCAGAAGAAGATAATGTCGCTCGCCACCTATGGCGAGCGGCTTGCCGCGCTCAGGGCGGACGGCGAGAAGCCGCATGACGAGCGTTACTATGGCAGGGGACGGAGCGAGAAGTGGCGCACTTCGGTTCCGCTCAGGCTGACTTGGCGCACAACCGACGGCGAAGGCGCGCCATGGAGGATTCTGCTCGGCACGTCGCCCGACCTGGCTGACGCGGCGGAGATCTGGCTCAATCCGGGCGAGGCGAGCAAGATGGCCACGACGAAGGACAGCTCGACCAGCGAGAAGGTCGAGGGAAACGTGCACATCTACACGCATACGATGCCCCGCGCAAACCTGGAGCTGGGCCGCAAGTACTACTGGAAGGTGTGGAGCGACGTGAAGTGCCCCGTCTACTCCCACGGCTCCACGCTGAAAGGGCCCTGCTCCTGCGGCAAGGGCCGCGCCGCGACCGCGTCGGCGGTCGGCGTCTTCGTGACGGAGGGCCAGCCGCCTCGCTGGATCAAGGTCGAAGGAACCGTCGGCAACATCCGTGATCTCGGCGGCTGGAAGACGCTCGACGGGCGAAGCGTTAAGCAGGGCATGATCTTCCGCGGGCAGGGCCTCAACGAAAACAGCGTCAGCGGCGACAAGCCGGGGCGCAACCGCATGACCGTCGAGGACGTGAACTACCTGAAGAACGTGCTTGGCATAAAGACCGATCTCGACCTTCGCACGGACCGCGAGGTGTCCACGATGCGCGAGTCTCCGCTTGGCGCCGGCGTGAAGTTCATCCAGAATGCCTCGCCCGCGTACAAGGGCCTTTTCGTGAAGGGCGGCTTCAACGATCAGCTGTGCTCTGAGAGCATGAAGATCACAGCGAAGAACTTCCGCGTGTTCTGCGACAGGGCGAACTACCCCGTCTACTTCCACTGCATCGGCGGCGCGGACCGCACCGGCTCGCTTGCGTACATCCTGAGCGGCATACTCGGCGTACCGAAGCACGCTCTTGAAGTGGACTGGGAGGCGACGTTCTATCCGCTGCTGCCAGAGCTGGAGTCCGGATACACCGGCAAGGACTACTGGCGTCGCGAACAGTATTTCGACGAAGGATTCTCCAAGTACGGCGACGCCGACACGCCCTGGAACAAGCGCATCGAGCTGTATCTGCTCGACTGCGGCGTGACGAAGGAAGAGATCGCCCGCTTCCGCTCCATAATGCTGGACTGACGCCGTCCCCGCATACTGCCCGTTCGGGTATGTGGGCTTTTCCGCGGCGTCGTGGTATAATCAGACTCGGACTTTGCATGCCCCTCCCCTGTTCGGGGGAGTAGGCATCCAGTCCGAGGCGTGATATAATCGGAGTGCAGAATGCAGTGGAAACCTCAAGGAGTCAGAAACATGGTCGCAGGCATCGCATTGTTCGCCGTCGCTCTTCTCGGCGCCGCTTCTGATGGCGCCGAACCGTCTCCGTTTGCCGACTTCGGTCGGGAGACGGGCAGAATTCGCCCCGAGCTTCATTCGTCAGGCTTTGGCCCGCAGATATGCTCCTGTCCGCAGTCCGCGGTGGACGATCTGCGCTCCATGGGCTTCAAGGCGGCGCGGACGCACGACTGGGCGCTCGTCAACAAGGCCGAACGCGTCTGCGACTACTTCCACATATTCCCCCTGATGCGCCTGGACGCGAAGGATCCGGAGAACTACGTGTTCGGCCCGACGGACTACCTTCTCAGGCGCACGCGCGAGGAAGCCGGCCTTGACGTGTTCTTCCGCCTTGGCGCGTCCATCGAGCACTCCGGCCCGAAGGTCCACTTCAACACGCTCGTCCCCGAAGACTTCGACAAGGTCGCCGAGACGTTTGCCGGCACCATCCGCCACTACAATCGCGGCTGGGCCGGCGGATTCGAATGGGGCATAAAGTACTGGGAGATATGGAACGAGCCGGACGGAGTGAACACCATGTGGTGCCTTCCCGACGGCGACGGCGACAGGTCCGCGAAGGACCCCGAGACGAAGGCCGAGTTCGAGCGGCGCTCGAGCAGGCGCCGCGACCTCTTCTGCAAGTTCTTCGTCACGTGCCTCAGGCGCATAAAGAGCGAGTTTCCGGACGTCAAGGTCGGGGGACCTGCGATGTGCAAGATGAACGTGCCGTACTTCACCGCGCTCCTCAAGGCGTGCAAGGAGGCCGGCATCGCGCCCGACTTCATCTCGTGGCACCACTACACGAAGGATCCGTCAGTCGTCATGGACGCGATCGAGAAGGGGCGCAGCCTCTGCGACAGCTTCGGCTTCGGCGAATGCGAGCTGATAATCAACGAATGGCACTATCTCGGAAGCTCCTTCGCGAAATTGCGCTCCACGGATCCCGCCGTGAAGAAGCGCGTCTGGTCGGGCCCCGCGGCGCACAACGGCATCGACTCGTCCTGCTTCAACCTGACGCTTCTCTCGAAGTTCCAGACGTCCAAGCTGGACCAGGCCTACTTCTACGGATGCAATCCCGTCGGCTCGTGGGGATACAAGAACGATCTCGGCGAGAAGAACAAGGTCTACTACGGACTCAAGGCGTTCGGCGACCTGGTGCGCGGCTATCCGGTGCTGTGCGCGGCGGGCGGAGCCGACGGCGTGACGGTTCTCGCGGCGAAGTCAGAGGACGGCTCCCGCAAGGCGCTTCTCGTCACGGACTACAGGTCCGGCCGGAGGGAGTTGTCCGTCGACGTCGCGGGCGTAGAGTCCGATGCGGAGTGTGAAGTGACAGTCCACGACTACAAGAGCGACCTGGAGCGGACCAAGGCGCGTCTAGACGGCGGGCGCCTTGCTCTGCCGAAGCGCGACGCGAAAAGCGCGGCGTTTCTGGTCGAGTTCCAAAACTGAGGGGACTTGGGTCTCGCATATAGTCACTGAGCATTTGCGCGCGACCAAGAAACGGGACGTACAGGACAGACGGGACCTACGGGACTGAATGGCGGACTAGTCGAGGGGGACAAGTCCCCTCAGGCAGAGCCCCCTGTTGATGGTTGGTAGCGAGACCTTCGCCCGCCGTGTCTAATGCGCGGCTTCACCGTGACATGAAACGTGTCCTCCGTAGGTTTCCGAAATTTCCAACGTATGAAATGAAAATTTCCAACGTATGAAACGGAAATTTCCAACGTATGTTTTCGATTTTCCATACGTAGGGTTTCTCCGCGTCCACGGGCGCTGTGGCGCACGGGTCCCTCATCCCACGTGACCGCAGCGCCCATTAATTGCATATCCGGCAATTTCCCGGTCTTTTTGCCGTTTTAACTGCGCTTTCAGTTGATGACGAGCGGGCGGGGACCGCACGAGAGACGCTTCGCGGTTGTGGTTGTCTCGCAAGGAGACGCAGAGTTTCAGAAGATGGAGAGCGGAGGGGTGACGGTCGGACGAGAGCACCTTCGCGGAACCGACATGATCTTGACGACCCGCGGTAACAGGCGAGTGCTATGCACGAGCGTCAAAAACATGTCGGGTAGTATCCGCGAAGCAGCGGATCGGACGAGCTGTCACACCCGTAGCGAGATTAGCGTTTGTGATTGTCCCATGCGGAGACGCGGAGGCGCGGAGTTTAATCGCCGATCAGGCCATCCACAGGCCTTCCAGCCGATTGCGGTGCGCTTTCCGTTGATGGCGAGCGGAGGGCGGGGACCGCACGAGAGACGCTTCGCGGAACCGACATGATTTTGACGACCCGCGGTAACAGGCGAGTGCTATGCACGAGCGTCAAAAACATGTCGGGTAGTATCCGCGAAGCAGCGGATCGGGCGATACCCGCCCGTAGCGAGATTTGTTTCTTGAATTTACAAGCACTTTTTGCTTAAAACCCGCATGGATTTTTGGTACAATTACGGGTGGCGGGGATGATCTCGCCGCAAAGCAGTATAAAAGGAGGTGCGTTATGAGGTTGCTTTCATCTGCGGTATGCGCCATCGGCGCGGCGGTCTGCGCGGCAGTTTCTGCCCATGCGGCCGAGACAATTGCCTACTGGCCCTTCGGCACAAACGGCTTCCACGACGTCTCTGGCAACGGACATGACTTTGTGGGCGTGGAGGTTGCTTCGAGCGACGCGGCATACATGGCGCTTAACCAGGGCACGACGACAAACCAGTATCTGAAGACGGCGGCGCCTATCGACCTCTCTGGCGAGTCGGCTGTCACGATTGAGTGCTGGTGTCGGCAAACAGGACGTCCAGACAAGACCTATGGCGTCTTGTTCTCAACGCCATCGCCGACTGTCGGGACGGGTGGCATAATCCTCTACAGCGTAGATATAATGGGAACAATTCTTTTCAAGCCTAACCAGGCTTTCGGAGAGGGATTGTTCTTTGACAAGCGAGAGAGTGAAGAAAGACGACTTGCAAACATGCCAACACGCGCGCTTGCGTTTTGAGGCGCATCGCGCGC
>JAEEZC010000221.1 GCA_016288465.1 Verrucomicrobiota bacterium | reverse complement strand
TCGACGCCATGAAGCGCTTCTTGAAGCTCGGGTGCCAGGTCGCGGTCACGTTGTCGTAGCCGAAGCCGCCCGCACCCTCGTGCAGGCACCCTGCGCCAATCGAGGTGAACGCCCCCTGCCACACAGAGCGCTCGTCGGACACCGCGCAGTGCGAATGCCCGGAGAACGCGACGGCGTTCGGGAACGGCGAGAGCGCGCGGAACGAGTCGCCGCGGTCGTTGCCAAGGGAGTAGGAGCCGTGGCACGTCCCCTTCGGATGCGCGTGCTGGCAGTAGAAGAACGGCTTCGCGCCGCGCAGCTCGGCCGCATGCTCGCCGAGATACGCGTCAAGCGGCGGATTCAGACTCGACCACTGCGAACCGATGAAGGTGTAGCCCTTTATCTCGCGGCGCCAGACCAGCTCCCACTTCTGGTTGAAGAGCCTCTGCCAGGTCTTCTCGGGATTGTCCTTGTAGTTGAACCTCTGCGCGAGCATCTGCTCTTCGGTGAACTTGCTCCACCTTCCGCCCCAAGCGTCGACGTCGTGGTTGCCGGTCGAAATCATCAGCTCGACCTTGCTTCCGGCTGGAAACACCTTGTGCCATGCGTCGGCGAACTTCTCGAGCTCGCCTATTAGACCCGAATGCGCGATGTCGCCCGGGCAAAGGACGACATCCACTTTCTTCGACGCAAACCAGCGCAGCACCGTGTCCAGCGTCTGCACGGCGTCCGGCTTGCCGCCGACGTGTATGTCGCTCATCACTCCGAAAGTGAGGCGCGGAGCCTTCTGAGACGCTCCAAACGCTCCAAGCGCGCCGAACGAGCCGAACGCCAGCGCGCCGCCCACGAATCCCCTACGGGAAACAGATGTCATGGTCTTATGGTCTCCTCTCCGTCCTTTTGGTAAAGCCTGATCCAGTCTACGTAGTAGTCGATCGGCAGTGCGTCGTCCGACGTGATGCGATACGCCTCCGGGCACCAGCCGTGGCCAGGCGTGAATATCTCGTTGTTGACGTGGATGTTGTGGAAGTCGTGGTGCCCAGCCATGCCCAGGCCCTTGTCCGGACAGTAGTCGTTCGCCTCGTCGATTGGGAATGTCGTGAACTTCTCGCCGTCCACGAAGAACGACATCTCCTTCGGCGTCCACTCAAACCCGTACACATGGAACTCGTCGTTGAGCTTCGAGCAGTCCTTGAAGGTGTGCGCACGCTTCAGGCTACCCTCGCCGCCAGGCAGCATGAAGTGCCCCCTTTTGCCAGCCCACTTGTGAAGGTTCGCGACGACGGCGTTCGACGAAGAGAACACCTCGAAGATGTCCACCTCGCTTACCCATGACGCCTTGCCACGCCCCGGCTGGACGGTCATCCAGAAGCTCGGCCATGCTCCGTGGCGAAACGGGATCTTCGCCCGCATCTCGAGATAGCCGTACCTGAAGGCCATTCTGTCGCGCGTCGAAACGCCGCGCGGCAGCATCTGCGGCTTCGCTGGATCGCCCGACGGGACGACCATGAGATGCAGGCGCCCGTCCTCAACGCGAGCCGTGCGCGAATCGTTGGTGTAGACGCAGTCGGTGGAGTTCATCGTCGCATGGAACTTCCACTTCGAGCCGTCAAGCGCCGAGCCGTCGAACTCGTCGCTCCAGACGAGCTGCCGTCCGTCCGGCCGAACGACGGGCGGGCGCGTTGCTCCCAACGCGCCCAACACCGTCAAACACACCAGAACAAGCCCTTGGATCTTTGTCATGGATGTATTATAGCACATCCGGCTCGTCAGCGAATGACCAGAATCATGCCGTCGGGTTGCCACTTCCACGTCAGGCGGACCTTGGCCGGATCGGACCCGACAGTGTATGTGTAGGTGCCGCCATTGTGCTTCACGGGCGCGCCCCATGCGCTGCCGTTCCAAGCCTCGATGGTATAGCCCTCGATCTTGCGGACCTTGCCCTTCGCATCCGTCGCCGCGCCCGCAGTGAACGCATAAGACCCCAACACCTCGTACTCGCCCAGCGCAACGCCCTCGTAGTCGGCGTACTTGCCCGCGACAACCACGTTCGTGACCGTAAGCTGTCCGTCGAAGCGCGCGACGTCAACCTTGTAGTTCTGCGCGATCTCGGCGTCGGAGAGCGGACGGCTGTAGAGGCGCACCGCCTTCATCGTTCCGGTGAGCTGGTTGGCTGCAGTGCTGTCGGCGTACTTGTTGCCGACCATCCAATACACGTTCGACATCACGGAAACGCTCGCGCGCGTCTTCGACTGGTCGCGCACTCCGGCCTTGAATGATGTGTAGGCATCTTCGGACATCACAAACGCCGCGTGTTTGCCATCCCAATTCGGAGTTGTCTTGACGCGGTTCTGCCACGTCGTGCCGCTCCAGTTGTCGGCATTCCATTCCAGTTGATTGTCGCCCTGATTGCGGATGCATGAGTCTGAATATGCTCCACTCGATTTCCCAGTGACATAGCTGACGAACCGGCCTACGTAATTGCTTACCCCCGTCGGATTCTTCTTTTTGAGATCGACGTCGCTGGAGAACTCGATCGTGCCCGTCTCGCCGAGCGAAAGCATCTGCCTCAGATATGCATAGCTACGCTCGCCGTTGGAACCAAGGCAGAAGTAGTAGCCGTCGTCCGTCCAGTGGGATTCGTCGTTGGTCGTGAGCTGAACTCCGCTCTTGCGTACGGAGAGATCGACCCACGTAGTCGCCGCGTCGTCGTGCGGCAGGCCGACGCCAGCGTTGCAAATGCCGTCAAGCCATGCGACAATTCCGTCTTGCACATAGTCGTCCAGACCGTAGTCGGCGGCGGAGCGGACACCTTGCACCGTGCGCCACTTCCATGTCAGGCGGCGGTTGGCGAACGGCCGCGCAGGCGCCGTCCAGGTCGTGGCGCTGTCGGAAGTTTCTACAACGCTCCAGGTCTTGGTGGTGGCATCCCACTGCTCGACAACGTAACCTGCAGGAGCGTAGGCAAAGCCGCCCTGCGTCTGGTCGGCGGTGCCGGCCGAGAAGGTCCATCCGTTTGGCGTGTAGAAGCCGGCGGGTTCGCGTCCGGAGAGTCCACGGACGTGAGACATGACCTCTACGCCGTTTGTGCCGGACGCGAAACGCGCTTCGTCGGCTACGGCGTTCTGCGCAACCTCATCGGCAGTAAGCGCATGGTTGTAGATGCGCACCGCCTTCATCGTGCCGACGGCCTGGTATTTCTGGCCACTTGAATAGTTTCCGACATACCATCGCGCCGCAGGAATTGACTTGATGCTGGGACGGGAGCGGGAATCCTTTTGAACACCTTCTTCATAGGCAACGGCACCTCCGTCGCCCACTTCACCCACCGTAAATGATGCTTGCTTCCAGTTCCACAGGAAATTGACGCGGGTATCGTTACCCGAACCGCCAATGCCGTTTAAGCAGATTTTACCGCTTTTGTCAAATCCGCATATCCCGGTATTGGCGCCTATGCATACAAAGTAAGAACCCCAGTCGAAAGCATACTGGTCAGCCAGCGTTCCCGAGAAAACCATCTCAAGCGTCGCCCGAGTCATGCCAGGCGCATTCTTCGCAAGCCTGGCGAAGCTTCCGACGGTGGTAAAGGCGAAGTAATAGCCGTCGTTGCGCCAGCCAGAAGCATCGTTGGCCGAAATCATAGCTGGATTGGAAGCATCGGCGAGGTTCGCCCATTCCGCCGCGTATGAATTGTGCGGCTTGCCGAGACCGATGTTCCAGATGCCGTCGAGCCAGACGACAAGACCGTCGGTGACATATCCGCCAAGCGTGGCGTTGGTCGTTTCCCACTGCCATGTGATGCGAACCTTCTCGTTCTCGGAGACAGTCGCGACAAAGCCGACTTTCGTAACGGGCGAGGACCACGTTCCGTTCTCCCATGTTTCAAGCGTGTAGCCAGTACAGACGTAGGTTGTGGAGCCGACCTTGACGGACGCAGGAGCTGTGAACGCATGGGAGCCGTCAACGGCATAGACGCCAGGAACTTCATTACCAAATGCTCCTGCAACGGCAGTCGCTATAACGGCGTTCGTGACGGGCATGACACCCTCAAAGCGCGCCGCGTCGACGACCGCGTTCGCCGCCACTTCTTCCGCGGTCAGTGCGCGGTTGTAGATGCGGAAAGATTTAATGACGCCTTTGAACTGCATCTGGGCATCGGTTTGCTTGACGTTAGAGCCCACCATCCACCGTGTATCGGGGATGCCTTTCTCGCCAGTCGAACCGGCAGATTTTGATTCCTTCAAAGTTCCTGAATCATACGCCTTGAAGTTTCCGTCGCCAGACGAACCGATCGTGAACGATGCCTGCTTCCAACTCCAACTGCTGATGGTGGGACGGTAATTTGAGCTGCCAGTCCACTGGTCAGCCCTGAACCTGATTGAGGAGGCGCTAACAGTGCAAACGCGCTGGTCGTTAGTTCCGCTGAAGAACGTACAGCCCCATGACGGAGTGTGCTGAGTCCCACCGAGGTTGTCGCAAGCAAATTCAAAAGTCGCCGACGTCATCGCGGGCGCGGCGGAGATAAGTCGCGCGTAGCTAGGGGTGGAGTTGTGTATAAAATAATAGCCGTCGTCACGCCAGCCGGAAGAGTCGTTGGCCGTAATTGCGGCTGGGTTTTCTGGATTTGCGAGGTTTTCCCAATACTTGGCAGAGGAATCGTGCGACCTGTTCGCCCCAACGTTGCGGATGCCGTCAAGATGGACGACAAGCCCGTTCTGCACGTAGTCGCCGACGTCGTACTTCAGCGCGGCAAATGCGGATGATGCACCAAAAAGCGCACCCAACATGAGGGAAGTGCCTGTCTTTGCGTTCATAACTGCTCCTTTTGCTTAAAATACACCTATCACGTTATACGTCCCAAAATTATAACATTTCCCTCTATCGGCGGCAAGACAGAATTACTGCGTTTCAAATAAGAGAAATGCGGCGTTTTCAACAAGAATATGGTATAATACGAACTGATGCAACAGTCAAAGGCGAATGTCGTCGTCGCGATACCGACGAACGGAAATGACGGACGCGAACAGATGTCCGGTGTGTTCGACTATGTAAACATGCACACCAACTGGTCTATTCAGGTCATAAACTCCCGCACCGACATCACCGACGGAATACTTGAGTCCGCACTGAAAGGCGCCGACGGGCTGCTGCTCGCCACATCCCACAGCACGACACGACTAGCCGACAGGATACTTGGCGAGAATCCGGACCTCAAGGTCGTCGTGACAAACGACCACCTCGTGCCCTTCTTCGCTGCGCACCCGCGATGCCGCACGTTTCTCATCGACAGCGAGTCGGTCGGCCGGGACGCCGCGCACTACTTTGGCTCGCTTGGGCACTTCGCGTCCTACGGCTTCGTTCACGGGGCGATCCTCTATCCGTGGTCCGTCCAGCGCGAGGACGGCTTCCGTTCCGCTCTGCCGCGCAGGACGCCGCTGTTCGTCTTTCCGGAAAGGCCGTCCGTCGAAGCGCAGGAAAACGTGTCCTCGCCAGTCATCCAGAACGACGAACTTGCCAGATGGCTTGAAAGGCTCCCGAAACCGGCGGCCGTGTTCGGCTCGAACGACCTGTTCGCAAGCGAGGTCCTGACGGCGTGCGCACAGATCGGGCTCAAGGTGCCGCAGCAGGTGTCGGTCGTCGGATGCGACAACGACCCGCTAATATGCGGGAACGCCCGTCCGCCGCTTTCGAGCTTCCAGCTGCCCTTCCGCGAGCTCGGATGCAAGGCGGCGGAGACGCTCGACCTGCTGCTGCAGGGCCAGGACGTTCCGCAAGGCACAGTCAGCGTGGCAGGAACCCGCCTGTTCGAGCGCGGGTCGGCCGCCCGCGTCCCGCCAGCGACGGTGCTTGTCGAAAAGGCGAGGGCCTACATCGCCGAGCACGCCTGCGGAGGCATTCGCGTAGACGACGTGGTGGCGCATCTCGGAGTGTCGCGCAGCCTTCTGGACCTAAGATTCAGGCAGGTCTGCGGAAAGTCCGTACTGAAGGAGATTCTTGAAGTGCGCCTTGCGGAGGTGCGGCGTCAGCTGATTGAGACGGACCATACGATACTGAAGATCGGCCACGACTGCGGTTTCAACGACCCTGACAATCTGAAGCGCCTCTTCAAGTCGCGCTACGGCGTCTCAATGCGCGAGTTCAGGCAGTCGCCCGAATGACGCGCGACAGACCCTTGGGATGCACTGCATCCAACTAGCGCGTCATTTTTTCCCCGAACTCTTTTTCACCTTGTCCAATCCGGGGACCGAATGCCAGACGCCGGAGACAAGCGGACGCGACGCCTTGCCAAAGCAGTTGAACGCGCGGACTTCCACGACGTAGTCCACGTCCTGCGGCAGCTCCGCCACGTCGAACCAGAAGCGCTGGTTCCTGGGCTCGTACTTCGCCATCCGCGAATAGGCGGGGGAAAGGAACTTCTTGACCATCGGCTTCGACCCGTCCGTCGGAACGGCTCGTATCTCGTAGTCGAAGACGCGTTCGCCTGCGGGCGGCACGGCGGACGGAAACACGCAGTTCATGACGACGACCCACTTGCCGGACCTGTTCTCGGTGTTGCGCGTGTCAATGCGCAGCCTGGCGCCGGACGGGAACTCCGGCGCGACGGACGCCTCGGCGCGCGATGCGAAGGCATACGGCTTCTCGCTGCCTGAAAGAGGGATTATCCAGGCTGGAGCGCCTTCGACGCAGTCCTCCTCGATGTCGAGGCGCTCGACGACAATGCTGTCGTCGTAGACGGAGACGTAGAAGCCCTGACCGCCGCGAAGGTCGCGCCTGTCGGGAATCACGGGCATCGCCTGCAATGACGTTCCGTTCCTCTTGCCGCCGCCATTCTCGTGGCCGGGAGGGAAGCTGGCGTAGGAAAGCGACGGCGTCGCAATCGACGTGAACTCCCCCTGCCAGATCGAGCGCTCGTCGCAGAACGGACGATGGGAGTGTCCGGTGAACGCTATGGCGTTGGGGAAGTCCTTTAGCGCAGAGCGCGCCGCGCCCTTGTCGTCCCAGCCGCCGCTGTCGGAAGTCGTGCCGCGCGCAGGCGGATGCTGGAAGTAGAAGAACGGCCTGCCGCCCTTGAAGCGTTCGCCGTTCGCCGACATCCATTCGGGAAACTTTCCAAACGAGTTCCACTCCGCCGAAATGAAGTCGAAGCCCTTCACCGTCCTCACTCGGACAGGCTCGTACTTCTCGCCGAAGACGCGCTCCCATTCCGCGGCAAGTCCGAGCTTGGTCAGCGCCTCGTCTTCCGAGTAGCCGTTGGCGTGCATCTCCATCGCCATGTCGCCGTACTTCCATCCTTCTAAGTCGTGGTTTCCGGTGCAGAAGAGCGGAGCGACGTCGGTTCCGGCAAAGACGCGGTCCCAGGTCACCTTGAAGTTCTCAAGCCCGCTTCTCAGGCCCCAGTCAGTCAAATCGCCCGGGACGACCACCGCGTCCGCGCCCCTTGACTTGAAGTGGCGAAAGGCCTTTTCAAGCAGGGCGCACGATTCGGGGGTTGTGACGTGAGGGTCGCTCACGACGCCGAAGCCGAGCCTCAGAGCTCCCAACCTGCCGAAGACGGAGCGGCATCCGGCAAGACCTGCCAGGGCGAACGCGCCGCCAATGAACACTCTGCGGGAAACATCTGCATTCACGACATCAACCTCCTATCTTGCTGTGCGCATTCAATCTCCGACGTCCAGGGGCCTGGCGCTACAGCGCGCGGCGAATGACGTGAGTGCCGGCAGAATAGTCGCGGGCCTCGGTCTCGCCCGGAACGGTCACGCGCGCGGTCGCGCCCTCCGGCACGGAGAACGTCCACACCCACTCCCCGCCCTCGTAGCGCCACTCGCTCTTGACGAGGCCTGCCGCCGACTTGTATTCGGCCTTGACGAAACCGACGCGGCGGTCCGGCCTCGGCGCCATGACGATGCGCTTGAAGCCTGGCGCGGAAGAGTCGGCGGAAATGCCGGCCATGGTCCTGTACATCCACGCGAGCACGGCGCCATAGGCGTAGTGGTTGAAGCTGTTCATGCCGACGGGACCGAACCCGTCGGCCTTGGTGTAGCTGTTCCAGCGCTCCCAGACCGTCGTCGCGCCCTGGTCGACGGAGTATAGCCAGCTCGGGTTCTTGTGCTGGAGAAGAAGCGTGTAGGCGACGTCCGGCGCGCCGCATTCCGTGAGCGCGTCCATGATGTGGGCGGTTCCGAGAAAGCCCGTCTGCAGGCAGTCGCCGTGTTCGCGGATGGACTTGATGAGAAGCGCCTTCGTCGCCTCGCGCGCGGCGCCCTCGACGACTCCGAGCCTGATGGCGAAAACGCACGCGGTCTGCAGCTCGCGCATCGGCCTGAGAAGCAGCCCGTCGGCCTCGACGTATTTGCCGCGGATGTGCTCAAGCGCGCGCCTTGCGCTGCCTTCGAACCATTCGGCGTCGGCGGACCTGCCGATCGCCCTGCCCATCTCCGCCATGAGACGCGCGTCGTAGAGCCAGTGGCAGGCGGCGAGATAGCGGCGGTAGTTGACGGCGTCGGGATCCTTCCTCCACTTCTTCCAGTTGCCGAAGCGGTTCCCGCAGGTCTCGAACTTCTCGTACGAAAGCCAGTCGGCGTAGATGTAGCCGAGCTTCCCCTCGAAGTCGTACTTCGTCTCGTCCAGCCTGCGGACGAACCTGGACATCGCCTCCCAGTTGTCGCGGACGATCGACTCGTCGCCGAACTGCCGCCAGATCGTCCAGGGCACCACAACGCCGACGTCGGCCCAGCCGAAGCTGAACGTCTCGTTGCCGTACTGCGCGAAAGGCGCGACCGACGGATAGCCGCCCTGCGCGTCCTGGCTGTCGCGCAGGTCGCGCGTGCACTTCCTGAAGAACCTTCTCGTGTCGGCGTTGAAGGCGCCGGCCTCGCAGAACACCTGCGTGTCCGCAGACCATCCAAGGCGCTCGTTGCGCTGCGGACAGTCCGTCGGCACGCTCAGGTAGTTCGAGAGCTGTCCCCAGTAGACGTTCTGGATGAAGCGGTTGAGGTCGCTGTCTCCCGTCTCGATGCGGCCGAGCTCCATCGACTTCTTGATGGACGACACGGGAACCGACGTGACGCTTCTGATCTCGACGTCGTCGGTGGCCGAGATGGAGACGTAGCGGTAGCCGAAGAACGTGAAGCGCGGCATGTACGTCTCCGTCCCCTCGCCTGCGAAGGTGTAGACGGCGCGCATTCCCTCGTCCGGCACGCGCAGGTTAGCGCGGTAGACGGACCCTTTCGGACCGTCGCAGCCGCGCTCGCCCTTGTCGGCGTCGTTCAGCATTTCGGCGGGAAGGCACGTCAGCACGGTGCCGCGGGGAGCGCTGAAGACGAACTCGGGCACTGCCGCGCAGTTCTGGCCGAAGTCGATTATGATATTCTCGCCCTTCTTGAGCGAATACGGGCCGCGCGCAATCGCGAGATCGCGCCTAAGCGTGACCTCTGCGCCGGCCGTCGGCAGCACTTCGCCCTTGAACTCGGTGTTGATTTCGGGCTTCTTTGCAAGGCCCTCGCCGAGAACGGGATCCTTCACGCGGGCGTCATACTCCTCGCCGTCGAAGATCGCCGCGTGCGTGACGGAGCCCGCGACGCCGCAGCGCCATCCGTCTACGCCGGTCGCGACGGTCTCGCGCCGTCCGTCGGAATACGCGACCTCGAGCTCGCCGAGAAACGCGCTCTTGGAGCCAGAGAAGCCGCGGCTGGCGTCCTTGTGCGAAGGCGTGACGATCTTGTCGCGCCACCATCCCGCCGACACTTCCGCGGCAAGGACGTTCACCTCTCCCTTGCCGCGCTTGAGCATGCCCGTCACGTCGTAGCCGAACGCATACTTCGTCTTGGCGTAATGGGTGAAGCCAGGCTTCAGGAAGTCGTCGCCGACGCGCGCGCCGTTGAC
>JAEEZC010000220.1 GCA_016288465.1 Verrucomicrobiota bacterium | reverse complement strand
TCGTGTCCCGAAGCATCTGCGACGAGCCGAAGGCTGAAACGACGCGGCGAGGCACGGCGAAGGTCGTTTGGCATATCGCGTCTTCTGCAGGTGATTGTGTTGGCCTTAGACCTTCAAGCCGTGCGTCGACGAGTCGTTTCACGCGGCGAAGCCGTGTCGCAGATGCGAAGGGGTTCGTGGTCGCGCGTTAAGTATGCGGGGACTGTCCCCCAAGCCATTTAGGGTGACGCGCAGGGCGAAGGGCTCTTCCGCCATCGAGCCGGTCGCCTCGTTCAAGTACGGCCAGAACGGCGAGATCGCATCGAGGTCGTCGCTCGCTGCGGACGGAAGCGCGGCGGTCACGACGAAGATATCGTACGACCCGGAGCGCCGTCCGATCCGCATTTCGGACGGAAGAAGCGAGACTTTCGTCTCCTACAACCGCTACGGATATCCGGCAAAAGTGAGGAACCACCTTGGCCTGGAGACGGCAATATGCTATAATGCCTACAACATGGTGGGCAGCGTCACAGACGCGAACGGAATCGCGACGGAATACACGTACAGTCCGGCAGGGCTCGTGACCCGCATCGTCCGCAGGGACGGCGCGGACGTCATGACGTCCCTTGAAGTGACCTACGACTCCGCCGGCCGACCGGTCTCCATGAAGGACCAGGACGGACTCGTCAGGAGCGCCACCCGCGACGAGCTCGGGCGAATCGTGAAGGACTCGTTCCCCGACGGCTCGGCCGTAGAGTACGCATACGACCAGCTCGGGCGCAGGACGTCCGTGACGGACGAGAACGGCCACAGGATCGGCTTCTCGTGGTCGCGCTTCGGGCTCGCCTCGCGCACGACCGCCGCGAACCAGCTCACCGACTACGTGCGCGACGAGAAGGGGCTATTGAAGGAGGTCGTCTCGTCCGTGGACAAGAAGGCCGACCGCCGCATAAGGCGCGAATACGACGACTTCGGGCGCGTCGCCAAGGTCGACTACGGCAGCGGCGAGACCGAGACCTTCGCCTACGACGCCTGGGGGCGCCTCGCGAAGCACACGCGCGGAGACAAGGCCGAGACATACGAATACGACCACTTCGGGCGCATGACGAAGAAGACCGAGGAAGGCGCCGCGACCGTGTACGAGTACGACGCCTACGGCAGCCGCACTCTCCGCCGCTCGCTCGACTCCGCAGGCGCGGTCGTGGACGAGGAGAGGCGCTCTTACGACCGCTACGGGCGTCTCTCCGAGATCGCGTCCGGGTCCGGCAAGGTGAAGTGCTCCTACGATCCCAGGGGCCGCGTCGCAAAGCAGTTCCTCGGAGAGAAGACGATCGACTTCACGTACACGAAGAGCGGACAGCTCAAGACCAAGGTCATGTCCGGCAAGGGCGGCAAGGAGCAGGAGCTCAGGTACTGGTACTCGAAGTCTGGCAGGCTCGACGCCCGCCTCGTCAACGGCGAGACGCAGAAGTTCTTCTACGACTTCAAGGGCCAGCTCACGGAGGTGCGCGACGAGACGGGTGCGGTTCTCGAGAAGTACGAGTACGACCGCGCGGGCAACGTGCTTGCCAAGACGGTGAAGGGCGAGACGACGACCTACGCCTACGACGCGGCGAACCAGCTCGTCACGGCGACGGACTCGAAGGGCGTAGTCACCAAGTACGCCTACGACGCGGCGGGCCGCATGGTCAAGGAAGGCGAGAAGACGTACAAATACGGCTATCTCGACAAGGTTCTTGCAGTTACCGAGGGTTCTGACAAGTACACCTACGACTACCACGTCGACGGACAGCTTGCCACCGCCACCTACGGCAACACGACCGAGGACTTCCTCTGGGACGGCCTTGCGCTCGTGAAGCGCGGCAAAAGGGGATTCGTCAACGAGCCGCATGTCGGAGGAGGAAATCCTGTCCTCTCGTCCGACGGCACGACCTACTTCAACGACATGCTGGGCACGACGCTCTCGTCGTCCGTCAACGGTGAAACCACTGCCTCGTCCCTCACAGCCTTTGGCGCTGAAACTCACAACTCCAAACTTACAACTCACAACTCTGCCTCCGACTCCTTCTTCACGGGCAAGCCTTTCGTGCCTGGCCTCGGACATGCGTTCCTCTTCCGCAACTACCGCTCCGACCTCGGCAAGTGGCAGACTGCGGACCCGCTCGGCTATCCCGACGGCTGGAACCAGATGGCGTATTGCAACAACGGTGTGACAAGTGGAGTGGACTTGTGGGGATGTGTAACCATAACGGACCCTGCTGTTATGAAGATACACGAAACAGAAGAGTGGGATGATATGAGTAAAAAATATATCGAAAAAACCTCTAAAGATGAGTTTGGCCGTACCGTGCTACATTGGGTACTTGACGGCAAGTTGTATTTTGATTGGGCCCATCCGCAATTTGAAGTGACGTCCGAAAAGGCGGATCTAAGTAAAATTGGCGAAGTGTTGTCGGTGTCCTTAGGTGGTTTTATTGGCGGGTTGATTGGCGCCGTAGTGGGTGGGCCTATAGGTGCTGGAGCGGGAGGGGCAATAGGAGCAGGTGCTGGTGAGGCATTAGGAAGCTTCTTCGACGGAGAATATGAAGTTAAGTGGGAATATCTTGGCCCTAAAGTTTTCAAAGAGCATGTGTTTGAGAAAGACATACACCGTAGGTGGACATCAATAATGGAATAGCTCTCGGACCTGAGGTCTGTGATGGAATCATGTGGGCATCGTAGAAGCACTGTATGAAATACATTACAGACCTACTTTGGTTGGCAGTGTTAACTATAGATGAGGCAACGATATGCTGTGTTTATCTGGCGAGGAACTCATAGTGATTGCGGCCTTTGTGTGCTTTGAGACACAACATCATTCGTGCTGGAGCGATAATAATGAGGAGTGATTGACATGAACTTTGTAAGTTGGAGGAAAAGCAAGTTTGCGGCTATAGCGCTTCTGATCGGGTGCTTAGTGTTTGCAATCTGCTTGATAGGTAGCCTGAGGCAAGGCCAAGACATTCGTTATGATCGTAATGGCGAATGCGAAGCGAATAGAAGCTACGAGTCACGGCCATTAGGAGCTGTCAAGAGTTCGTTGGGGTGCAAAGTGCTGCAACCATTCAATTTCTATGGAGTAACATTGGGTGCAGCGTCTGCCTCAACAAACGGCTTTGAACGTCGAGAGGTTTCTGAGTGTCGGGTTTACGATAGCGCTACAAATCGTCACCGCAGAGTTTACCGTAGCGTTACGAATCACTACAATCGTTCGTATTGGGTAGTGCGAAGGTCCTTTGAAGAATCTGACAAGGCGTTGCGGCCTGCCGACGTCTTTGACTTTGCGGAGGTGGAGTATTCCTACAAGACGAAGGTTGCCGCAGACGCTACGTTCTATGCACATTTCCCGGCAGGGATGACGCGCAAAGAGTGCATTTCCATACTTGACAGCATCGCGGATGACGTCAAGGCGAAATATGGTGCCGAACTAAAGGAAAAAGATGCTGAGCAGAATGCTGAGGAACCGACTGACTTTGTCCAAAAAGAGATTCCCGTGAGCCTGTTGGGCAGTCGCAATCGCTACGCCTGGTTTCGTAAGGACATATTCTACTCTCGCAGCTTTAAAGGCGAGCAGTACGGCGTCTCCATAGTCGCCGGAGAGTCTATATTCGGCGAGCGGTGCGCGATTCTGGGTGCGTCAAGCTGTATCTCGCATGAGCTGCTGGACGAGGGCATAACTGACTTCAAATAATGAAAGTCGCTCATAAACAGTGCACGTTGTCGCTTCCCAGGGCGGGGTCCCTCATCATGTTGGAGCCCCGACCCGGCCAAGGGCGGGTTCGTAATGTGCGCGACCACCTCGGCAACGACCGTAACTTCGCCTACGACGCGGCGGGCCGCATGGTCAAGGAAGGCGAGAAGACGTACAAGTACGGCTATCTCGACAAGGTCCTGTCCGTCACCGAAGGCTCCGACAAGTACACCTACGACTACCATGTTGACGGACAGCTCGCGACCGCTACCTACGGCAACACGACCGAAGACTTCCTCTGGGACGGACTTGCGCTCGTGAAGCGCGGCAAGCGCGGCTTCGTCAACGAACCGCACATTGGAGGCGGCAATCCCGTAATGTCGTCCGACGGCACGACCTACTTCAACGACATGCTCGGCACGACGCTCTCGTCGTCCGTCAACGGCGAAACCACAGCCTCGTCCCTCACAGCCTTTGGCGCTGAAACTCACAACTCACAACTTACAACTCACAACTCTGCCTCCGACTCGTTCTTCACAGGCAAACCGTTCGTCCCTGGCCTCGGTCATGCCTTTCTCTTCCGCAACTACCGCTCCGACCTCGGCAAGTGGCAGACCGCCGATCCCCTCGGCTATCCCGACGGCTGGAACCAACTCGCGTACTGCGGGAATGGCGTGACAAGTGCGGTGGATTTGTGGGGAGGACGCACGGAAACTGTAGCGGATCCTGGTCAACTAGAGAACCATAATTATAGCGAAGAATGGGGAGAATGGAGTGTATATAAAATATCAGTGGTGGGTCCGTATACTCTCACTTACTATAAAAAAACAGGTAAAGAGTATTGTGACATCTATGTAAAGTTATTTCAAATAACGTCAGACAACAGTAAGTTCTGGGCGGTAGTTGCGGGAATGATTGGTAGTGAGGAAGGCGCATTGGCTGGCGGCGCGTCAGCATTTATTGATGCTTGTAATGAGTATGAGGTCAAAAGAGAGTTTGCAGGGTTACGCCTATACAAAGTGCATGCGTTCGTAAGGGATCTTGTGGCGTTTAGAGTAAAAATTACAGAGTGAGTACTTTCCCTATGTCAAAGTCTGCGATAAGAGGAGAGTGTGCTTCATCGCAGACTTTGACATGGAATGAGTTATTAGTTGAAAATTTGTTTAACGATTAAGAAGGAGTAAATCATGGATGCTATTTTTCTTTTTATGACTGAATTGATGTTGTTGATCGCCTTGTTTGTCGTCTTTGGTGTGCTCGCAAAGATTATGAGGATGCGGTTGAACAGGAAGTCTTGTTTTGGCATTGGGTGCATTTTTGCGGTGTCGTTGATTGTACTGGTTTGCTCTGCCGCAGATGAGATTCAAGATAAGGCCAATAACAGTCGTGGCAAGAAAGGCTTTGCGCATTCGACAGCGACGAACATCGTAACTTCGACCAGAACTACCGATGCGGCATGTGACGGCGGATCTGATTCGGCGAGGATCGGAACCAACTTTCTCAGTAACGGAACCAAGATGTACTTCAGTCTTTCTGGGCTTACAAATGATGCGCAAGTGACAAAATCGGAGGATGATCGGTATTTCTACTACCGCATATCGTTCACGAACATCAACAAGTCGGCCGTCTTCGCAATCGACAAGCAAAGCGGGGAGGGCGAACTTAAGGAGTCGGACGGTAAATAAGGCCAAGGGGTTTCTATCCCACGTCCTTTTGCCGCGTTCGCACTGTCTTTTCGCAAGATTTAGGCAGTTATGACGATGAGGTTGGCGCGGCGGAGCGACAAGGGGCTGTCCCTTGGGCTTTTGCCGCGTTTCCCTTCAAGCAGAGTTTCCTGTCGCTTTAAGAAGGTAGCGCTATCGTTCACTGGTTGGTAGTGTGACCTTTGCCCGTACTGTCCGCGGCGGTTTCGGGGTGAGTGAACGGACCTTGCTCTGCCTGTGTACGAGGCGTTTCCTTACGGTGTACGCGGCATTCCCTAACTGTGTACGCGGCATCCCCTGCCTGTGTACGGAGGAG
>JAEEZC010000219.1 GCA_016288465.1 Verrucomicrobiota bacterium | reverse complement strand
CAGCTCCTGCGCGAGTACGTCGCGAAGGCCGTCGGCGTCACTCCCGACAGGCCGCTCTACCTCGACCGCTTCCTCCACCACGCTCTCGAGTGCGAGGCCGACGCGCTTTCGGACGGCAAGGACATCTTCATCCCGGCCATCATGCAGCACGTCGAGCTCGCGGGCATCCACTCCGGCGACTCCGCCTGCGTGCTGCCTCCGGTCTCGATCAGCGAGAAGAACAAGGCCACGATTCTCGACTACACTCGCCGCATCGCCACTGAGCTCAAGGTCGTCGGCCTCATGAACATGCAGTTCGCGATCGAGGACGACAAGGTGTACGTCATCGAGGCGAACCCGCGCGCGTCGCGCACGGTGCCGCTGGTCTCCAAGGTCGGCGGCGTGCAGATGGCGGGCATCGCGACCCATCTCATGCTCGGGGACACGGTGAAGTCGATGGGCCTCGACAAGAGGCACGTCGTTCCCTACTTCGGCGTCAAGGAGGCCGTGCTGCCGTTCGACAAGTTCCCGGAGGTCGACCCCGTGCTCGGGCCCGAGATGCGCTCGACGGGCGAGGTGCTCGGCCTCGCCGACACGTTCGGCCTCGCCTACTACAAGTCTCAGGAGGCCGCCGGCTCTCCGCTGCCGACGAAGCCCGGCAAGGTTCTTGTCTCGCTCTCGGAGAAGCCCGACGAGGCCGCCGCCGCCGTGAAGAAGCTCGTCGACCTGGGCTTCACCGTGTTCGCGACCGAGGGCACGGCCGCCTGGCTGCGCGAGCACGACGTGCCCGCGTACGTCGTCGCCAAGATCGGCGAGGGCCGCCCGGACTGCCTCGACCTCATCAAGAACCGCGAGGTCTCGCTCATCATCAACACGCCGTCCGGCCGCCGCGACTCCCGCGCCGACGACAGCCGCATCCGCCAGAACGCGATCAAGTACAAGGTCCCGTACCTTACGACTCTCGCGGCGGTGCTTGCCGCGTCCGAGGGCATAGCCGCGGCGTTCCACGGGCACGGCGAGGTGAAGTCCCTCCAGGAGTACCACGCCCTGATCGCCTAGTCAGGGCGGGTTTGGCATAGCGGCGATGAGGATCCTTTCGCGACACGTCCTGCAGGAGTTTCTCCCGCCGCTCGCCTACTGTCTGACGGGCTTTGTGTCCATCTACGTGCTCTTCGACCTGTTCGGGTCGTTCGCGCGCATGATGGACGCGAGGATATCCGTCGCCGACGCGGCGCTGTACTTCTGCGGCTACCTCGCGCCGTTCTTCCACTATCTAGTGCCCGCGGCGCTGATGCTCGCGACGCTCTACACGATGTGGACGATGTGCCGCCACTCGGAGATCGTCGCGATGCGCGCAAGCGGCGTCAGCTTTCTGGCGATAGTCAGGCCTGTCGTGACGGTTGCGTTTCTCATGGCGGCGCTCGTGGCGTTCGTCAACGAGTGGTTCGTGCCTCGCTATGCCCAGTGGGCCGTGCAGATGAAGAACGAGAGGTTCAACCGCGCGAAGATCGCCAAGGCCGACAACATCGTCTACAGAAACACGCGGCACCACCGCACCTGGAACGTCGATAGGCTGCTCGCGTCCGACGGCTCCTCTCTCGGCGGCGTGCGCGTCACGCTCGACCGTCCGGGCGGCGCCAGGCTCGCGACCGTCACCGCCGAACGAGCCGACTGCCTTGACGGCGAATGGTGGTTCTCGGCCCCGCACGTTCAGCACTACGACGACGCCGGACGCGAGATTGCGACGCCCACGCCCGAGCTGGACTCCCTGCCGATGCGCTGCTTCGGCGAGTTCAGGGAGCGCCCCGCCGACTTCATGATGCAGAACAGGCCCTGGCGCTTCAACTCGACGCGCGACCGCTTCCGCTACATCCGCACCCATCCGGACCTGACGGAGAATCGCCGCGACGACCTCGCCTACGACGCCTGGGCGCAGCTCGTCTCGCCGCTTGCCTGCGTCATAATAACCCTTTTCGCGATTCCCGCCGGCATCGCTTCCGGCCGTCAGAGCATCTTCAGGGGCGTCCTTGGCGCGCTCGGGATGTTCTTCGCCTTCTACGGCGTCACGATCGGCTGCATGGCGGTTGCCAAGGCCGGCCTTTGCCCGCCAGTGCCATGCGCGATCTTCCCTGACGTGCTGTTCCTCGCGCTTGGCGTCCGCGCCTTCTTGAAGCATCGCTGAAATTGTGGTACAATTCGTTCGAAATGAGACGTGGACAGGCCCTTGTTGAGTATGCGCTCGCGCTTGCGGGAATCACTCTCGTGGTTGCGCTGCTCGTCGGGCTTGTGGGGCTCACCGTGCGCTATGCGGGCCGCACCGAGAACCTGGTCTCCAGCGAGTATCCATGACTTGGAGTCCGCTTTGATTCTGAAAGGAGAGGAGTGAGTATGCTGAAAGCGTTGAGAAGAGGCCAGACGATGGTCGAGTACATCATCATCGTCTGCCTGATTGCGATCTCCCTGATCGCCGTGTTCACGTACCTTTCGCGCGCGGTGGGCAAGAAGACCGCGGGCGCTACGGAGGCGTTGTCGAGCGAGGAGGGCTCGAAGGCCAAGGAGGCCGCCGAGTCGATCAACGAGGGCAAGATAAAGGACATCGGGGAGTGAGCCGTGCGGCCCCCTCGCTCCTGTAACGGCGGGCGGGCCGGCATGCGTCCGGCGCAGGCGATGCTGGAGACCGTCCTCGCGGTCCTGGTGGTGTCTTTCGTCTTCGTCACTCTCTTCAGGCTTTCCCACATGCTGACGGGGAAGATCCTCCTCGAGCACGCGGCCATGCGCGTCGCGCGCGCGCGTTCCGTCGGGCTGAACGAGTTCATGTGCCGCAAGGCGGCTCGGGTCGCCGTGATCCCGGTCTCCGGCGAGCGGCTTTGGCCGACGGGAGACGACGCGATCGACTGGTCGATGGAGCTTGCGCGCGTCTCGGACTACATGTTCAGCGAGGACGAGGCCCGGGCCCGCGGAATCCTCGAGTACGAAGGCTGGGGACGGCTGCACGTCACTCCGGGCGACGGCCGCGAGTCGAAGGTGTCTCTTGGCTTCTCGCTTTTCGGCGGCGATGACGGCTTCAAACTTGAGGGACGCGCCGGCGTCGAGCCGAACGCGGCCCTGTACATGACGGACGGTGGAATGTGAAGGCGAATCGCGGTCAGGTCGCCGTCTACCTTGCGCTGGTCCTCGTGGCCATCGCTGTGCTAATGCTGATGAACGTCGGCACTTTTCTCGGCGTCAGGGCCCGCAACCACACCATGAACTCCGGCGATGCCGCCGCGCTCGCCGTCGCTCGACGGCAGGGACAGCTGATCAATCGCATCGGGCAGCTGAACGAAGATCATCTCCATGCGGCGCTGGAGGGCGATTCGAATCGCTGCGAGAAGATCGTCAGCCTTCAGCTTCGGCTGAGCTTTCTCGAACCTGTTGACTGCATTGGCATTGGCAACGAGGCGGCGAAGAAGAACGGCTGCGACCGCAGCGACCGCATGAAGAAGATTCTTTCGGATCATGCGAGGGATGTGCGGATGCATTATGTCGGCAACCCCGACGCCTTCCCCGAGCCCTGGCCTGGCGCATGGGAGGAGTACGCAAGGCGGATAGAAGTCGCCATCAGCGACGGTATGTGGGCCGGCCCCGACAATATAGAGTTCCTTGACGCTGCGACGGGCCACCTCCTCCTCAACCGAGGCTTCTACCAGGCGATAGCCGGACGCAACTGGTGCTGGTTCCGCTTCAACGCGCCGGGAGTGCTCGGCTCCTATTCGTCCTTCGGCGACTGGGCGCCGCTGCCGAGCGCCGATGAGGAGACGCGCCGTCGCCGTTGCGTCAACAGCGAGATATACTCCCTCAGCCTCGACTTGAGGACGGGAAGCGCGGTTCACCTGATCGGCCTAGACGCGATCCGCCGCATCACCGGCAAGACAACGGCCGAGATAATGTCCGCGCCGCTCATGACAAACACGACTCAGCGCTGGTTCTTCTACGACACGTCGGGCTACTGGCGCAAATGGCGTGAGATCGACCCGTCCGGCGAGACATCGTTCCCCGCTATGGGCCGCGTAAAGCCCGAGTACGACGTGCGCGGATGCGCGGCGGTCTGCCGCACTTCGCTGAAATTCGCGACGGTCGTGGACGATTCCCCGCAGCGCGAGGCCGTCTGGTCTGCCGCCGCGAAGCCGTTCGGCACGGTGAGGAACGAGCACGAAGCCCTTGACGTCGTAACGGCGATCAACGGCTTTGTGACCGCTGCGTTCACTGATGTGCGTCTCGTGCCGCTCGACACGGTCGGAGGGAACGACCTCGCCACCGCCGATCCCGACTGGATGGAGCACGTCAAGCACCATCTGCCGGTCTATCTCAGGTCCGGGCCGGATCCGTTTTCGCCTTGCTGGTATTGCGCGCGGCTTGCGGAATGGGAGAACCAGTCCCTGAGAGAGGACGGCGATCGCTGGCTGAGGCTCAATGCGCAGCAGTGCGTTCGCCCTTCAGGCGGCATGGGCGGAAGGGGAGGTTCGGCGCATGGCCACTAGCCACAGAAGCGGACAGGCCCTTGTCGAGCTCGCGATGGGCATGTTCACCATCGCGCTTGTGGTGAGTGCGCTCACGGCGTTTGCGGTGTACATCGCCAAGTCCCTCAAGATGCAGAACTCGCTTAGGACCGGTTCGGCCTCCCAACAGGACAAAGTGGAGCTTTCCCAGTTCGCCGCCGAAAACGTGTTCGGCACGTCCGTCCTGGTCGTAAAGGAGAAGGTCGTGATGCCCAACACCGAGATTCCGAGGCTTGACGATTTGGAGCTGAAGACAAACCTGGACTTGTGATGAGACTCGAAGAACTCAAGACGATTGCAAAAAGGCGCAGGCTGGACCAGCTGGTCGTGACCGGACAGGCAGACATACTCGCGCTGACTGGAGTGAACACTGACAACGGAATCCTCACTGCGGACGCGCTGTACACCGACTTCCGCTACGTCGCCGCCGCGCGCCGCGTTGCGCCAGGCCTGAAAGTCCTGGACATAAAGCGCTTCAGACCCGGCGGCAGGCGCATAGGCTGCAGCTTCGCCATGCCGCATTCCATGTTCCTCGCCCTCGGCGAGAAGGCGCCTCGCGGCGTGCGTTTCGTCGACATCTCCAAAGACCTCTCGGCTCTGAGGGCCGTGAAGACGCCGGACGAGATAGAGCGCATCCGCGCGGCCGAAAAGCTCGCCTGCGAGATATGGGAGAATTCGCGCGCCCGCTTCGAACCCGGCATGACCGAGCGCCAGATGGCCGCCGTCATCAAGAAGGCCATGATCGACCGCGGCGAAGGGGAGGCCTTCCCGACGATCGTCTGCGTCGGCGCGAACGCGGCGGAATGCCACCACGAGCCCGACGACACGGTCTGGAACGGACGCGAGCCCGTGCTTGTTGACATGGGCGTGAAGCTTGGGGGCGTATGCTCCGACCTCACGCGCAACATCCCGCCCAGACGGCGCGGCGGACTCTACTCGAAGGTCTACGATCTCGTCCTTCAGGCGAACCTCGCCGCGATTGCCGCGGCCAGGCCCGGCATTACCGGCCGCCAGCTCGACAAAGTCGCCCGCGACGTGATCATGAAGGGCGGCTTCGGGCGGTGCTTCGGCCATTCGCTCGGGCACGGCGTCGGCTTCGAGATCCACGAGGCCCCGTACGCCTCGAAGAAGTGCGACACCGCGCTTAGGCCCGGCATGGTCGTCACGATAGAGCCTGGAGTGTATCTTGAGGGCAACCTCGGCGTGAGAATCGAAGACCTCGTTCTCATAACGGAAACGGGCTGCGAAGTCCTCTCGCCGACTGCGAAGTGAGAACGGAAGGAAGCGCAATGGACAGGGTTTATTTCGTCTCCGGCATCGACACAGGTGTCGGCAAGACGATGGCTACGGGCCTTATGGCCAGGAATCTCGCGGCGTCCGGAAGGGACGTCATTACCGTGAAGATGGTGCAGACCGGCAACGAAGGGTTCTCCGAGGACCTCGCGGCGCACCGGGCGATCTGCGGCGGCGTCGCGTTCCCCGAAGACTCCTCCGGTCTCACCGCTCCGCAGATATTCCGCTTTCCCTCCTCTCCGATGCTCGCGGCGTCGCTGGAGGGCTCGTCCGTGGACCTCGACGCGATCGCGCGCGCAGTCGGGCGCTGCGCGGAAGGCCATGAGACCGTCCTCGTCGAAGGCGCCGGCGGACTGGACGTTCCGCTCGCCGAAGGCGTCCTTTCCGTCGACTTCGCGGCGTCGCGCGGATGGCCCCTCGTTCTCGTCGCCTGCGGACGCCTCGGCTCGATCAACCACACTCTTCTCTCGCTTGAGGCGGCCAGGTCGCGCGGAATGAAGGTCGCCGGCGTTGTCTGGAACTGGTGCGAAGGCGCGGACCCTGTGATCGACGCCGACGCGGTGGAGACGACTCGCCGCTATCTTGCGCGCTGGGGCTTCCCAGATGTCGTGGTCAGGGTGCCTCGCTTCAGTCCCGAAGGCCCCTATCCCGAAGTCGACTTCTCGGAGGTTTTCGCATGACGCCGCTGGAGTACGACAGAACCCGCATCTGGCATCCGTACGCCTCGCTCTCGAATCCGCCTCCGGTCCTCCACGCAAAGCGCGCGTCCGGCGTCGAGATAGAGCTTGCGGACGGCTCGCGTCTCGTCGACGCTGTGTCGAGCTGGTGGTGCGTGGCGCACGGGCACAACCATCCGGCGATCGTCGAGGCGATTCGCAGACAGTCCGAACGTCTTTGCCACGTGATGTTCGGCGGTTTCACCCACGATCCCGCGGTCGAGCTAGCCGAAAGGCTCGCGGCGATTGCGCCCTCCGGCCTTGACCGCGTGTTCTTCGCGGACTCCGGCTCCATATCCGTCGAAGTCGCGGCGAAGATGGCCGTGCAGTACCAGAATGCGCTCGGGCGCCCCGGCAGAAACCGCCTCATCGCGCTCAAGGGCGGCTACCACGGCGACACGTCGCTCTGCATGGCGCTGTCCGATCCGGACGGCATGCACACGCTTTTCAGCGGAATCATGACTAAGCACTTCTTCGCGGAGAAGCCCACCGTCCCGACAGGCGCGGCGTGGGATCCTGCGGACGCGGAGTCTCTTCGGCGCATCGTGGCCGAGCACCGCGACGAGATAGCGGCGATGGTGTGCGAGCCGGTCTTCCAGGCCGCCAACGCCATGAACTTCTACCATCCCGAGTACCTGCGCGAGATGCGCCGCCTCTGCGACGAGAACGACATCCTGCTGATATTCGACGAGATTGCCGCGGGGTTCCATCGCACTGGCCCGCTCTGGGCGCATCTTCGCTCCGGAATCTCTCCGGACGTGATGACCGTCGGCAAGGCGCTGACCGGCGGGCATCTCACGCTGGCCGCGGCGCTTGCGAGCGCAAAGGTCGCCGACACCATTTCCGGCGGAAAGCCCTCTGCGTTCATGCACGGGCCGACCTACATGGCCAATCCTCTCGCCTGCGCGGCGGCCTGCGCGTCTCTCGACCTCTTCGCGAAGGGCGACTACGAGGCGAAGGCGCTCTCTATAGAGCGGCGCTTCCGCGACGGGCTCGCAGCGCTTCGCGGGCTCCCCAACGTCCGCGACGTGCGCGTGCTCGGCGCGGCTGGTGTCGTCGAGGTTGGCAGGCTCCCCGCGCAGTCGGACGTCTCCCGCGTCATCAGGGAGCACGGCGTCTGGCTCAGACCCTTCTGCAACTTCATATACTCGATGCCGCCGCTCGTCTCCGACGACGCGACGGTCGACCGCATCGTCGCGGCGATTGCCGACCTCGCGTCGTGTCCGCCCGGTCCGCCGCCGGAGGAGGACGGCTTCCATGAGTGACGCGGCGGCATATTCCGTCAAGATGCGCGCCTCTCGCGCTGGCGCCCATGTTTCGGGCGCGGAGAGGATCGTGACGGCGTCGTCCGTTCCGAAGGTCGCGGCGCTGCTCGCAGAACGCGCCCTCTCGCATTCGAAGGGCGTTCCGGACTTCGTCAATGTCAAGGTCGAGGCGCTCCAGGGCCCGGTCCGCCGCGTCAAGGCGCTCCCGGTCGAGACCCATGTGACGCATTCGGCTGCCGAAGGCCGTGCGCTCGCCGCGAAGCTCCTCGCGTCCGTGGGCATAGGCCGTGCGGACGAGATTCTGGCGCTTTTCCCCGAGAGCCACGGCATGAGAGGCGCCATGCTGCTGGACGCGGACACCCTTGAGCGCCTTGAGCCGGACCGGGAGCGCGGCGTCAGGGCGACGTACATGGACGACGTCGAGTCGCTCGGCAAGAGCCCTGTCTGCGGCAAGAACCACTACGCAGAGGCCATCGTGCTTGCGACGAAGGTGCAGAACGCCCCCGGCATCGTCGGCGAGGTGTGCGTCTCCGACGATCCCGACTACGTCACAGGCTACGTCGCTACGCGCGAGCTCGGCTACCGCCGCATAACCGTCGTGAAGGACCGCGGCGACCCGAACGGCGGACGCATCTTCCTTTACCGCGGGCCTCGCGAAGGCGTGGCCGAGACGCTGCGCTTTCTGGAGAGGACGCCTCTGCTCGTCACTGACGTGCCGTCGCTCGCTGCCCCGTCCGGTCCGACGCGCAGGTTCGAAGGCCTCGAACGCGACCTCGACGCCAGGCGCGAAGAAGGGCTCTTCCGCCAGTGTCGCACGCTCGAGTCGAAGACCGGCCCTGCCGCTCTTGTAGGCGGCCGCGAACTTGTCGTAATGGCGTCTAACGACTACCTGGATCTCGCGCGCGACGAACGCGTGGTGGAGGCCGCCGCGTCCGCCGCGCGCGAATGGGGCGCAGGCTCGGGAGGCGCAAGGCTCACGACGGGCACGCAGCCTCCGCATGTCGCCCTTGAGCGCGCCATCGCCGAATTCAAGCGCGCAGAGTCCGCCCTGGCCTACGCGACCGGCTACATGGCGAACGTCGGGGCCATCTCGGCGCTCGTCGGCAGGGGCGACGCGGTCGTGTCCGACGAGCTCAACCACGCCTCGATCATCGACGGATGCCGGCTCTCTGGCGCGGACGTGCTGGTCTATCGCCACGGCGACCTTGACGACCTCGCCCGCAAGCTCGCCCTCTGCCGCTCACGCCGCAGGCGGCTCGCCGTTTCCGACGGCGTCTTCTCGATGGACGGCGACCTTTTGGACCTGCCGCGCTTTCTGGAGGTCTGCGAACGCCACGACGCGTTCTCCATGGTCGACGAGGCGCATGCAATCGGCGTCATAGGCGAGACTGGACGCGGACTTTCCGAGCTTTTCGGATGCGGCAGCCCTGATGTCACTGTCGGGACGCTCTCGAAGGCGCTTGGCTCCGAGGGCGGCTTTGTGTGCGGCTCGCGTCTTCTGGTGGACTACTTGCGCAACATGTCCAGGTCGTTCATCTTCTCGACTGCGCCTGGCGCACCGTCCGCAGCTGCGGCCCTCGCGGCTCTGAAGGCGCTTGAGGCGGAGCCCTGGCGCGTCGCGCGGCTAAGGGAGAACGTGGCGTTCCTGGTGTCCGTGCTTCGCAGGCATGGAGTGGAGGCAAAGAGTGAGTCGGCGATAGTCCCTGTCGTCGTTGGGGACGAGAAGCGGGCGCTTGCGGCGTCCGCGGCGCTTGAGGCGCGAGGGTTCCTGATCCCTGCGATCCGCTATCCGACCGTTGCGCGCGGCTCGGCTCGGCTCAGGGTGGCGGTCATGAGCGCTCATTCCGAGAGCCAGCTGCGCGCCGCAGCCGAAGCTATTGCATCCTGCATCTCATAGGCTTAGGCTCCGAAACTGCGTGTGCGCGGCGTTCCCCGCCAGTATACGCACGCCGAAGACGAGCGCGGATGTTTTGACCGAAACGCCGCAGTTTATGGTATAATGCCGGAATGAAGAATTCACCTGGGATTGTCCCCGTTCTTACCGAATCGCTGTCCTGCTTCTGCCGCGTCGTACGGTCGCGCTGGCTTTCGCTTCTGGCTGTGTTCGTTCCGTGCCAGGTGCTCGTGACCCTCTTGCGTTATGCGCTTAGGGGAGTGGGTCGCCGGCTTCGTCCTGGCAAGAGGCGTGATGCCCGGACTCCCGCCAGTCATAGATTCGGCGCCTCAGCGCGAAGCCGTGCTTTTCGCGCTTGGCATTATCCAGCAGTTCGTCATGCTGGTCTATCCGATCGCATGCATCGTCTACCTCTTTCGCGCGGATGGCCATGTCGAGTCGGACGGACCGCGCGTCTCCGTTGGCTCGCGCCTGGCTATTGTCGGACTGATCATCCTTGGCCTTGGCACGAACGTTTTTTCGGGATGCTATTCGTTTCTCGTGCAGCGCTCGCTGCGCGCCGCGGATGAGCGCATTCTCAAAAGCGACAAGGTCGTCGATCTGCCGGTCGGCTTCCGCTTTGCGGAATCCCTTCGCGAAGAGAACGGACAGTTTTTCGTCGATTCTCCGTTCGACCTTCGCCTCGGCTCCACCAATTACGTCCACCAGCTTGGCGAAAGGGCGCGGGACAGAGCGTTCATTTCGCTGTCCCAGCCTTACTTTGGTTTCGAGGCGCTG
>JAEEZC010000218.1 GCA_016288465.1 Verrucomicrobiota bacterium | reverse complement strand
GATCTCGTCCAGGTCCAGCTTTTCCGGCTCCCAGTAGGTGAAACAGAAGCCGCCCATCTTCAACTTGCCCTTGTTTCCGTAGACGCCCGAGCCGATGTAGATGCCGGCGTCTTCGGGGACTGCGGTCTTGACGGTCTTCGGACGCGGCGCGGCGACTATCTCCTCCACCGTCAGCAGCGTGTCCGGCGTGTCGGACTTGCGGCTCCCCGCATCGCCGTCGGCGGCGAAGACGGGAGACGCCAGCAGCGCAATGCAGCCGGCAAGAACGATCTGATCTGTAATCTTCATGCCCATATGAGCGGTTTGCCAAGGTGGTGGCTCAGACATGCAGTGCGGCATCGTCCTTCTTGACGCTCTCCGCGTCCAGGCCCATCTTCCTGAGGTCTACGTTGACGACGCCCCAAGGCTGCACGTTTCTCCAGTTCCCGCGCGTGAAGTCGGGGATCGAGACGGCCTTCGAGCCCTTGCGGACTGAAGTCTCGGTGAGTTCGCAGATGCAGCTCGTCGCCGCGAGGTCGTAGACGTCCATGTCAAGCGGCTGACCGTTCTGCAGGCACCATGCCCAGCGGAGGTCCATGATGAAATCCATGCCGCCGTGCCCGCCGACCTTCGTCGCGACCTTCGAGACATCGCGCCACAACGGATGCATGTACTCCTCGCGCACCTTGGCGGCTTCGGACTCGGAGAACCATTCGTGCGCCCTGCGGTCAAAGCACTTCCTCTCGAAGGCGCAGCGGTACGGATAGTCCGCCATTATGCCCTTCGTGCCGGAGATGAGCGCGCGACGGTTGTACGGGCGCGGCGAGCAGACGTCGTGCTGCAGCATGATCGAGACTCCGTTCACGGTCTTGAAGAGCGTCGTGGTCATGTCGTTCATCGCCGCCGGCGGATCGAACTTGCGCGGATCGGAATCAGAAAGGTATTCCTTCTTGAAGTACTCGTAGTTCACGGAGTAGTCGTTGCTGCCCAGCGAGACGAGGTAGTCGAGGCGATCGCCGCGGTTGACGCCAAGGGTCTGGCACAGCGGAACGAGACCATGAGTCGGATAACGGTCGCCCTTGTGGGCCATGTTCTCGTCGTAGCGCCACTGGTACTCGAGGTTCATGTCGTTGTTGACCGAAGGGATGATCTCTCGAAGGTCGTGGATGTACGCCCCTTCTACGTGGTTGATGCGGCCGAACATGCCCTTGCGCGCGAGATTCAGTTCGAGGAGCTCGATCTCCCCATAGACGCAGTTCTCAAGCTGCATGCAGGGGATGCGGTACTTCTCCGAAGCCTCGACAAGCTCCCAGCACTCGTCCACCGTCAGCGCGCTCGTGACCTCCACAAGGGCTATCTTGCCGCCCAGAAGTCCGCGCAGGGCGACCGGCTGGTGCAGCGCCCACGGCGTCGCGCAGTATATGACATCGCACTCGCCAAAGTCGCAAAGCTCCTTGTACGCCTCGTCTCCGACGTATTTCTTCGGGACGGTCCTGTACTTGCTGTCCGCAAGCCACTTGAGGTTCTCTTCGACCGCCGCTGGATTCTTGTCGCAGAGCGCGACGATCTCCACGCCAGGGATCATAGAGACGCGATGGACTGCCGCTGTGCCGCGCTGACCTACGCCGATGAATCCGACGCGGACGGTCTTGAATGGCCTTACGGCGTAATTCTGCATGGTTCCGCCCTGGCCGAATCCAAAGCGGTTCATCTGGCAGCCGGCGACCATGGCCGCAGCGCCCATCCAGGCGGTTCCTTTGAGGAAATCACGACGATTAATGTCTGGTCTCATACTGTGCTCGTTGCCTTTCGATTATTTCAACTCCCAGGTTGCAGGCATGTCGTCCACGACAGAGACGTCCGCAGGCCAGGCGTTGTCCTTGTCAAGAATCTTGATCTTCTTAGGCGAGGGGTTCGCCTCCTTCACATGCGACAGCACTGTCTTCGCTTCGCTCTTCCAGTTCGTCCGGCGCAGCGCGATCGTGCCCTGCCTGTTGTCGGGATTTGTTTCGGGATCTGCGTTCGCCGGAAGCAGAATCCGACGGAGATCCTTTATGTCCACAAGACACTGCCTACCCGAAACCGTGCAGCCGTCGAAGCCGATCTTGCCGACGGTATAGCCGCCCAGGCGCAGAAATGGCGAATCATCCCTAGTCCTGATCGTGCAGTTCCTGAAAACAAGGTCGGAGGGCGACTCAAACCAGTTGCCCAGCATGTCCGTTCCGTCGAAGGTGCAGTCGGTCAGCTGCAAGGACGCATTGCGCAGGCCGAAGACGGTGCAGTCGGTGAAGTCGCAGCCCTTCGCCGAGAAGCGTCCGCCGTTGAAACCGTTGAGCTTCGAGTTCCTGAAATGGCAGCGGTCCCAGTCGTTCGTCCTGCTGAAACGGCTGAAGGCGCAGTCTTTCACTGTCACCTCATACCAGTGTCCGCCAGGGAAAGGCAGATGGTTGCTTGCGCCTCTGCAGTTCTCGAAGGAGCAGGCGTAGGCGTTGGCAACGCCGACCGCCATGTTCCTCAAGTGGCAATTCACCAACCGCCCGGCCGCACCGACGTCAAGGACGAGGGAATTCTCCCCTCCGTCGAGTTCGATACCGGCAAGGACGTAGTCCCAGTTGTCGGTTCTCTTGTCGTTCATCCCAATGTGCACGCCCTGTGCGTATGTGTTGCCTTCGAAGCGCCCGTAGCCCGAATTGAGGCGGGAATCGCAACGGTAGGTGGCGTTGTTGACGAAGTTGGTCCGCACGCAGGGGGAATGCGTGCGGCCCCAGAAATAGATGTCGCCCTCGTTCTGCTCGAGGATGAAGTTGTGCCCTGCGCAAGTGAGAATTGAGTTGTTGCGCGGATTGTCGCGGAAGACGTTCCTGAAGAAGTAGACGTCCTGCATCTGGTCCCACCCGTCCTCCGCGTCAAAAGCGCAGCATGCCGCGCTCTCGCCGGACTGCGTGAAGAAGTTCCGCTCGAAAAGCATGTTCTTCATTGCGGACGCCGCATGTCCAACGCAGCGGCAGTGCTCGAACGCGCAGTTCTTCACCGCGCAGTTCACTGGAAGCCGAAACGCCGTGAGCACGAGTCCCGCCTTGTCAGCCGCCTCGGCGCTCTCTTCCTCGACCGAAACTCGGAGAAAAGCCGCGCCCGACGGAATCCACATTTCGCGATACTGCCACGCAGTCTCGGCAGAGATGAACTTCTTCTTCGCGTCATACCATGCGACAGTCATCTGCCAGGAACGCGTGCGGCGCCCCTGATAGCCAAGGTGCTTTGATATCTGCAGACGGCCACGGCCCCTTTCGAAGACCTGCTTGAGATCCTTGAAGTCCGTCGTGAAGCGATGCCTGTCCGACGGATCCACCGTTCCGGTCTTAGCATCCAGTCCGCCCGGCGCGAACGCGGGAAGTCGATCGAAGAAGAACGAGAGCCATCCCTTGGAGTCCTTGGCAATGCCGTTCTGCCCGCCGTAGCCCGTGATGTCGACGATCTTCACGCCCTCGACCGAGCAGTACCACGAGTCGCCGCCGATGTAGAAACCCGTCGGCCACTCGGAATTGTCCTTGGATCCAGCGTAGTCATGCTCCCAATAGTCGCCTTCGAGCGTACCGCCGACGAGATGGGCGTCCGTCGCGCTCGCAAATCTCACCATGACCGAGCTCGAACCGGTAAAGCCGTTCTGCTTGAGGACGGCCCTGCCTAGGTCGAGCGTCATGCGGCTCGGCACTTCGACTGAATTCGTCCAGGAAATGCGGTACGTGCCCGGCAGCATCACGAACTTGCGGAAGCCAGCCGCCGCCTTCTCGTCCAAGAGCCTCTGGAGCCCTCTCGCCGTCTTAACCGAATCCGCCTCGACCGCCGCCTTGTCGTATCCTGCGTCATAAACGACTTCAGCCTTCTTGCGGGCAGACATCGGAATCTTTCCCGTCTGAGGGTCAAGCGGCACAGTGACAGTGTAGCCCGGCGCGTCCGCACGCTTCTCCTTTACGACCTTCGAGACACCGTTCGCGTCCAGGTGGACGATCTTCTCGAAGTCGCCGTCGTTGCGGATTCCATATGCGGCGAGGTCTGCGGCTGTCATCTTGTAGACCTTTCCCGCGGGAATCTCAAGGTCTTGCGGATTCACCACGCGGAAGTCATGGATCACGCGGTGCGATTCGCGCCCCTTCCCGTCAACCGCCCAGACGCGCATTTCATACTCGCCCGCTGGAAGCCTGCCGAGATCGAATTCTGCATCACCGCTCTTGATTCCGTTGAGCGCAACCGTCTTCGAAGCCCCACCCTTCAGGCGATACTCGAGAAACGCGGAGAAGCGGTGGGAATCGTCCAGAAATCGGATCTTCGAGGAGTCGAAGTCCGTCACGAAGATGCCGATCTTCACGGCGTCTCCCGCGCGAACCGTCGGCTTTACGTAGTATGTCGAGATGTACGGATACTTGAAAGCCTCGGGCGGCTGGTAGCTTTCGTCCTTGGACAGGTTGTCCTTCATGACCGACGGGTCTGTCAGATAACCGGGCAGAACCGGCGCAGCGCCGACGAACTGCACGGCGCCAACGACAGAGAGCGTCATCAGAAGTTTCGTCATGAGCTACCTTTCGCCAAGCAACTGTCCACGAAGCAGGTAATCGGCACGAAGGCGCTGGGCCTCGAACTTGAAGTTGTGCCAGACAGGAAGCGCAGTCTTCGCGAGTTCATCGACGGTCTCATCGCCCATGTCCAGCGAAACCCGAGCAGCCGCCGCGTCCAACTTCTCCACAGCCGGCTTCAGCACGTTTTCGTAGAACGCGGGATCGCCGACCTCGGCGTTCTGCCAGCGTCCGCATGCGCCCGTCGGGCGCTTCTCGGCTTCATACGCCTTGCGCGCCGCGACGATGACGGGGCGCAGAATCCGACGGCGGTCCGCGTCCGTAAGCTCAAAGGCGAGATGACCCCACGATGAACGCCCGTGGATCGTCTTGAGTCCGTTCCAGGAGCAAGGGGACTTGCGCCCCCAGAACATCGGCTCGAAATCCCAGACGGACTCCGCCGTCGGAATGCGGGTCGCATAGGCCTTCCACGAGACCGCGAAGTACAGGACGACCGACTCGGCTGTGCACACGACCTCCTCGCGGCAGTTCGCACGGTCCTTCTCGTCGATCTCGCGATGGTCCGGCTGGCTGTAGACGGGATTGTAGACCGACATCCCGCCAGTCTCGAAAGAGTGAATGAACGCATGGTATGGCGTGTTCGCGCCAGGAGCGAGATATGCCTCAAGCGATCCAGCCGTGGCGAGGCCCTGCGCTATCTCCGCAGCCTTCTCGTCGAAGACCTCAAGGCGGAAATGGATTCCCCACTCGTCCGCCATCGCCTGCCATTCCGGCGCACGGGCGTAGCGCTTGGCCGCATCGGCGCTCACCGCGCCGCGCTGGGTCGCGACATCAGTCCAGAGGCACGAGGCGTCGCCGCCGTAGCCACGGTCAAGCCTTCCCGTTCCAGGCTTCGCGGCCTTCACTGCCGCATCCCAGCTGCCGAGTCCAAGAATGCGCACGGGACTGAAACGGACGGTGTAGGTCTTGTCGGGAAGGCTCTTCGGCGCCTCATGTCCTTCGCTCGGACCCTCCTGAACCCACGAAATGTCCGAAGGCAGCGGTGTGGAATAGCTATGGACAGAGGCCACCTCATTCTTCTGTCCGCCTCCACGCGCATTTCCTTTGCCAAGCGCCGCGCGCAGCCGCTCGATGAAGCCGACCATTTCGCCGCGCGCGGCATTGAGGTCGCCCGTCTTCTTGTCAAACCGCGCAAGAAGAAGCTTTGCCTTGCCCGCGAG
Source organism: Verrucomicrobiota bacterium (assembly GCA_016288465.1). GTDB lineage: Bacteria > Verrucomicrobiota > Kiritimatiellia > RFP12 > UBA1067 > UBA1067. The sequence goes on along the minus strand of JAEEZC010000218.1, from coordinate 736 downwards.
ATAGCGCACCTCGATGTCAGACGACTTCTCCGCCTCCCGCGCAAGCGCCATCATCAGAGTCGCATAGCGGATGTCGTCGACGCCCTCGCGGAAGCCCTCCCACTGCAGCGTGTCGATGACGCCGTCCGCCGTCCCGTACACGAAGACCATCGGCTTGTAGGTTTCGGAAACGTCATTGTACGGTCCCAGGTGGTGGGCGTAGTTGCAAAGCGCGGAATAGCCGCTCAGGTAGGCTGCGAGCCCGTTCTGGCGGCGGTTGAGCTCGGGATCCTCCGCTCCGACATGCTGGTTGGCGTACCACGCGCAGTAGGTGTTCGTCCCCATCTGGTTCCATATCGACGGACTAGACGCATCCGCAGAATTACGCGCTGCGTTGTGCCAGTCCCAGCGGAAACCCGCCTGGTCGAAGATGTGTTCGTGCGAGGCGATGATGAACTTGAGCCCTGCGGCCTGGTATGCGTCGAAGACCGGACGGTTCTCGGGAAAGAACCTCATTCCCGGCTCGTCGCCGTATCCGCAGTAGACGTTGTGGTGCCCGTGCTTCTTGTCGTAGTAGGCGACTATGCTGTCCGCGCGTTCGCGTGCGGCCTTGGCATCGCGTTCCTGCCACTTGTAGTCTACAGGGCCGACAAGGACGTCCGTGCGCATGCCGACCTTCTTCATCAGCTCGATCGTGCGCTCTGCCTCTTCCGACCCAGTCTTGCACCTGACCCACTTCATGTCCTGTCCGTGCGCG
>JAEEZC010000217.1 GCA_016288465.1 Verrucomicrobiota bacterium | reverse complement strand
TTGAATGCGGATGGCTCCGTCAATGTGCTGACGCAGACCGCCGGTCAGGTAAAGCGGGCCGGAATGGGCGGCAAGGGCGCTCCGGCGCTTGCATGCCAGCGCGACGCCTACATCTCTTCGGGGAAGGGTGTCGAGCGGTTCGAGCCGCCGTTCGTCTGGCACATCTGCCGCTACGCGGAAGTCCGCGGGGCGAAGTCCGCGCCGAAGGCGACGTTGCGGGCCGTGTCGTCGGATCTGCATCCGGTTGCGCCCGGAAGGGGATTCGCGTCCGAGGAGCAGAAGCTGCAGAAGCTTCATGAAGTCTGCGTGCGGACGTTCCGCGACAACCTGATCGGCGTGCAGAGCGACTGCCCCGGCCGCGAGCGTCTCGGCTATGGCGGCGACATCGTTGCCACGTGCGAGGCGATGTGCCTCAACTTCAACATGCTCGAGTTCTATCTCAAGACGCTGCAGGACTTCGCCGACGAGGCGGAGGGCGACGGATGGCTCACCGAGACGGCGCCGTTCGTGGGCATTGCTGACGCGGACGGACTTGAGGCGGGCGGCGCGAGCCGCAGGGGTCCGGTATCCTGGGCGCTTGCGATGCCGGTTTTGATGGACACGCTCCTGCGGCACTATCCGCAGGCGCGGGACCGCATCCTCGCATTCTATCCGGCGTGCGCGCGCTACGTGCGGATGATGGCTTCTGAGCATCCGTCGGGGATCGTTCCAAAGTGCATCGGCGACCACGAGGCGCTGGAGCGCGCTCCGGACGAGGTGACGGCAACGGCCCACTACCACGAGTTCGTGCGCCTGACGGCGGGTTTCGCGCGTGCGACTGGACGGGAGGCGGACGCTCGGGAGTTCGAGTCTCTGGCAGACCAAGTCAAGGCTGCCTTCCAACGCGAGTACGTAAAGGGCGGCGTAGTCGCGAACGGAACGCAGTCCGCCCTGTCCATCGGGCTTTATCTCGGGCTTGTCGACGATGTGCCTGCTGCGGAGGTGCAGCTTCTGAAGGCGATAGAGGCGAATGGCTTCGCGCTGACGACGGGCCTTTTCTCGACGCGCTACATGCTGATGTACCTCGCCGAACACGGCCGCAACGACATTGCGCGCAGGATTGTTCTGCACGAAGGCTTCCCCGGCTGGCTGCACATGCTCGAGCACGGGGCGACGACTTTGTGGGAGACCTGGAAGGAGTCGGACGACGTCTACTCGAACTGCCATCCAATGTTCGGCTCGGTGGACGAGTGGATTTTAAGGTTTTGGGGAGAATGAAGGGCACGTCGGTTGATTCCCGGTTCTACGATGTGAAGGCCCGCAAGACGGTCTTGAGCAAGAATATCTCCGCTGAAGGCAGGGGAGATGCCATGGACAGGAGCCTTTCCCAGTTCGCGCAGTCGTTCGCGGATGCCTTCGAGAAGAAGGTCAGGGTTATCCAGACTCGTGGAAATGGCATGGTGGCGCGGATATCACGCGGTCTTGCCAGCGGAGTGAATCCGGGAATCGAAGTCGAGTTCTACGAATTCGACGACACTGTCAGTGATGCCGACGGCATGCGCGTCCGCGACACCGTGGGGCGCGGCGGCGTACTTGAGTGCAACAAGGACTCCGCCTGGGTAGAGGTTGACGACTATTACCTTCCGTCGGTCAATGTCGGGCAGGGCGACTACGTTGAAATCATCGCCGACCCCTCTCAGAAACGCGCGAGGAACCCATTTACAAGATTCTTCGCACGAGTCAAGGCACTGTTTAACTGACATGAATGCTTTGGTTTTGACCGAAAGATAAACGAAGGCGAGGCACTTGTTGCCGCGCCTTCGTTTTTGGCATAATGTCACCGTCAAAGGCACCAGTGTCATGTGATTATGCGACATGAATAGCGAACCCGCACGTAAAAACCCATGGTCCGACTTGAACGGGGCAGGGAAATATGGTATTATATCCAAAATCGCAGTTGCCAGATTGGCACATTGTGTTTGCAATCGGTTCAATCTCCGTGGTAGGAACAGTGTGGAAAAGTCTTGTAATTACTGCGAAATGGACATAATGGACACAAAGATGGACATATCTCCTGCGAAGGAGCAGAAAGATAGGAAGCTTTCAATTAGATGACAACTGGCATGACGTCTACGGCAGTGGGGAGTCAGGGGAGAACGAGTAGCTTTTTCACGCGTTCCTATTCCGGCCCCGCCGACTCCGGGAGCCGCCGTCGAGACTCTGTGGAGGTTCACTCTAGTCGGTGCCCGCACTGTTTGATTGAAGTACAGACCATAGAGAAGACTCCGCCAACGATCTGTCCCTACTGCCGCCGGACGATGGTTCAGAGCGCGCTGGAGCGCAATGTCGCCCCGCCGATGGATCCGCCTTCGCCGGAAGAGGTGAAGGCGCGTCTAAAGTCAATCTACCATCCACCGCATTTCATATTCGGTTTCATCGTGGCGGTCGGCGCTGTTGGTCTGCTTGCATGGGCGGTGACGCTGCAGCTTAACAGCATCGAGAACTACTTCTACCAGCCGCTCGTGTCGATTTACTCCATTATCGCCGGCGCCTTCGTAATCACGCGATTCATCTTCGCCGCCTTCTACAAGGCGCCGGCCGAAGCCGACTTCGAGCCGACGCTGACGGTGCTGGTGCCGTGTTTCAAC
>JAEEZC010000019.1 GCA_016288465.1 Verrucomicrobiota bacterium | reverse complement strand
TCCTCAACCTTCTGAGGGAGCTTCGCGCCGACCTCGGGCTTTCGATCATACTGATCGCGCACGATCTGGCGGTCGTCAAGAACGTGTGCGACCGCGTCTGCGTGATGGAGAGGGGGCTTTTCGTGGACTCGGGGAGGACCGAGGAGATATTCGCAAGCCCGTCCAGCGACTACACGAGGCGGCTGCTGGACGCTGTGCCGCGCATATGACGGGGCTGCTCGGCACCATGGCGCAGACGGGGCATACATGGTATAATATGCGGACTTCGAAAACAGAGTCAGAGGCTGTCAGAACACAGAAATGTCGTACATAGAAAGAATCGCAGAGGAGGTGGGCGTCGGCGCGATGCAGGTGTCCGCCGTCAGCAAGCTGGTCGCAGACGGGTGCACGGTTCCGTTCATTGCGAGGTACCGCAAGGAGGCGCACGGCAATCTCGACGAGGTGAAGATCGGCAAGATACAGGAGCGTCTAGGATACTATTCCGAGCTTGACGAGCGCAAGAAGACGATACTCAAGTCGATCGACGAGCAGGGCAAGCTCACGGACGAGCTTCGTGCGCAGATCGAGGGGTGCTACGTCAAGTCGAGGCTCGAGGACCTCTACCAGCCGTACAAGCCGAAGCGCCGCACAAGGGCGCAGGTCGCCAAGGAGAAGGGGTTTGAGCCGCTGGCGGACGAGATATGGTCCGGCGCCTATCGCGACGGACAGGACGACGAGTCCCTGCAGTACGCGCGCGACATAATCGCCGAGCGCATCGCCGACATGGCGGACGTGAGAGGCGCGGTGCGCCAGGCGTTCGCCACGAAGTCGGTCGTCAAGAGCGAGGCGGCGACGCCGCTGCCCGCCGAGCCGACGAAGTTCGAGCAGTACTACGAGTTCTCCGAGCCGATCGCGACGATTCCGTCCCACCGCTACCTCGCGATTCGCCGCGGGCAGGCCGAGAAGGTGCTTTGGGTGAGGCTGGAGCTGGACTCCGAGCCGGTCGTCGAGCAGGTCATGGGCATAGTGGCGCGTGAGTCGCCTGGCGCCGGCGGCGCGTCGGCGCGGTGCCGCGAGCAGATCGAGCTTGCCGCGCGCGACGCTTACAAGAGGCTGCTTGCGCCGAGCTGCGAGGTGGACGTCGCGGTGGAGAAGAAGATGGAGGCCGACCGCGCGGCCGTGGAGGTGTTCGCGGAGAACCTGCGGCATCTGCTGCTGGCGAGCCCTCTTGGCGAGAAGGCGGTGCTGGCGATCGACCCTGGGATCCGCACCGGATGCAAGGTCGCGATGATGGACGCGACGGGCAAGTACCTCGGCAAGACGGTGATCTTTCCGCAGCAGAAGCCGCTGGAGGCGGCGAAGGCCGTCGCGATGATCGTGGCGAAGTACCATGTCGAGGCGATAGCGATCGGCAACGGGACTGCGGGGCGCGAGACCGAGGCGTTCGTGCGCGACACGCTGAAGAAGCTGAAGGCGCAGCATCCGGAGATACCGACTCCGATCGTGGTGAGCGTGTCGGAGGCCGGGGCCTCTGTGTACTCGGCAAGCGAGATCGCGCGGAAGGAGTTTCCCGACCTCGACCTGACGGTGCGCGGCGCGATTTCGATCGGGCGTAGGCTGCAGGACCCTCTGGCGGAGCTGGTCAAGATCGACCCGAAGGCGATCGGCGTGGGGCAGTACCAGCACGACGTGAGCCAGACGCTCCTGGCGGGCAAGCTGGACGAGGTCGTGGTCTCGTGCGTGAACGGCGTCGGAGTCGAGCTGAACACCGCCTCGGCGCCGCTTCTGGAGCGTGTCTCCGGGCTGTCGCCGTCGTTGGCGAAGGCGATCGTGGAATGGCGCGACGCGAACGGCAAGTTCTCGAGCAGGGAGGACCTCAAGAAGGTGAAGGGCCTCGGGGAGAAGGCGTTCGAGCAGTGCGCGGGGTTCCTCAGGATACGCGGCGCGGAGAATCCGCTGGACTCGTCCGCCGTGCATCCGGAGAGGTATGCGCTCGTCGAGCTGATGGCGAAGGACCTCGGCACGTCCGTCGGCAATCTCGTGGGCAATTCCGCGGCGGCCGGCAAGATAGACATCCGCAAGTACGTCGCGCCCGGCATCGGCGAGCCGACGCTGAAGGACATCGTGGCGGAGCTCGTGAAGCCGGGGCGCGACCCGCGCAAGACGTTCGAGCCGCCGAAGTTCCGCGAGGACGTGACGAAGATAGAGGACGTGCGCGAGGGGATGAAGCTCGAGGGCGTGGTGACTAATGTGACGGCTTTCGGGGCGTTCGTCGACATCGGCGTCCACCAGGACGGGCTCGTGCATCTTTCGGAGCTTTCCGACAACTACGTGTCCGACGCGTCGTCGGTGGTGAAGGCGGGCGACCGCATCTCCGTGACGGTGATAGGCGTCGACCTCGCGCGCGGGCGCATCTCGCTCTCGGCGAAGTCGAGGCCGGTTGTCGGAGGCGCGGCGTCTGGCGGCGTCCGCGACGGCGGGCGCCAGCGCCGCAGCGCCGTGTTCGCGCCGAAGAGCGCGTCCGGCGGCTTCAGCTGCAATCCGTTCGCCAATCTGTAGGCGGGCGAGAGAAGTAAAGGGAAAAGGCAAAGGAGGCTGCAATGTTCGAGAAGACAATCGACGCGCTCAGGCGGCGCGGATACGACGCGGTTGCGGTCGCGACAGCGGAGGAGGCGAAGGCGGAGGTTCTCATGGAGGCAGAGTCCGCGCAGTCCGTCGGCTGGGGCGGCAGCGAGACGCTGAAGGAGATCGGCGCGCGGCAGGCGCTTGAGGCGAGCGGCAAGGAGATACGCGACCACCAGACGCAGATGGACCTCTTTCTGCTGTCGGCGAACGCGATGACCGAAGACGGCGTCATCGTGAACATCGACGGCACCGGCAACCGGGTCGCGGCGTCGATCTTCGGGCCGAAGCGCGTCGTCTACGTGGTCGGCAGGAACAAGATCGTCTCTGGCGGCGTGCTGGAGGCGCTGGCGCGCGCCAAGAAGTGCGCGTGCCCGCCGAACTGCAGGCGGCTCGGCAAGAAGACGCCGTGCGCGGAGCACAGCCTCTGCGCCGACTGCGATTCTCCGGACCGCATATGCAAGGTGACGGCGGTGTTCGACCGCTGCCCGACGCACACGTCCACGAAGGTCATACTCGTGGATGCGCCGCTGGGCTACTGAACCGAGAAGCCGCGCTCGCGAAGCCTGTCGATCGCCATCGACAGGCGTTCGCGCTTCTTGCGGCGCTCTTCCGAGGGAGAGTCGAACAGGGCGGGCCCGAAGTCGTCAGGCTCGCGCTGTATGTTCGAGACGCCGAAGCCGACGAGTCTGACTGGCAGCGCGAGCGGGCGACCAGGCGGAAGCTCGGCGTCGAACAGCTCAAGGGCCTTTTCCCTGAACGTCATGTCGTCGCGCGCCGGCTCGGCGAACCGCGTCTGCCTGGTGCGCGTGGAGAAGCCGGAGTCGCGAAGCTTGATGCGCGCCGTGCAGGCCCAGCGCTCGGAGGCGCGGAACCTGCGGCCGACGTCGGCGACAAGCTCAAGGAGCTTGGCGCGGACGGCCTCGCGGTCGGGCTCGTCGCACGAGAACGTGTGCTCGCGCGAGACGGACTTCTCCTCGACCGGACGCCACATCACCTCGGAGCCGTCGATGCCGCGGGCGTATCTGGCGAGCGACTCGGCGGCGGCGCGCGAGCCGAGAATCGCGGTTAGCTGGCCGACGGGTATGCGCCTGACGTCGCCGCATGTGCGGATGCCGTAGGGCGCTAGGGCCTTTTCGGTGGTCTTGCCGACGCCCCAGAGCGCGCCGACTGGCATGGGCGCAAGAAGGGCCTCGATCTTCGCGGCGTCGGGCGGGATGACGGCGAGCCCGTCGGGCTTGTGCATCTCGGAGCCCATCTTCGCGAGCAGCCTGTTGGGCGCGACGCCGACGGAGCATGTGACGCCGCACTCGCGACGGACGGCGGCCCTGAGCGCCTCGGCGAGCCGTCGCTCCGGCGGAACGGAGCCGTCGCCGCGGTAGAGGTGAAGGCTGCCGGTGATGTCCATGAACGCCTCGTCTATAGAGACGCCCTCCACGTAGGGCGTGAAGCTCTCGAACACCTCGAACGCGCGGCGCGAGACGCTCTCGTAGCTTTCCATGTCCGGCGGTACGAATATGGCGCAGGGGCAGAGCCTGTAGGCCTCGCGGCTCGGCATGGCGGACCGGACGCCGTAGCGCCTCGCCTCATAGGAGCAAGTCGAGACGACGCCCCGCTCGTGCGGTCCCGAGCCGACGATCACGGGCCTGCCGCGCCATTCCGGATGGTGCAGCTGCTCTACCGACGCGAAGAACGCGTCCATGTCCACATGCAGGATCGTCGCCACAGCTGAAATTATACCACATGCGAGGCTTCGCGTCCCCCCGCATTTTGGTATAATATGCGAAATGTCACGACCCGAGATACTAGCCCCGGCCGGGGATTTCACCTGTCTGCAGGCGGCGATAGACGCTGGCGCCGACGCAGTGTACTTCGGCCTCGGCACGTTCAACATGAGGGCCCGCAGCGGCGTGAACTTCAAGGCGGGCGACCTGCCGGAGATCGCGCGCAGATGCGAGTCGCAGGGCGCGGGGCGCGCGCCGGTGCGCCGGTATCTCGCCCTGAACGCGATAATGTTCGAGGACGAGGTCGGCGAGGTGGAGAGGACGATTCTCGAGGCCAAGCCGTACGTGGACGCGTTCATCGTCTCGGACTGGGGCGTCATTTCGCTCTGCCGGCGGCACGGGGCGCGCTTCCACGTCTCGACGCAGATGTCGACGTCCAACTCCGAGGCGGTGCGCTTTCTCGCGTCGCAGGGAGCGGAGCGCGTGGTGCTGGCGAGGGAGTGCACGCTCGCCGAGGTGAAGAGGATCGCCGGGACGAGCCCGATAGAGATCGAGTGCTTCGTCCACGGGGCGCAGTGCGTCGCGGAGTCGGGCAGGTGCTTCATGAGCCACGACGTCTTCGGCAAGTCGGCGTGCCGCGGCGAGTGCGTACAGCCGTGCAGAAGGCAGTTCGTCGTCAAGGCGGTAGACTTCTACGTTGACGGGAACGGCGAGCCGGTGCACGAGGGGCGCACCGAGTTCGTGGTCGAGCCGCACACGGTGCTGTCGGCGAAGGACCTCTGCTCGCTCGGCTTTGTGGACAGGCTGGTCGACGCCGGAATCGCCTCGTTCAAGATCGAGGGGCGCGCGCGCAACGCCGAGTACGTCAAGACGACTGTCTCGTGCTACAGGCGCGCGGTGGACGCCGTTCTTGCCGGGACGTATTCGAAGGAGCTGGCGGAGGAGCTGACGGTGGAGGTCAAGAAGGTCTTCCACCGCGAGTTTTCCGACGGTCTCTACTTCGGCAGGCCAGGCGCGCATCAGTTCGCGGACTCGGAGGACTCTCTCTCCACGACGGTGAAGCGACACGTTGGCATCGTGATAGACTACTACCAGAAGGCGGGGATCGCGCAGGTCAAGGTGCAGGACCATTCTCTTTCGGTGGGCGACACCGTGCAGATACAGGGGCCGACGACAGGCGTCCAGGAGTTCACGGCCGGGGAGCTGCGTCGGGACGAAGAGTCGCCGGCGACCGCCGAGAAGGGCACGTGGGTGACGCTCAGGGCGCCGCGCTGCCGGGTCGGCGACAAGGTCTTTTACGTGGAAACAAGAAACGCAAACCAGGAAAGACGATGAAACAGAAGAAGCTCGGGATGTTCGGCAGGATCGTAATCGCAATCGCGACCGGCGTCGCGCTCGGGTTCCTGTTCGCCAAGTGCGGCGCTGCGGGCGACGTGGCGATGAGGGTGCTGAAGACGTTCAACGTGCTGTTCGCCCAGCTGCTCAAGTTCATAGTGCCGCTGCTCATACTCGGTTTCGTCACGCCTGCGATAGCGGACGCGGGGAAGGGGGCGGGCAAGATGCTCGTTTCGGTGATGGTCGGCGCGTATCTCTCAACCTGCGCGGCCTCGATATTCGCGTATTTCGCGTCAGGGAGCCTTCTGCCGCTCTACGTCGCGAAGGGCGCGGTCGCATCCGCCGGCGAGGGGACGGTCTTCCTTCCGTACGTTGACATAAAGCTGCCGCCGGTGTGCGACGTGCTGACGGCGCTGGCGCTCTCGTTCATGACTGGCGTGGGGATAGTCGCGACAGGGGCCAGCGCGTTCAGGCGCGCCGTGGACGAGTTCTCCGAGATTGTCCGGCTCACCATAATGAAGGTGATAATCCCCGGGCTGCCGGTGTACATCATGACGATGATCTGCGAGATGACGGCGAGCGGCAAGATCGGCGTCATGGCGGGGACGATGGTGAAGGTCATCGGCACGGGCTGGTCGCTCTCGGTCGTCTTCCTCGTGCTGCTCTACATCGCCGCGGGTGCCGTCGCCGGCAAGAATCCGTTCAAGTGCCTCTGGAACATGGCGCCGGCGTATCTGACGGGATTCTCGATCGCGTCGTCGTCGGCGGTGATACCCGTCACGCTCGACTGCTGCGCCAAGAACGGGATATCGAAGGAGATACGCAACTTCACCGTTCCGCTGTGCGCGAACGTACACATGGTCGGCAGCGCGATAAAGATGGTGACGTCCACGGTCGCCGTCGTGATAATCTTCGGCCTGGACGTCTCGTTCGCGCAGTTTCTGCACTTCGCGTTCATGTTCGCCGTCGCCGCGGTCGCGGCGCCTGGCGTGATGTGCGGCGTTCTCATGGCGTCGGTCGGCTTTCTCGACTCCATACTCGGCCTCACGCCGGAGCAGACGTCCATAATGATGGCGTTCTACATGGCGCTCGACGGGTACGGGCCTGCGGCGAACGTCACGGGCGACGGCGCCATAGCGCTCGTCGCAGACCGTTTCTGGGGGAAGCGTGAGGCCTGACGCCGTCCCGGTCGGCCAGTGATTTTGGTATAATACACAACTCAACATTCCGTTTTAGGAGATCAGACATGATTCTTTTGATTGGCGCAGATGCATATTCGCCGTTCAGGATGGACGCGCTGAGGGAGGCGATTGCCCGACTCGCGCCCGGGCTTGGCCCGGTAGACATTGACGCAAAGTGGGTGTACGCACTCCAGACGGTCGACGGTACGGCGGACGAAGGCGAGCTTGCCCGCGCGAAGTCGCTTCTCAACGCCGTGGGGACGTGCGACGGCGCGGACTTCTTCGTGACGCCGCGCAAGGGGACGATCTCGCCGTGGAGCAGCAAGGCGACGGACATCTTCCGCAATTGCGGGCTGAAGACGATTGAGCGCGTCGAGAGGGGCGTCAGGTACATCGTGAAGCCCGCTCTCCCCGTCGAGGCGTTCCCCGCGCTCTACGACAAGATGACCGAGGGCGTCTACGAGAGCATCGAAGACCTGTTCGAGGTGGGCGAGCCGAAGCCGGGCCGCACGTACGACGTGATGTCGAAGGGCGTGGAGGCGATACGCGAGGCGAACGTCGAGATAGGCCTTGCCATCAGCGAGCCGGAGATGGAGTATCTCGCCAGGAGCTTCAAGGCCGCCGGGCGCAACCCGACCGACACCGAGCTGGTCATGTTCGGGCAGGTCAACTCCGAGCACTGCCGCCACAAGATATTCGGCGCCGAGTTCATAATCGACGGCAAGAAGCAGCGCAAGTCGCTCTTCGAGATGATCAAGAACACGCACGCGAAGCGGCCGCAGGACACGCTTTCGGCGTACAAGGACAACTCCGCCGTCGTGTCCGGCTTCGACACCGACATCTTCGCGATCGACCCGAAGACGAACCGGTACGGCTTCAGGAAGGACCGTCTCGAGCAACTCATGAAGGTCGAGACCCACAACCATCCGACGGCGATATCGCCTTTCCCTGGCGCGGCAACCGGCGTGGGCGGCGAGATTCGCGACGAGGCGGCGACTGGGTCCGGCTCGCGCACGGTGGCGGGCATCTGCGGCTTCATGGTGTCGAACTTGCGCATACCGGGATATCCTCAGCCGTGGGAGCGCGTATACGCAGACTTCCCGACGCGGCTTGCGACGCCGCTGCAGATAATGACGGAGGGCCCGATCGGCGGCGCTGCGTTCGGCAACGAGTTCGGCCGCCCGCAGCTCTGCGGGTTCTTCCGCACGTACGAGGGCGAGGTCGCCGGGGAGCTGAGGGGCTACCACAAGCCCGTCATGCTCGCGGGCGGAATGGGCGTCATCAGGAACAGCCAGGTGCAGAAGAAGGATGTCGTGGTCAAGTCTCTCATCGTCCAGATCGGCGGGCCGGCGATGCGCATCGGTCTTGGCGGCGGCGCGGCGAGCTCGATGATGACGGGCACAAACTCCGAGGCGCTCGACTTCAATTCCGTCCAGCGCGGCAATGCCGAGATGCAGCGCCGCTGCCAAGGCGTGATAGACGCGTGCAGCAGCCTCGGCAAGGCGAATCCGATACTGTCCATCCACGACATCGGCGCGGGCGGGCTCTCCAACGGCTGCCCCGAGCTTGTCGAGGCGACGGGCGGCAGGTTCGAGCTGCGCAAGGTCCACAACGAAGAGCGCTCGATGAATCCGATGGAGATATGGTGCTGCGAGGCCCAGGAGCGCTATGTGCTCGCCCTCAAGCCTGCGGCGAAAGGCTTCTTCGAGGCCCTGTGCGCCCGCGAGCGCTGCCCCGTGGCCTTCATCGGCGTCGCGACCGGCGACGGCAGGCTCGTGCTTGAAGACTCTCACTTTGGCGACCGCCCGATCGACATGGACATCAAGGTCCTGCTCGGCAAGCCGCCGCGTATGGTCCGCAATGTCAAGCGCGTAAAGCGTCGCCATCTGCCGACGAACTTCGCGGGCGTTCGCCCGATCGACGCGCTCACGCGGATTCTTCATCTTCCCGCAGTCGCAGACAAGACGTTCCTCATTACGATCGCCGACCGCACGGTCACGGGACGCGTCGCCAGAGACCAGATGGTCGGGCGCTACCAGCTGCCGGTCAGCGACTGCGCGGTGGCGACGATGGGCTACAAGACCTTCGAGGGCCAGTCGATGGCGACGGGCGAGCGTTCGCCGGTGGCGCTGCTCGACGGGCCTGCGTCCGGACGGCTTGCGGTCGCGGAGGCGATAACGAACCTTGCGGCCGCTGACGTCGGCGACATATCGCAGATCAGGCTTTCGGCGAACTGGATGGCGCCGTGCGGCGATCCGGGCGAGGACGCGGTGCTCTACGACACCGTCCAGGAGCTTGGCCTTTCTTTCTGCCCGAAGCTCGGAGTCTCCATACCTGTAGGCAAGGACAGCTGCTCCATGCACACGACGTGGCAGGACTCCAAGGGCGAGACGAAGAAGCAGGTCGCGCCGCTGTCGCTCGTCGTCAGCTCATTCGCCCCGGTGAACGACGTGCGCCTCACGCTTACGCCAGACCTCAAGCCAGACGGCAAGGACGAGTTCTCAACCCTCATCTACGTCAACCTCGGGAAGAAAGGCGAAGCCCCGCTCGGCGCGACAGCGCTCGCACAGGTCTACGGGCAGCTCGGCGACACCCACGCCGACGCTGACGCGGCGACGCTGAAGCGCTTCTTCAACGCCATGCAGCAGATCGTGCGCGAAGGGCTTGCCAAGGCGTACCACGACCGTTCCGACGGCGGACTTGCCGTCACGCTTGCCGAAATGGCGATAACCGGTGGACGCGGCCTCGCAGTGCGCCTCCCAGACGGCGATGCGCTCGAGCAGCTCTTCAACGAGCAGCCCGGCGCCGTGCTGCAGGTGACGGACAGCATAAGCACCGACCCCAAGAAGACCAACCTGGCGAAAGTCATGAAGATCTTCAAGGCCGCACGCATCGAGGCGTGGCTCATCGGCTCGCCCTGGAACCAGCGCGACTTCAAGGTATACGTCGGCGAGCGCCTCGCGCTCAAGACTGACATCACGTATCTGCGCCGCGCATGGAGCGAGACTACGTATCGGATGCAGGCGCTCCGCGACAACCCGGAATGCGCGAAGCAGGAGTACGACAACGCGCTCGACGAGCAGGATCCCGGAATGCAGTTCCGCCTGACCTACGATCCCGACGAGAAGATCGGCGGCGGCGGTCGCGGCGGCCGCGCAAAGCCGAGGATGGCCATACTGCGCGAACAGGGCGTCAACGGCCACATCGAGATGGCGGCCGCATTCGCGCTCGCGGGCTTCGACTGCCAGGACGTCCACATGTCCGATCTCATCGCGGGGCGCGTCGACCTCGCGGACTTCGCGGGTCTTGTGGCATGCGGCGGCTTCAGCTACGGCGACGTTCTTGGCGCCGGCTCGGGCTGGGCGAGGTCGATACTCTACAACGACCGCCTCAGGAAGATGTTCAGGAAGTTCTTCGAGCGGCCGGACAGCTTCTCGCTCGGCGTGTGCAACGGCTGCCAGATGCTCTCCCAGCTCAAGGACCTCATTCCGGGCGCGGAGAACTGGCCTAAGTTCGTGAAGAACGTGTCCGAGCAGTTCGAGGCCAGGTTCGCGACTGTGGAGATAGAGCCGTCGCCGTCGGTGTTCTTCAGGGGCATGGAGGGCTCGCGTCTGCCGATAGCCGTCGCGCATGGCGAGGGCAGGGTCTGGACGGACGGCTTCACGCCCGGAATATGCGCGGCGCGGTACGTCGACGGGCGCGGCGAGGCGACTACTCGCTACCCGTACAACCCGAACGGCTCGATCGGAGGGCAGACGGCGTTCACGAGCGCAGACGGCCGCGCGACGATCATGATGCCGCATCCAGAGCGCGGTTTCCGCGCCTGCCAGCTGTCGTACAACGACGGCTCGTTCAAGGCCGACGGCCCGTGGATGCGCATGTTCCGCAACGCATACGCCTTCGCGACCGGAGCGCGGCGCAAATAATTTTCAACCGCCGGCGTTAGAAAATGTGATATACTTACCTATATGAAGAACTATCTTGCGATTGACATTGGCGCATCGTCCGGGCGGCACATCATCGGCCGCGTTGATAACGGCAAGATCGCGCTTGAGGAGGTTTTCCGCTTTACCAACTCCCAGGTGCGCAAAGACGGCCACGACTGCTGGGACATCGACGGCCTTGTCGCGTCGGTCAAGGAGGGGATTGACGCGGCGCTCGCGAAGGGCTCGGTCGAGTCGATCGGCCTTGACACGTGGGGCGTCGACTTCGTCCTGCTGGACGAGAAGGGCGAGCGCTGCTCCGACGCGGTTGCGTACCGCGACACGCGCACGAGCGGCGCGGCGGAGGAGATAGAGGCCGGCGTGATGCCGTTCGCCGAGCTGTACAGGCGCACCGGCATACAGAAGACGAGCTTCAACACGATCTACCAGCTCTGGGCCCTCAAGAAGGAGCATCCCGAGCAGCTGGAGCGCGCGGCCAGCTTCCTGACCGTGCCCGAGTACATCAACTACAGGCTTACCGGCAACATCGTCCACGAGTACACCGACTCCTCCACGACGGCGCTCCTCGACGCGGCGAAGAAGGACTGGGACTTCGATCTCATCGAGAAGCTCGGCCTGCCGAAGAGGATATTCGGCAAGCTGGAGATGCCCGGCGCGACGGTTGGCGAGTACAAGGGCGTGAAGGTCGTCCTCCCGGCGATGCACGACACCGGCTCCGCGTATCTTGCGGTTCCCGCGCGCGACGACAAGGCCGTCTACCTCTCGAGCGGCACATGGTCGCTTCTCGGCGTCGAGAACGACAAGCCGATTACGACGAAGGCCGCGTGCGCGGCGAACTTCACGAACGAGGGCGGTGCGTGGGGCCGCTACCGCTTCCTCAAGAACATCATGGGCCTGTGGATGATCCAGTCTATTCGCCGCGAGCTCAACGGCGTCAGCTACGTCGAGGGCCGCGACGGCACCGCGACGGTCGAGGCGCTTCGCGCGCTTTCCGACTACGAGAAGGGCAAGGAGTATTCGTTTGCGGACCTCTCGAACATCGCGCGCGGCGAGAACAGCTTCAACATCGTCGTGGACGTGAACGACCAGCGCTTCATGAACCCCGACTCGATGATCGGCGAGGTCGTCAAGGCCGCGGCCGAGGAGGGCAGGGCGCCCGGCACGATAGGCGAGCTCATGCAGTGCGTCTACAAGTCCCTTGCCGAGTGCTATGCGGACGCGATACGCACGCTCTCCGACCTGACGGGAAAGACCTACACGTCCGTCAACATCGTCGGCGGCGGCTGCCAGGACCGCTACCTCAACGCCCTTACCGCGGAGGCCACCGGCCTCGAGGTCTACACCGGGCCGATCGAGGGAACCGCAATCGGCAACCTCATCGTGCAGATGATCGCCGCGGGCGAGTTCGCCGACCTGGGCGAGGCTCGCGCGGCCATAGTGCGCTGACGCCTGCCGGGTCCAGTCCACAGCTTACACAAGACACAGACAGACAGGAAAAACGAAAGAAAGAAAGGTAAAAGATGAGCTACAAGGAAGCCCAGAAGAAGTACGCGAAAATCGGCATCGACACCGAGAAGGTGATCAAGTCCCTCGCAGGGATCCCAATCTCCATGCACTGCTGGCAGGGCGACGACGTCGGCGGGTTCGAGACGACCGGTGGCGCGTCGGGCGGCATCCAGACGACCGGCAACTACCCCGGCAAGGCGACCACTCCCGAGCAGCTCATGGCCGACATCGAGTTCGCGATGAAGCTCATCCCCGGCAAGCACCGTGTCAACCTGCACGCCTGCTACGGCATCCACAAGGACAAAGTCGTCGACCGCGACAAGCTCGGCGTCGAGCAGTTCAAGCCCTGGGTCGCTTGGGCCAAGAAGAACGGCTTCGGCCTCGACTTCAACCCGACGTTCTTCTCTCACGCCAACGTCGTCGACGGGCTCACGCTCTCCTCGCCCGATCCGAAGATCCGCCAGTTCTGGATCAAGCACGGCATCCAGTGCCTCAAGATCGCCGAGTACATGGCGAAGGAGCTCAAGAGCCCCTGCGCAATCAACTTCTGGTGCCCCGACGGATTCAAGGACGAGCCGTCCGACCGCCTCGGGCCGCGTCAGCGCATGGCCGACTCGCTCGACAAGATCTTCAAGACGAAGTACGACAAGAAGATGGTCCTGCCCACGTTCGAGTCCAAGCTCTTCGGCATCGGCGTCGAAAGCTACACCGTCAACTCGCACGAGTTCGTCATGGGCTACGCGCAGTCGCGCAAGATCCTCGCCCTGCTCGACATGGGCCACTTCCACCTCACCGAGAACGTCGCGGACAAGATCAGCTCGTTCCTCATGTTCTTCGGCAAGGTCGCGTTCCACATCTCGCGCCCCGTCCGCTGGGACTCCGACCACGTCATCCGCCAGAACGACGACCTCCGCGCCGCCGCTCAGGAGATCGTGAAGATGGGCCCTGAGAACTTCCTCATCGCGCTCGACTACTTCGACGCCTCCATCTGCCGCGTCGCCGCCTGGGTGCTCGGCATGCGCAACATGCAGAAGGAGCTTCTCAAGGCGATGCTCACGCCCAACGCCCAGCTCAAGGCCATGCAGGACGCCGGCGAGTTCACCGCCCAGCTCGTCCTCCAGGAGGAGTACAAGAACTATCCGGCCGAAGCGGTCTGGGACGAGTTCTGCAGCCGCATGAAGGTGCCGGCCGGCGAGGAGTGGCTCAAGATCGTGCAGAAGTACGAGAAGGACGTGCTTCTCAAGCGCTGAGCGGAGCTGGCGATGGACAAGAAACTCTACATCAACCCGCCCCTCGTCAACAGGGCGTACGACTGGAAGAACGGCCCCCAGCCCAAGACTCGCAAGGAGCTGGACAAGTTCTTCAAGTCCGCCCCTATCGAGAGGGTGAAGCGCCAGATCTGCGACATGGGCCGGCGCATCTACCAGAAGGGCTACACCGACGGCAATGGAGGCAACATCTCCGTGCGCGTCGGCGAGGACCTCATCCTCTGCACGCCCACTCTGTGCTGCAAGGGCTTCATGGAGCCCAGGGACATCTGCCTCGTCGACATGTCGGCGGGGCAGCTCTGCGGCTACAGGCCGAGGACTAGCGAGGTGCGTGTGCACATCGCGATGATGAAGGCGACTGGAATGAACGCCTGCATGCACTGCCATCCGCCGCACTGCAACGCGTTCCTCTTTGCCGGAATCGTCCCGCCAAACGGAATCAACCCCGAGGCGGACATCTTCCTCAGCCAGATTCCGCTCGCGCCATACGGCACGCCCGGAACCGACGAGGTCGCCGCGAATGTCGCCGAGGCCGCGAAGAAGTCGAATGTCGTGTTCATGGAGAACCACGGCATCGTCTGCGGCGGTCGCGACGTCGAGGAGGCCGAGTGGTTCGCCGAGAACGCGGACGCATACTGCCAGGTGCTGCTGCTCGCGGCTGGCCACGGCGCACCGCTCCAGCAGGTCGGCAGGAAGTCCGTCGAGGACTTCCTTGCGATTCGCAAGGCGATGGGACTCTCGGTGGATCCGGCTCAGAAGCTCTACAACACAAACCGCTTCAACGGTTATACGATGAAGAAGACGGGCAAGTAGCCCGCCTTCTTCAAGAGCGCTCGGGAAACGCACGGTGTTCGGGAAGACCTACAAGTGGGCCGTTCTGGCCATGCTTAGCTGTGCGTTCTTCTTCCACCAGGCCGACCGGGCGCTCTTCGGTCTGCTTACGATTCCCATCCAGCAGGACCTAGGCCTGTCGGATGTCCAGATCGGGTGGATCAACACCGTCCTCAGCTGGACCCTCGCCGCGATGACGATGGTCGCGGGGTTCGCCGGGGACAGGTGCTCTCGCAAGTGGCTCATAACGGGCTCGCTCATCTTCTGGTCCCTCATGACCATGTGCATGGGCTTCGTCGGCGAATGGCGCATCTTCGGGCTTGCGGTCCCCGCCTTCTTCGTCGTGATGTTCTTCAGGTCCATTGCGACCGGCGGCGGCGAGAGCTTCTACGCGCCGAGCGCCATGGCGCTTCTCGCCTCGCACCACAGGGAGACGAGGTCCATAGCCTTTTCGGTGCATCAGGCGGCGCTTTACGTGGGGCTGATGACGTCCGGAGCGCTTGTCGCATGGCTGCTCGTCGCGCTTGGCGGGTGGCGGCGCGTGTTCATCGCCTTTGGCGGCGCCGGACTGCTTCTCGGGATGTTCTTCATCTGGGGACTGAGGGACGGCGCCGGCGGCGTGCAGCAGCCTGCGGCCGGGAAGGGTTCCCTTCGCGACGGCCTCAGGGCGTTCTTCTGCAATCCGTCGGCCCTGTGCGCGACGGCTGGGTTTGTCGCCATAGTGTTCGTGAACAACGCTTATCTCTTCTGGGCGCCCAAGTTCGCGGCCACGAAGTTCGCAGTGGACATCGGCGAGGCCGGCAAGGCGACCATGCTGTGGCATCATCTCTTTGCGTTTTCCGCCATCATCCTCGGCGGAGCCGTGACCGACAGGCTCGTGCGCAGACTTCCGCGCTTCAGGCTCGGCTTCCAGATAGTCTCGCTGCTTCTTGGCGCGCCGTGCCTCGTGTGGACGGGGTTCTCTCCGTCGTGGACGGCCATGGTGTCGATGACGGCGGCGTACGGCGTCTTCCGCGGATTCTTCGAGGTGAACACGCATGCGTCGGTCTTCGACGTCGTCGCGCCGGAGCACCGTTCGACAGTTGTCGGGTGCATGGTGATGAGCGCATTCTTCTTCGGCGGACTTTCAGGAGTCGCGATGGGCGCTCTTTCCCATCGCTACGGCGTCAGAGGCTTCGAGATCGGCTTCGCCGTGATGGGCGCGGCCTACGCTCTTGCCGCGGCCGTGATGGCGATATCCTTCTTCTGCACCTTCAGGCGCAACCGCATCGTCGAAGCGGCGTAGCGGACGGCAAGGGCGCCGCGCCCGTCAGCCGCAGCGCATCAAGATTCCAAACGGGAAACGTCTCAGCGCCTGCGTTAGACAAATAATGGTACGGCCACTTCCCCTACCTGTCGGCAAAGGTCACCTGACCGTTCACTGGTTGGTAGCGTGACCTTCGCCCGTACAGCCCGCGGCGGTTTCGGGGTGAGTGAACGGACCTTGCTCTGCCTGTGTACGAGGCGTTTCCTTACGGTGTACGCGGCATTCCCTAACTGTGTACGCGGCATCCCCTGCCTGTGTACGGAGGAGTTTTGACGTCACTTCAGTGG
>JAEEZC010000018.1 GCA_016288465.1 Verrucomicrobiota bacterium | reverse complement strand
GTTCCGCCCTTGATGATGATGCCGCCGTTGACACTCCCGTCATATATGCCGTAGCCGCCGGCAGCCGTGACGTTGCCGCCGTGGATGTTGATTCTGCCGTCAATGCCGTAATGTTCGGCATCGGCTATGATCGCGCCGGTGCCGTTCGCCTGGCTGAAGACGTAGAGGTGCCGGGCGACAACGGCATTGCCTGAGGTGTTGGTGACAGTAAGCGTCGCGCCGTCGCATAGGATGAGGAAGGTAGTGGGGTCCATGAAACGGAGCCCTCCTTCGATCGTCACGTTGTTGGTCACGACATAACAGGCAATCCGACTGTCATCGCCGTCCGCGCCATAGGTGACATCACCCGCGGCGTTCGTGATGACCACGTAGTCGAAGCACAGCTGCGGGGCGCCAAGCTCGTCGATGTACGGGATGGGCGCCATTCCTTCGACGAGCCGCAGCTCGTCGCCGCTCCGCTCCACACAGAATCTGGAATCATCGCTGAAGAAATACGCTTCCTCGCCTTCCGCCGCGCCCGTGGCGAACGTTGCGGGCGAGGACTCGGTCGGCGTGCGAGAGGTCATCACCCCGATGGATGCGCCAGCGGAAAGCCCATTCACGGCGATCTTGTCGTAGTACCCCATCCAGACGTTGCTCGCCGCGCCATTGAAGTTGGTGTTGCCGAAAATGATGGGGCCGCCCGAAACAGTGCACGTGCCGGACATGCGCACGGCGCCGTCCGAACCGCACGCGTTGCCGGTGATTGCGCCGCCCGTCATCGTGAAAGTGCCGCCGGACACATACACGCCGCTGCCGTAGCTGGCCTTGTTTCCGGAGATGGTGCCGCCTGTCATCGTGAAAGTGCCGTAATGGGACACGAACAGGCCGCCTCCGTATGTGGAGTTGCCGCCGGTGATGGCGCCAGATCCATTGACGCTGTTGGTGAGCGTAAGTTCCCCGCCGTTGTCTATCTGAATCGCCCTGAACCTGCCGGCGGCGTCGATGGTGTGCCCCGCAAGATCGAGAACAACCCTGTTCGTGACCGTCAGACTGGAGTTGCCGTCCTCCGCGGTGACGTCTTCGGCGAGCGCAACAATGCCGCCTGCGTCCAGCTGCATCTGCAGCCAATCCCAGTCGCTGGCGACCCTGTTGCCGTAGCCGTCGCCGAAGGGATAGACCGTCGCGCCCCGAACCGGCGTGCACGAAAGCCGGGGGAGCGCGTCCACGCCAATGACCTGGTACCATGGCTGGGAGCCGTCCGTGACGCCGCCGTTGAGCGCATAGCAGGCTTGGCCGCCGGCGAATGGGGTGCCGGCGTCTAGGAACAGCACATTGCTCGACGCGCCGGAATCTTCGCCAAAGCAGCCGTCTATCCAGCTGCGGCTGTCGTGGAGTCCCACGCAGTTTCGAACGGTTCCGAAGTTCCTGCTGCATATGGCGCCGCGAGTGGTGTCGCCCTTGAAGTAGTCGGAGTAGAGCGCGTAGAAGAGGCATCCCTCGATCAGGCCGCCGGAATAGTTCCATCCCGCGATGCCGCCGACGGACAGGTTTGGCCATAGGTTGACCAGACTGGGGGTCTCCGGGTCGAGAGGACTGGCGACGAACTGGCAGGCGCGGATGGTGCCATAGTTCTCGCTGCAGATGCCGCCCATCTTCGTTGAGAACGTATCATAGCCCGACATGGTGGTGGACACCGAACCGGAAACGGTGCAGTGTGTGATGGTGCCGTAGTTAAATGCGCACAACGCGCCAATGCCCAGGCAGAGCGAGGAGCAGCGGACATTGACATCTGCGAGGACGAGGTTGGTCACGACGCCCTGCGCTGCGATCTGCCAGAAGAGGCCCAGACAGGAGTTGGGAAAGTCACATTTAACGCTGTTGAGTCCGCTTAGGGTGTGGCCGCGTCCGTCTAGTACGCCAGCGAATCCGCATTCGCCGCCCATCGAGCGGAAAGAATGTATCCCGGAAAGGTCAATGTCGGCGGCAAGGGCGGCGCGGGCGGTGCTGTTGGTTTCGATTCGATCGGCAAACCACAGGAAGTGCGAAGGCGTGGAGAGCATGTAGTAGTCGCCATCCTTGGGCGGCTCCGGAAGGGGATCGAGCGTGCGTCCGCCGACAGAGACATTGTTCAGAAACTGGAAGAGTGCGCCGGTGAGCGACTCGACGCTGCCGCCGCTGGAAATGCCGCTGACCACAAGCTCGGTGCCTGCGCCGGCGGTGACGGTGTCGGAGAAGGTTATGACGTTCGAGCCGGAGCCGGCGGCGTATTTGAGGTCGCCCCAGCTTGTGCAGAGATATGGGGTGCCACTTACGGTCATGATCTGGTTGAACGGCAGGGATATCGTCAGCGTGGACCCCTTGCAGACTGGCGCCGCCGTGACGGCGATCTCCACGTCGTCAAGGAGCGCCGGCGCGACCGGGACAGCCTGGAGTCGCGCGACGACGGACCTTGCATTCCAGTCGTCGTCGCCGCCGCCGGAGGCGTCGAAGCGGATGCCGAGCTTGTTCAGATATCTTATCTCGGTTGGAATGGCGATTCGTCCGTCGGCGGCGCGCCAGCCGTCCTTGAATCGCTGGTTGAAGAGGTCGCCTGCGGTGTTGTTGTCGTGGGCGCTGTCGTTCCAGGCCTTCTCGACCTTCCCGCATCCATTTACGGCGGAGACCAGAGGAAACGTATATTTCCTGAAGTCGGGGAGCGTACCTTCATCATAGTGGCTGAAGCCGGCCATGTAGCAGGACCAATTGATGGATCCGGGGTCGCCATTCTCCGCGCCCGCGTCGTAGTTGGAATCCTGGTTTACGAGCACCTGGATGTACTGGTAGCCGTCGTAGACCTCGGCCGCCTGCAGATCCACGACCATTCTGAGACGCGAGTCAGTCCTCATGAGGTAGCCTCTCGACACTCCGGAGAAGTACGCGTCGAGCGGAACCTCGTGGTAGGCCTGGCCATAGCCCTTGTCCTTCACCGTGATCTCGTCCGAGGAGACCGTCACGGACTTCTCGTCGAACACCGACCTTGAAACGGACAAGGATGCGTCGCCGTAGGTGATCGTCCGGTCGACGGTGGCGAGCTGGACGCCGTCCTCGTTGTAGACCTCGAACCGGTATGTTCGCGAACTGCCGGTCTCGCCGTTGTCCAGGTAATAGAGGAACGCCCTGTCTATGACGTCGGCCGAATACTCCTGGATGTCGACCGAATTTTCCCTCATGTTGACCGGAAAGGTCATGTGGTACTGCAGAGGGTTCTGCGCGGCAAAGTGCTTCCCCGGATAGGCGCTCAAGCCCACGAGACGGTAGTAGACGGTCTCCGTGGTTGAGGCGTCAGAGCGCGAGACGAAGAACCTGTTGTTCGAGTTCGTGACACTGAATACGGACGCCTGCGCTGTGAAGCAAAAGCCCATGGCCGCGATTGCCGCGACGAGTGTTGTGCGCGTATTGGGTATATTCATAAATGGTTTCTTCATTCGTCGTCTCCACCGGCTCCATCGTCTCCGGCATCATCTCCGCCGTCGCCTACGTCTCCGCCAGTAGCATCGGGAATGAGGTACATGAGGCCGGTCGTGTCCGCTGGTTTGCTCGAAATTGAAGCGGAAAGGAAAAGTCCGTTGACAGGGTTCCCCGTCTCTCCCGCAACGTAGTCGCGGTACATGTCCAGCAACATCTCCGGAAACGCGATGACCGCGCGGCCATCTTCGAAGACC
>JAEEZC010000216.1 GCA_016288465.1 Verrucomicrobiota bacterium | reverse complement strand
TCGTGTCCGACGATGCGACGACGCCCGAAGGGTTCGGCATGGGTGTCGCGACTGGAGAGGCGAAGCCTCAGGCCAGGGCGCGGCGCTCATGGCGAATATCGTCGCAAGACGATACGGCGCATCGGCGGCTTTAGTGGTCGCGCGTAAGCGCAACGGTCATGCAGAACGCGCGGCCTGAGCGCGACAACGACTGAGTAGCGGCGCTCTTCCCCTTGGGGATCCCCCTGTACGGGTGAGCGGTTCCGACTGTACGGGCGAGCGATTCCGACTGTACGGGCGAGCGGTTCCGACTGTACGACGGTTTGACTCCGACTGTACGAGCAAGCGGCCTCCGCTGTACGAGCGGCCATTTTCCCTTCAAAGACCCTTTGATGGGCAACGGGGAGGCGGGGCTAGAACGTCACGTCGACGGCAAAGGTCACGACGGACAGCCAGCAGACGTGCCAGGGCTCGTCTTTGCCCTTCTCGTGCTCGCGCGCAGCGCGGTTGATCAGGTTCCAGTTGCGGAACCTGAGACGCGTCGATATGAAATCCGACACCTTGTACGAGACGACCACGCCGAACTCCGACGCATACGGACCGATGCTGCAGTATGTGTCGAACGGGTCATCGCCGTACTTCGACCTGTAGCGCCGCCTGTCGCCGCCAAGAATCTCGGCGTAAGGGGTCACGACGAGCCCGTCGTAAAGGACGTTGAACGGCCGGCGCAGGCCGAGCTTGAGCGTTTCCCACTGGTTCGGATAGTATACGCCGAGAAAAGTGTAGTACGGCGTCACCCAGGGATTGTTGAGAGCCTGCGACAATATCACGCCATGAAGCGGCCTGTCGTGCTCGTACCAGCCTGGCGCAGGGCTCCACAGATGGTCGAAGTAATTGTAAAGCGAAAGGTCTTTGCTGAACTTCCAGGTGTAGAAGTACTCCACGCCGTACTCGAAGCTCTCGAAGGCGCGGCGCCGGTATTCGTCCTTCTGATCGGTGAGGGCGCTGCGGGTCCACGCATAGCCGCCGACCGTGCCCCATTCGCCCAGGTTGTAATAGCCGCTGATCGTCTGCGTCATCATCGGACGCGTCTCGCCGGTGCCGCCGGACGTGCTGGAGATGTAAGCCGAGTGGAACTCGTTTCTGAACGAGAAGTCGAGCTCGGGACTGAACACGCCTCCATCGACGACGGCAGGCTGGCACAGGAGAGCCGCGAGGCAAAGTCCGCGCGCCATAGTCGCCCGCGCGGCGCCTTCGCGTCCCGCAAACGCGACGCGGCCGACCGAACCCGCCAGGCAGCCCTGCAAGAATCTCCAACCCGCGAACAGCAACTACTCGTATCTCCTTTTGAGGGGGATATTATAGCATAACTGACCGCAAAATGGTGCGGATTCCAGCCTACCCTTCAAAGGCGCACGAGCGAGCCGATGGCTCGGGGCCGCCTACGGCGAATTGGGCGCGGGGATCACGGGCAGCGTAAGATGCGAACTGCCGCGGACGAGCCGCGTCTTTGCAGCGTCCTTCGCCTTCTCGTAGTGCGGCGAATTGGACCCCGCCACTTCGACGCGCATCTTGTGCCCCTTCTTGAAGACGTAGCTTGTTATGTCCACGCGGAAGTCGAGCTTCGTCTCGGCGCCAGGCGCGAACGAACCGCGGCAGACCGAGTCCATCACATTGTAGGGTGTGCCGTCCGGATGGACGTCGACGAGCTTCACCGCCACGTCCGCTATCTTTGCGGTGGACTTCGCGACGAGCGAGGCCGTCACCTTGCCGGTGACCTCAAGATCATCCGCAAGCGTCTCGGTCGTGTACGAAAGCACGTCTTCGCGCGCCTCGACGTCGGCCTGCGAGAACTGTCCGCCGTTGAGCACTATGCGTCCGCCCTTCGTAGGAACCGGATTCGACGGATCGTAAGAGAACTCGTCCTCGCCTGCCGCGCCCTTGGGAGCGTCAAGGGAGAGGCCGAAGCCCTCGTCGAAGTACAGCTTTCTGTAGACGGTGCGCGCAAGCGGCCATTCGTTTTCGTAGCGCCAGACGTTCGCGCCCATCACAAATATCTGGATTCTGCCGGGGAGCTTCGCCGTCTCGCTCTCGCGGCCTTCAAGCGCGGAGCGCAGGAACTCGATCTCCATGTCCTCTGTGACGGCGGCGCCCGGTACCTTGCTGTAGTCCATATCCGGCTTGTCGAAGGTGTTGACGCCATGGCTCCACGGCCCGACGCGCAGGAAGGAGCCCGCCGGCATCAGCGCGAAAGACTCGAACGTGTCGATGCCGAGCATGTCGAACCAGCCGGCCTGGTAGAGCGCGCGGCCCTTCGCCGACGAGAGATTCCTGAGGTCGCAGCGCTCGGCCCAGTACGGATCGGTGCGGTCGCGGTGGCGCGCCAGCTCGTCCCAGCTCGCGGACGAGGCGAGTCCGGAGTGCCACTTCCGGAAGAACTGCGGAATCAGAACGCCGCCTGGCGCATAGTTGATAGAGTGGGGATTGAAGGTGATTACCGACGGCGCGCAGGCGACGAGCGCGGGGTTTCCACTTCTGAGGCAGGCGAGCTGGGTGTTTCCCGGATACGAGCCGCCCACCGTCACGACCCTTCCGTTCGACCACGGCTGCGATGCGATCCACGAGAGAAGGTCGTCCGCATCGTCCACAAGGCGCCCTTCCCAAGGCTCGAAGACGCCTTCGGAATGGCAGCATCCGCGGCAGTCGACGTCAAGCGTCGCGACGCCCCACTCTTCGGCGCGCGCGGCGGAAACCGGGCGGTCCGACGCAGTCGCCTTGTACGGGGAGAACGTCATGAGGCAGCCGATTCTCGGCGCTCTGTTCGTAGGGAGATACAGGTCGCCTGCGAGGCTTACGCCGTCCCGCATAGGTATTTTCACATTGTTGAAGAACTCAGCCGAAGCCGTGCATGCCAGGAGGCAGCACAGAGCCGCTACTTCGGCCTTGAGGGGCGTTACGCATTTCATCGAATTGATCGTCATCTGGTTCTCGAATTGCAGGAGAGTTTAGCAAAAAGCCGCCGCAGTTTCAATTATACATTGGTGTCATATGGGGCTTGCGGCGGAAGCCCGCCGAGCAAGCCGGCGGTCATCAGCCTGGCAACCAGCTCCCAGGTTCCGGGCTGGCCGATTATGCTCCCCGCCGCCATGCCGCGTATTCTGCCAAACTGCGCGCGGTCCTTCAGCAGGAAGCGCAGACCATTAGGCGTCGACTAGGAAGTCGTCGAGCCTGCGGAGGAAGGGAACGCGCTCGAACGGATACGACACGCCGAAGCGCTTCTCGGCCTCCATCACGAGCTTGAGGTGGTTCACGCTGCTCCACTCGGGAATCTCGCCGTAGCCGAGGTCGCCGCTGAGAGTCGCGCGCTCGACGCCGAACACCTTCGCCGCAAGCGCGAGAAACGCCTCGCGGTAGAGGTCCCGCACGCTCTTCATGCCGAGGAAGCGGTCTATGGAGACCGGCGCGCCCCAGTCGTTCTCAAGAAGGACGAGGAGACCGAAGCCCTGAAGCGAACACCATCCGGGCACTGTGCGGAAGTCGAGATCGAGGTCCACCTCGTCCACCTCGAGAACAGACGCCACGCCCTTAAGAAAGAGATTCACGCCCGCCTCCACGTCTTCACCGAGTAGCCGACAACGCATATCGCCGAAAGGACGGAGACGATGCCGAGCGCAAATGGCAGGGGTTTGGCCGGATGCCTCTTCGGCGGCTTGGCAGGTTCGAGCACCTGGACGAGGAACGCGTCGGGGCTGCCGAGCCAGTTCGCGACCGAGACGATGCGGCCTGCGTTCACGAGCGCGGCGACCTGCGGATTGCTGAACTGCTCGCGCGAAAGCACCGTGAGCTGCGGCTTGCTCTTCGTGCGGATCGCGGCCTCGTAGTTCACGGGAGCGCAGTAGAGGCGCGCGTTCGCGGCGAGCGACGCCGCGCCGACGAGGACCAGCGCGGAAAGGACGGGGACTGCGGCGCGGCGGACGGCCGGCGCGGAGGCTCGGGTGGCGAGGCCGAGCGCCCAGTCGAGTCCGTAGCCCGCGAGCGCGCAGAGGCACAGCTCGGTGAGATGGTGCCACTTGACCGGAGCTCGCATGAAGTCGCCGAACGGCATCGCGAACACGATGCGGTACGCCGCCTCGAAGTACCTGCCGAACGAGAAGACGCAGAAGACCGCCGCCGCGACGGCGAAGAACGCTGCATCGGCGCGGCGCCCGCGGGAAAGCCCGACGCCGACAAGCGCCGAAAGCGCGCCGGCAAGCGCAAGCAGGCAGGTGACCCACCCGACATAGAGCGAATGCTGGCGGTAGTTGCCCTCCTTCGCGCCGAAGGGCCGACCCAGCGCGCCGGAGTACGGCGCGGTGCCCTTGCCGCGATTAATGGAAAGAGTGAAAGGACAGCTCGTGTCGCCGTTTGCCCTGCTGCAGAAGAACTCGGCGGTTTCGCACGGAGGCAGCGACCAGTTGGTGACGAATATCCAGCGTGACTCCTTGTCGTCCGTCTTTCCGCCGCCGAGCGCATTGCCCTTCGATTCCTCGATCTGCTTGGTGCGTCCCGCAAGGTCGACCGTCAGTGCATTGACGAAGCTCGGAGCGCCGACGAGCGCGCATGCGACGGCCGCGAACGCGACGCCCTTCGCGACTGGCGCGAGACGGGCGCGGAAGCCGCCTTCGCCCTCGGGACCCATCGCGACGCGCCAGACGAAGTACGCCGCGGTGAAGAGCGTGAAGAGGAACCAGAGGTCCGGCTGGTAGAAGCTCGCCCACGCGACCGTGGCGCCAAGCAGCAGCCAGTGGCGAACGGCACCTCCGGCGACGGCTCTGTCAATGAGCCCGAACGCGAAGACGCCATAGGTCATCCATACGAACCAGCCGGCGTGGCCTGCCGAGAAGAGCGTGAGCCAGTAGCCGCAGAACGACAGCATCAGCCCCGCGCCGTAGGACGCGAGATGAGAGAGGCCCCTGCCGCGGAGAAACCAGGCGAGCGCGAGACCGGCGAAGTAAACGGCTGAGACGTACTTGAGCTCGCGGCAGAAGTGCGGCGAGAAAAGGAGCCCGGACCAGAGGACGTCAGACGGCAGGGCACGGCCGGTCGTGCGGAAGCCGTTGAGCCAGCGCGTCAGCGTGTCGGCGTAGGAGAGGTCGAAGGCCGGCGAATCGTCAGGCGAGACGAAAGTGACGGCCGTCGACCAGGCGCCCCAGAAGACATACGCGGCGAAGACCGCGAACGCCGCGGTGAACGCCGCGAACCAGAGCTTCCCAGGGCTGGGGCGCATGGCTCTACTGGACCTTGCCGAGCGCTATGAGGGCGAACACCATCGCGAAGATGGCGACCGTCTCGACGATGCCGAGCGCCGCAAGGTAGTTGGTGAAGCCCTGGTTCGTCTCGGCCTGCGCGTCGCAGGCGGCGGCGCCCGCACGGCCCTGGAAAAGCGCGGAGAGGCCGATCGCGAGGCCCGCGAAGACACCGGCGACGAGCACGGGAACTCCCGAGCCGGCCGCGACGTTGCCGACCTTGCCGAGCATGATGAACATGAGGATCATTCCGTAGAGCGTCTGCGTTATCGGAGCGCCGACGAAGGAGAGCAGCAGGAACGGCGCGGGTTTGTTCGCCGCGTAGCACTTCTTCCACGCGCCCACTGCGGCAGAGGCCGCAATACCCGTCCCGAACGCGCTTCCGGCGCCCGCGAGACCCAAGCAGGCGATCGCGCCCGCGACAATCATAGCTGCATCACTCATTGATTTCTCCCTGTTGTTTGTTCGTTTTTACATCTCGGCCGCCTCAGCCCTGCCCTCCACGGGAAGGCGCCCTGCTGAACGGCCTGAACGCATAGCCGGACCACGACACGCCCTTGTGGTTCGAGAACTCGAGCGTGTTGAGCCTGACCGCATGCACCAAGATCGAAAGCCCCGCCATGGCCAGGTTGAGCCCGTGGCCGACGACAAGTATCGCAACCATCGCGACGGCCATGAGCGCCTTGAGCCACAGCGCGTCGACGCCGGCGACAAGGCCGGTCGCCATCGAGTTGAAGTTCTCCGCGACCTTTACGGACGCAAGGCCGACCGCGAACAGGCGCACGTAGCTTATGATGTCGCCAAGCGCGCTCATTATGTTGAGAGGCAGCATCCCGAGCTCGGCCCCGCGAGCCCTGAGCTCCGACGGCTTCACCGAGAACCCGAACACGCAGACAAGCGCCGCGCCGAACATCCAGAACGCCCACTGCGGAATGGACGGGAATATGCCTACGATGGAATTGGTCACGAGGTACATGAAGAGCAGCACGCCCGCCCAGCCGAACTCGGCCACGGCAGTCGAGTCGGGCAGACGGCACACGCCGTTCCAGATGCGCGCGAGCATGAGGTGCGAGACTCCTATCGTGAAGCAGAGCAGCATCATGTGGCGGTAGCTCGGGTCTGCGAGCCACTGGACCGTCGGCCAGTCGGCGCACGCCGGAATGCCCGCGCCGAACCAGGTGTTCGACAGCAGGCCCCAGACGATCGTCGCAGACGAGAAGACCGTCAAAAGCGTGAACCAGCTGCGCGGGAGCTTTCTGCTCAGCGCAAGCGTCGCGGCGAGGAATATCGCTCCGTACGCGCCGTCTCCCACGAGCATCGCGAAGAAGAGCGAGAAATAGCACATGAACGGAACCGAGACATCCGCCTCCGTATAGGCCGGCGCGATGCCAAGGCCGTCGAAAAGGACCTTCATCGGCCTGAAGAGCTTCGGCGGCTCGACGAGCGTCGGCGGTATCTCGCCTTCCGCGGGATCGCGCAGCAGGACGCCCCAGGCAAGGGAATTCGCCCTCTCGAAGAGGTCGCCCTTCGACTTCGTCACGATCTCCATGAGCTCGCTCTCGCGCGTCGCGGGAATCCAGCCGGAGACGACCGAGACTGCGCCATGGTCGGCAAGAAGCTCCTTCGCCTGCTCGAACGCCATCCTGTCCGCAAGCTGCGGGAACTTCGAGAGGACGAACCCCTCGTCGCAGTCCGCAAGCTTCGTTGTGCAGATGGCGATTCTGTTCTCGACGCGGGCGAGCTTCTCCTGCATCCTCGAAAGGCGCATCTCGGGCCACGCGACTTCGCCGGGCGCGGCGCCCGCGTCAGTCGCGAAGTCGAAGCCGCCGTCGGCCGAAAGCCTCAGCGCGACGCCCCTTTCGCGCAGCTTCCGCGCGAGCGCGGGGTCGAAGTCGCCGTACGGACTGTACACGCGGATCTCGCGCTCAAGACGGTCCTTCTCGGCGCGAAGGGTCTCAAGATCCTCCTCGATGGCGAGAATCTCCTGGACGGAACGCTCGCGGTAGCCGGCCTCGCCGCCCTTGCCGCGCGCCTTGCGGACGAGGCGCACCGCCCTCTCCGCGTCCGCGATGTCGCCCTTCGCCGCGGCGACCGCGGCGCCGGCGGCTGTCTCGAGGCCGAGGTGGACCGCTCCAAGCTCACGGAGCTTCTCAAGCGTCGCCTCGCGCTCGGACGCGACGCAAACAAGATCCAGATGGCGCATTTTGACGATCATGCGGCGTCCCCTCCCGCCGACGCGACCTGATCGCCGCCTGAGGCGGCGTCGGGCGTACGGCTCTTGGCGATCTTGCCGCGCGTCACGGCGGCGGTCTGCTCGTCGCCAAGCGCGATCTTGATGACGCGGATCGCCTCCTTGCACTCGGGTATCTTGACTTTCTCGAAAAGGTTGACTCTCTGGGAGGTCTGGCGAAGCTCCTCCTCGACGCGGCGGCGCTGCTCGGCGTATACTGCGCGCTCGCAGCCGAGGGAAAGAGCCTTCTCTGCGGCGGCCGCCGCGTCGTCGACCCACGCCGGCGTCTCCCAGGGATCGACCGGCTTGACGTCCGTCTCGATCGACTCGAACGTCGGTATCGAGACGCCCGCGATGTTCGCGGTGCCGAAATTGACCTTCTTAACGCGCACGAGCCCTTCCACAAGGCTCTCGTCGGTGGCGAACAGCCCCACCCAGCGCGCAAGGCCGTCGCGCAGCTCGCGCTCGCGGGCCGAGGTCTCCTCCTCCTTCGCGGCGATTCCCGCGATCTCGCTCTGGAGCTGCTGCTTCTTCAGCTGGAGCATGGGCAGAAACCGCTGGAAGCGCTTCAGCGCGTCCGTCCGAGCCTTCAGCTCCGTCTTCGTCAGCTTGACCTTAACCATGGTTTAGGGGCTATTATACCAAAAACACCCTGCATGCACAACGCCGCGCCGTCCCTTTGCGGCGCTATCCCTTCTTCGCGATGCGGGCGACGATCTTCGACGCGCCGAGGTTCTTGAGGCCGAGGGCCATGAGAAGCTTGCCGATCGGATGGCGAGACTCCGCCTTCACCTCGAGTATCTCTATGTTCTCCTTGTCGCAGAGGGACTTGAAGTCCTTAAGCGTGATGCAGTGGATGTTCGGCGTGTCGTACCATTGGAACGGCAGCTGCTTCGAGACCGGCAGGCGCCCCGTGAACGCGAGCGTGAGGCGGATGCGGTAGGCCGCGAAGTTCGGAAACGTCACTATCGCCTCGTCCGCAATGCGCAGCGCCTCGCGGAGAAGCCCTCGCGGATTGCGAACCTCCTGCAGCGTGTCCGAGACGATCGCGATGTCGTAGTGGCGGTCGGGCACGAGGGAAAGGCCCTCCTCGTCGACGTCCTGCCAGAAGATGTCGTGGCCGTCGGCTATCGCCTCCTCGTAGCGCTCGACGTCGATCTCGACGCCGTCTCCCTTGACGTCACGGGTCTTGCGCAGGACGTCCAGAAGCGTTCCGTCGCCGCAGCCTATGTCGATGACGCGTGCGCCGCGCTTGACCATCTTCACGACCTTGGAGTAGAGCCGCTCCTGCCACTTCATGACCCTCACGGGACGCACGGAGAGGAAGCCGCCCACGATCTTCGAGAGATGCTCGATGTCGGTGAGGAACGAATCGTGCCCCGTGCCGCTTTCGAGGTGGCAGTACGAGACGCTGCGGCCCGCCTTGGTGAGCGAGGCGACGATCTCCTTGGACTGCCATGCGGGGAAGAGGATGTCGTTCTCGTATGAGCAGACGAGCGTCTTCGCCGTCACGCGCGCAAAGGCGGCGTCGAGCGAGCCGTATCTGTCGCACGGGTCGGAGAGGTCCATCGACCTGGTGATGTGCAGGTACGAGTTGGCGTCGAAGCGCCTCACGAACTTCATCGCCTGGTAGTCGAGGTAGCTCTCGATCTGGAAGTAGGTCTTGAACAGCCTGTCGCGCTCGGCGCGCTCGGCGGCGGGCGCCTCCACGAAGTTCTGCTGCAGGCCGCGCTGGAACTTGGCCTGGAGAAGCTCGCGGGAGAGGTACGTGATGTGGGCGAGCTGGCGCGCCGCCGCAAGGCCCGCCTTCGGCCCCTTGCCGTCGCCCACGAGATAGTAGTCGCCGCCGTTCCACTTCGGATCGTCGGTAATCGAATTGCGGCTCATCACGCTGAAGGCGATGGCCTGCGTGTTGAGGTTCGCCGACGTCGCTATGAGGCAGACCTTGTCCATGTCGCCCGGATAGCGCGTCATCCAGTTCACGACCTGGAGCCCGCCGTAGCTGCCGCCGATGAGCGCGGCGAGGTGCTTCACGCCCTTCTGCCTGAGAAGCATGCGGAACACGTCCACAGCGTCGTCGAAGTTGTACTGCGGGAACGACGAGCCGTAGGGCTTGCCGGTGTCGGGGTTAATGGACATCGGGCCCGTCGTGCCCGAGCATCCGCCAAGCACGTTCGCGCAGATCACGTGGTAGCGGTTGGTGTCGATGGCGCGGCCCGGGCCGACCATTCCCTCCCACCAGCCGCTCGGCTTCTCCTCGCCGGGCTTGACGCCCGCGACATGCGCGTCGCCCGTCAGCGCGTGGCAGATGTAGACCACGTTGTCTTCGCGGATGGGCGCCCCGCACTCCTCGTACTGGACCTCGATCTCC
>JAEEZC010000215.1 GCA_016288465.1 Verrucomicrobiota bacterium | reverse complement strand
GTCTTCACAAGCGGTTGCCTAAAGCGATTATGTTGTGGTATAATCTACGCTGAATGCAAAAAGAACGTAACAGCGGCTTTACACTCGTAGAGCTTCTCATTGTCGTGGTCGTGATCGCGATTCTCGCGAGCATCGCGTTCAGGCTTGGTGGCATAGCCACTGATTCGACGCGGCGCAACCTCACCATCGAGAGAATCCAGAAACTGGAGAATGCGCTCTCCGGCTATTATGCGGCTTTTGGCTCGTATCCGCCCGTGCAGCTGGAGGGGCGCAGCCGCAACTTCTACTACCGCGTGAACGGCTACGGCATTCAGCAGGTGTCGCGCGATCCCGATTCGTCCATAGACCTCAAGACCGCAGAGGGGTGGAAGCAGGTCGAGGCGGCGTGCCGCGCCCAGCCGGTTTCGATGGAGTTTCCCTACAGCGAGGGGTATCAGGACTATGTGAAAGCCGTGGCGGACGCGCTGAGGGATCGGCACGACCAGGGCGATTCCAGGTTCAAGGACAATCAGGCCCTTGGGTATGGCTTCGACGGGCTTCGCAATCCGGAGCAGCTCAGCAGCAAGAGGAACAAGGGCGACTGGGCCCACACGCAGATATTCAAGTTCGGTCTTATGAGCTATCTTCTGCCCCGCTACCTGCTCATGATGGGCCACAGCTCCACCACGCTCTACGACAACTTCGACCAGTGGTCCGACAACAACGAGATACCCGCCAAGTTTGAGGACGGAGTGCCGTACAACAACTGGAATGACCTCAACCGCGACCTGTCAAAGACCGATCAGCGCTGGAAGGTCGCGCTTCTGCCGAGCCAGGCGATCACGTCGAGGTGGCTCGTCAACTTCAAGGAGAGCCTTGCCTGCAACACCATGACGACGGTCTACGGCGTCAACATAAAGAGCAACCGCGACGAAGACGGCGGTAAAGCTGGCGGCGTCTCGGTGGACAATCCGTGGCCGAAGATCTATTCCGTAGCCGACAGCCAGAGCGGCACCGGCACGAGCGGGTCGCAGCAGTACGTTCTGAACGAGATAACGATGAACGACGGCTGGGGCAACGAGCTCTACTACTACTCCCTGCCGCCGTTTCAGAAGTACAGGGTGTGGAGCGCGGGACCCAACGGGAAGACGTTCCCGCCCTGGATTTCGCCGGAGGAGCTGAAGACGGGCAATCTGCAGGGGTCGCAGCAGCTGATACGCAGCTGGACCGGCGACGACATTGTGCAGATGAGCTACTGACGGAAAGGAAGCGATGAGGAGCGAAAAGGGATTTACGCTTATCGAGATGCTGGTCGTTATCGGCATCATAGGCATACTTGTCGGTGCGTCGTCGGTCGGGTACTCTTCGTTCGTGAAGAAGGCCCAGTCCGCGCGGGGGCGCGAGCTTGTGAGCAACGTGCAGGCGGCGCTTGAAGCGATTCTCCAGAAGGAGGACGCCTGGCCTCGCCAGGTGCTGAACGGCAACCGCGGCGGGAATGGCGAGATCACGCCTGAAGTCGGCGTGGCGCTTGCGAGGCGAGGGGTTCTGTCGCTCACATACAAGAAGGTGAAGGACAATTCAACCGGCATAGAGACTTATAGGCTCACGGGCAACGACCAGTTCGGCGTGCTGAGCCCCTGGGCGGAGGCGGTCGTCAAGCGCGGCCTTGCGTCCGGTTCGGTCTCCGATTCGACTCGCGTGCCTTCCGGCGGCACGATAGCCGACCATCGTCTCAGGTATGCGGTTGACGACGACTACGACGGCTTCACGTCCGTAATGACCAGTGCGAAGGGCAAGGGCTCGGCAAGGGTCCGCGCGAGCGCATGCGTATGGTGCTGTGGCTACGACGGCAAGTTCGGCACCAAGGACGACATCTACAGCTGGACGCGCGCCCAGGAGGAATAGTCAATGCGCAGACGGGGCTTCACGATAGTGGAACTGCTGGTGGTCGTCGCGATCATCGGCATTCTCGGCGGCATAGTCACGACTGCCGCGATGGGCTCGATTCGAGGGGCCAGGTCCAAGCGGGCCGACGCCATGCGGGCCGCGCTGGAGCAGGCCATTGCGGCGTACTACGCGCAGGAGGGCAGGTGGCCCGACGTCATCGAGCGAAAGGCGAGCAGCATGTCGGAGACGACGTACATGTTTTCCGCCGACGAGACGGACCAGATATTCCAGCAGGTCGTGGGCAAGGGGTTCGGCAAGAGCGGACGGAAGTCGGTGCTTGTCGACGCAACGGCCCTCTTCGTCGCGAACAGGACTCTCCTCGGCAACGGTCGCAAGGGGTGCTACGACAACCACAAGAACAAGAAGAACAGTTCGACGTACTGCGCCGGCCGCGGCTGCATCAACGGCGTCGACTTCTCGGTCGCCGTCAAGAAGAACAGCGGAAAGAACCACCTGAGATTCGCCCAGATGGCCTTCGGCTATCAGGGAACGGAGGAGGGGCGCTTCTGCCGTTTCTGGATAGTCTACAACGGGCAAACCGACTCTGTATCCGTCACCAAGACAGGTCCTAGCCTCTAATGAAAAAAGCCTTTACACTTCTCGAACTGCTAGTCGTAGTGGGCATAATGGGCCTGCTGGGCACTGCTGCCATGAACAGCTACACCGCCCTTGTGCGCGGCATGAAGGAGCGCTCCGCAGTCGCGGCCGCGTCAGGCGTGCTGCGCTCGGCGCGCGAGAGGGCGAACGTGGACCGGGTGCCGACGGCCGTGTACTGCTACAACCGCCTCATAAAGGCCCCTACGTCCGAGGAGAGCGGCGTCGCCGTGGGCGTGATGACGGCGGTGAGGTGCGCGGGACGGCTTTCGTACGCCAGAGGAAACTTTCTGTACGACGAGTTCGCCGACCTCGACCATTCCTACGAGGCCGAGGAGAGCGAGGGCAACCTCAAGCGCGGCGGCGGCATACGCCTCTTTCGATTCGGGGGGACGCGCATGAACGACATGCGCTATTCCATCGTGTCCGACCGCGTGTTCACGGAGGACAGCCAGCAGGTCACCATTTTCTCCGGCGCGAACGGGCGTCCGTCTACGAACATACTGCTTAACGCGTTCTACGACTTGAAGACAAGCGCCCGCCAGCCCACCTGGAAGGCGGGCGACCCGTATGCTTTCGAGTTCAACGAGCTGCAGCTGCCCGACGGCATGATCTTCGGCACGAGTGTGCCTCACGATTCGTCCCAGGATGTGGTCGTAAAGACGCTTGTGTTCGACCCCGAGAATTCGACGGGCAACGAGACGATCGACATCCACTCCACAAAGCCGGACGCGAGCGGCTATCCCAAGGAATTCAAGAAGGCTGGGACGGCGAGTTCCGACAGCGACAGGGCGGTCTGATGAAAAAGGCGTTCACACTGATAGAGGTCAACCTCGCCATGCTGATCATGGCGACGGGCGTGCTCGTAATGTGCGGGCTCTATTCCCTCGGCTTCAGGGAAAACAGGCAGAGCGTAGAGGACGTTGCCGCCGCCTCGTTCGCCGACACATATCTTGGGCCGCTTGTGCAGGGGCTTTCGGCGACGAATCTGCCGTGGAGCTCGTGGATACAGCTCGGGGACACGCCGTCGTCAGGCAACGCCCGCAGCGTTGCGCAGGGTGTATGGCCGTCGGATGGATGGCTCGCCTACGTCCAGAGACAGGGCAACGACGGCAACTACCGCATCAAAGGATCCCCTAGAAGCACGGCCGACGGCGTGTGGGGGCGCGTCAAGTCGAAGATACCCTCCCCGTATCAGGGGGCGATGCCCAGCATATCCGGCGATTACCACTATGCACTCGTCATGACGAGGCGCGGCACGGTGATACAGCTTGCGTTTAGGGCTTCGCGCCGCAAGGAGGCGCTGATGTCTCAGCCGCTGTTTGTGTCGGAGGTCCGATTCCAGGGGGATCCGAACAGATGAGAAGAGGCTTTACAATAATCGAACTGCTTGTCGCAAGCCTGCTCTTGGCGACGCTGGTCTCCGTATTGACGATGATGTTCAACCAGTCGTCCATAGCCTGGCGCACAGGTACGGCCGGAATAGTCAATCTCTGCAGGACGAGAAGCGGCTTGGGCACGTTCGAGTCCATTCGCGACGACGTGCTGCCCGGACTTGGCGACCAGGATCCCGGGGTTGGCAACAGCGACAACCGCACGATCAAGTACCGCACCGTCTCCCTCTGGCAACGTGACCAGGAGAACACATTGCGAACCCCGAGTCAGCGCGCGTTCAACATGGACGCCGCCATCAGGTGGGGCGACTCGTCCGCGTTCACCATCGGCGAGGCGAAAACCGCCCAGGAGAAGGACGTCGCGAACAACACGTCCGGCCAGGCGGTCTCGCTCTTTTCCGTCGGAGTGCGGAGCCTTGGCCCGGACGGCAAGCCCGACACCGAAGACGACATAAACACCTGGCCGGAGGAGATCGACTGATGAAGAAGGCGTTTACTCTGGTCGAGTTGCTGGTTGTGGTCGGAATGATAGCCGTTCTGATGGGTGCGATGACGGTGTCTGTCAAAAACGCGCAGAACCGCGGGCGCACATCGAAGGCGACGCAGGAGGCCAAGGAGATCACGAACGCGATACTTGCGTACGAGCAGTACGCCGTCGGGCACACTCTCGAGAAGTATGCCAACGGCAGCTGGAGCGACTGCACGGAAGGCTCGATGAAGATGATTCTCGGAGGCGAGAAGGGGGCAAGCGGAGAGGCCATCCCCGTGCTGTACAATGCGGCGATAGTCGGCGGCAGCCTTCGCGATCCGTGGGGCAGGCCCTACCAGTTCATGATACAGAAGTCGGCCTCTCTGTCGAGTGGTGATGGCACGGGCATGGGAAGCGTCAATTTCAAGACGTCGCCCGCACTGCCGAACTTCTTCCGTCTTACGGACAAGGAGCGGAGCGAATGATGCGTTTTTCGTCCAGAAGTGGTTCCGCGATTCTGATCGTGCTTGGCATGCTTTCGTTCATGGTCGTGTCAGCCGTGGGGTTCGCCGTTTTCATGCGTCAGAGCCGCGTGCCATCCAGCTACCTGAGGCGAGCTTCTTCGTCCAGGTATCTCCTGAAGGCGGCTCTTGCGAATGCGATTGCGCGCATAGACGGCTGTTATTCCGATGTCCGGGGCGGGCGTTGCGAGGGCATCCTCGACGATCCGTATCCTGGCGTGGGGCAGAACATCAACAGGAACGACACCACGCAGAGGGACAACGGCAACTACTGGCCGCACCGCGTGTTCACGCCGTTCGGCCCCGTTTCGACCGAGGAGACGGTTTCGACGCTCACGCTTGAGGGGCTCGCCTATCTGCCGCCGGCGATCATCAACGAGGCGCGAGTGTTTTCCCGCATGACGAGGACTGCTCAGTGGAAGAACCTTGCATATGATGCCGGTCGCTACGCCTTTACGGCATACGACGTGTCGGACTGCTTTGACATAAACAAGCTCTTCGCCGGCGAGCGAAGGTTTTCCGCCGCGAACCAGCGAGTCAATCTCTCGTCGCTCTTCCCGAACAACGGTGATCAGCTCGACACCATATTGGAGAAGTGCTCCAGGGCCGTTAACAAGAGCAACATACCGTTTGTCTCTGTTGCAGACTTCAACATTGTCGCAGGCAACAGCCCGTTTGCCCCGTTCTGCCGTCACATTGCGAGCGGGAACAACGTCTCGATGTACAACCAGGGCGACTTCCAGTCCGTGTCGAACGCGTTGTTCATCACCGACACCTGGTTCCCGCCGACGAACACGACGACAGAGAGCATCAAACGCATTGACCTCTCGAAGTACCAGCCGTTCGTCGAGTACAGGGTTCGCAACATGGATGACGTGGACGCGGCGCTGAACTCCAGGAAGCCGTCGGGCTGCCCCAAGAGCACCTATGAGGTGCTGCGGGACAACATCGGCGGCACGGGACTCGTCTGCCTTTACGACTACATGGACAGGGACCGCGTGCCGACGTCGCTGGCTTTGCCCACTGTCGAGACCGAGCCCATGATCTGCGGTGTTTCCGTCGGCATTGACGGCGGCGGCAACTTCACGGCGGAGCCGGCGGCGGTGATGAACGGCGAGGCTGTGCTTGATCCGGCGACGCAGTGGAAGGTCGTCCGCGAAGTGACGCCGCGCGTCCTTACGATTCAGCAGGCGCAGGTGACGGTGTCGGGTGCTGTGGCCTTCCCGTTCAAACGCGTGAGCTCGTCTTCCAGGCGCAAGGGCAACTGGACGGCCGAAGCGCTCGTCGCGATCTTTTTCGCAAGTGACAATCTGAAGGCCCGTCTCGACGGGAATTCGCCAATAAGGCCCAAGAAGGATTACTGGGCCTCGTCGACGACAGCGGTGCGCGATGGCGTTATCTGGACGAAAGGGCAGGCGGCGATTTCCTTTAACGACAACATCCAGCGGTCGCAGGACGCGGTGAAGAATTTCGCGATTCCGGTTTCGGTGTCTCGTGTGACGCTTCCCATCTGCTACAAGGTTCACGAGAAGGAGGTAAGGGATACCGGCAATGGCTCGGAGTTGGTTCCCGGAACCGAGTTCACCGCTTATACGCGAGACCAGACCTGGGATGCAGGTGATTCACCCCTCCTTGTCTTTGACGAGAACGGCAAGTTGTCATCTAGCTGCGAAAGCATTTCCAGAAAGCAGGGCTACAATCCTGTAGTCGCGATCAGTCCGAACGATCTGCAGTCCAAACATGGTCAACAGAGCCAGAATTTCGAGAACACCATAGACGCAGGTTCGTTCCGTCCGTACTTCGCGGTATGGGTGCGCGTCCTTGATGCCAGCAGCGGTGCGGACCCGGATCGCAGAACTGGTGGCACGCCGACGGTGGATCTAGTGCCGGCGTCATGTATAGACGACAACGAGTTGAACATGGCGAACACCGATCCGGGCTTCATGTCGGAGATGCAGAA
Organism: Verrucomicrobiota bacterium; assembly: GCA_016288465.1. Lineage (GTDB taxonomy): Bacteria > Verrucomicrobiota > Kiritimatiellia > RFP12 > UBA1067 > UBA1067. The sequence goes on along the minus strand of JAEEZC010000215.1, from coordinate 1,342 downwards.
GATGGGTGGACCGGGAGTTCCTCTTCTTGATTTCAAGTGCAAAGATCAGCAGAGGTTCTCGTACAGGTGGGACCAGAACGGAGATGGCTTTCAGCCTCTTCTTAACGGCCAGCCTCCCGCGTTCGAGGGCTGGAACGCGCTTTTCACGGTTGACCCTCGATACAACTATGCGCCTGAGGACTGGTTTGGCACCATGGACGGCGACGCAACGGCGGAAAAGTGGCTGGGATACTCGCGCCAGTATCTAGGGGTGAACGGGCGAGACCCCGACATCTTTATGTTCACCAGCGACCAGGAGTATCTGCAGTCCATAGGCGAACTTGCGTTTATTCCCTACATCGAGCCTATGAACGGAAACGTGAACTTCATCGAAGGCGAGTTCATGAGACAAGACCGCTATCACAGCAGAAACGATTTCAATGCTCGTACACCGGGAACGGATAACGGATTTGCAAACCCGACTCGCTACTGGCGTACGTACACGGCTATAGAGCATAACGGCGGCGGGTATGACCCGATCTATTCGATGGTCGACAGAGGTGTCAGATACGAGTTCACCTCGGGAGAAGGGGATTTCAGGGTGAATCCGTACTCGCCCGACAGCCGAGTGCTCATGGCGGCGCTGAAGGACACCCCATACGACTATTTCGTCGCCTCCACGAACGACGATTCAAACGTCAACCCGACAATCGACATGAAGGCGTCAGACCGGGCGAACTGGGCGTTTTGCGAGGCGTCGTCGAAGGCGAAGCTCTCGGACGAGGAGTTGCTCGACATAGCAGGCGCGCTGAGCGACGCCTTTGCCGACAGCGCCGAGAACGGAGAGACCAACTGGGAGAACACTTTCGACGATATGGCCTGGTACGATGGCAACAACAAGGAGGACGACCAGAGAACGATATTGGGCGATGTCGATCTTGGCGAGCCTCTGCACGGCGTGGATCGTAAATTTCTCTATTCGTATTGGAGAGACTGCTTCCAGAACAGGCAGCAGCTTTTCCTGGTGTTCGTCCGTGCTGAACCTCTCACAGTCGGAGGGACGGGTTCGCATGCCTGCGGTAGTTCTCAGCTCGGGGCCAGGGGCGTGGCTCTTGTCTGGCGAGACCCGCAGCCGCCCACCCGCGGAGGTGCCTCAAGCCGCCCGAAGAGGACAAACTTGACGAGCCCATCCAATTGGGATCAATACTACAGGACTTTCGCTCCGCACCGCACAAGGGTGCTATTCTACCATCAGTTCGACTGACGGGAGTGGTGGCGAACTGACGAAAATGGCGAAAACCTACGGCGACAGCAACATAAAGACGCTCGATCCGGTCACGCATATACGCATGCGGCCGGGCAT
>JAEEZC010000214.1 GCA_016288465.1 Verrucomicrobiota bacterium | reverse complement strand
CACCAGGCTGCCGGATTCGTATATCTTCACCCCGTAGACCCTCATCTTCGTTGCGCCGCCGAAATGGCCTGGCAAGGTGGCGGGCCTGTCGGCGCCTCTGGCGAACACGGCAAGCGGATACGAGTTCGTGGCGTTGGAAACAGCCTTGCTGAACTCATGGATGTAGGCTTCGCCTCCTTCCGTTACGTTCGTCGAGACGTAGGTCCTGCTCGGCGCGTCGAACGAAATGATGTGGCGATTGAGATCGGCACTGTCCATGTTGTACGCCTGACGTTGCCCGTCCGCGTCGGTGCAGTCCCATGAAAACCTCTGATCTGTCTCGTTGTTGACATAGCTTATGTACAGCGAGAACATCGGGAGGGCGGTGTGGTTGCCCCAGCTTCCAAACGGCTTGGTGTCGTACTTGACCTCCGTCAGCTGGAAATCGACCTCCATCTTCGTGTTCGGACCCGCGCAGTGACCGAGGCTGATATAGGCATCGCCTTCGGACTCGATGTAGCCGTCTCCATTGGAGTCGGCAACTGTCACGGCTGGCGACGACACAACGGCCGCCATCAACGCGACTGCCGCAGCTTTTACCTTGCTCATGATCGTATCTCCTTTCATTTGCTGCGGGAAATCGGCAGACGAAGCCGATGAAGCCTCCTGCAAAACGTCCGCCTCGGGCTCTACGACGATATCGGCGCCATTGGCGAGAGGGGCGGACGCCTCTCCGACGCGTTCCGCAGACGCCTCCGCAAGAGCCTCCGCGCCGACGGAAGCGTCGCCGGAGCGACCGACGACCTTGACGACCGCGTAAGAGAACAGCGTGAACAGAAGCATCGCGGCGATGCAGGCCGCCATGCGACCGAACTTCGAGACAATGAACCAGAATCGCTGAGGCTGGGCCTTCCGCCGCGCCATCTCGGCCAGAAACTCGTCGGAAAAGCCGTCAGGCAGAACGCGGCGGGCCTTAGGCTCGTTCATCGCTACGAACCAGCGGCGGTGCTCCTCGCGCTCTGCGGCAAAGAACGCCCGACAGGAATCGCAGCGCGAAAGGTGCAGGTCGAGAGCGCGCTTGCGGCTGCCCGCAATCGTCTTGTCAAGCGCATCTTCGACCAGCGCACGTGCTTCCATGCAGTTCATTGCTCTTTCCTCTCCTCCCCTTTAGACGCGTCATCTCCTCCAATCGTTTGCGCCAATCGCCGGCGCATCATTTTCTTCGCCTTGTGCAGCCTGAACTTGACGGTTCCCTCCGGCACGCCCAGCACATCGGCTATCTCGGGCACGGACATGTCCTCGAAATACCTGAACACCGTCACCGAACGGTAGTGAAGAGGCAGGGATTCGACCGCGGCGCGTATTTCCTCCGCATCAGCCTTGGCCGCCAGCGCCTCGGCAGGATCCGCTCCGTCGTCCGGCCTGTCCGGCAGATCGTCGGTGAACACGACATGCTCGGACTTCCTCTTCCGCAGCTCCATCCGCCAGAAGTTGACGAGAATCGTGTAAAGCCACGTGTAGAACCTGGAACTGCCGCGGAAAAGGCCTATTCTCTCTATCGCCCGCTGAAGGGTCCGGCTTACGAGGTCCCGCGCCAGGCTCTCGTCCACGCACAGCCGGACGGCGGTGTCGTAGAGGCGATCGCCATATTCGGCAACCAGCCTCTTCGCCCCCGATTCCGGGTGCGCCTTGATCTCCTCCTCGATGTCCATCCCGCGCTTTTCTGTCATATTAGATGCGAACTGTGTGCAAAACGTTTGCGGCAAATCCACCCCCAATATTATACCAAGGCGAATAGGGGTTGGGGAAGAGCTGAAGAGTGAGTTCCCCCTTTCATGTTTTCTCAAATATTGTCAAAGGACTCTGCGCCGCTCTCATCCCGATCTGATATAATAGGCGGCGTCAATCTCAAAAGGAGTCAGAAGATGTCGCTTGTCAACATGAAGGAAATGCTGTCCACCGCCCGCAAGGCGAAGAAGGCCGTCGGCGCTTTCAACATCACCAACTACGAGACCGCGGCAGCCGTCGTCAAGGCCGCCGAAGCCGAGAACGAGCCGGTTGTCATACAACTCTACATGCGACTCTTCGACTCGACGAAGGCCTACGATCTCTGCGGGACCCTCCAGCGTCTTGCGTTCCGCGCGAAAGTGCCAGTCGCGCTCCATCTCGACCATGGCGCGACCGTCAAGCAGGCGACCGACGCCCTTGCCTGGGGCTATACGTCGGTAATGTACGACGGTTCGCGCTCGCCCTACGACGAGAACGTGAAATGGACACGGCACGTCGCCGACTACGCGCACGCGCTGGGCGCGACGTGCGAAGGAGAAATCGGACATGTCGCGCAGGGCGACGAGACGGCTCTCACGGACGTCGAAGAGGCCGCGGCGTTCGCGAAGGCGACCGGAGTGGACGCGCTGGCGGTTTCGATCGGCACCGCCCACGGCTACTACAAGGCGGAGCCGAAGCTCGACATCCCGCGCTGCGCCGCGATCGCGGAAGCGCTGCCCGACACTCCGCTCGTCCTGCACGGCGGCAGCGGCACCCCTCTCGCCGACGTTCGCCGCGCCATAGAGTCCGGCATCGCGAAGGTGAACATCGCGACCGAGTTCCTCGACGGATACATCAAGTCGACGCTGAAGATCTTCGGCAACCTTAACGGAGCCTTCGTGCCGCCGGACAAGCTGGCGGACCCGATCATCGACAGCTGCTCGGCGCACGTGGCTCGGCTCATCCGCTTCTTCGCCGGCAGATAGCCCCCGCCAGCAAAGGACCTGTCACTTCACCTATAAGAGCGAGCGGCATCCCGCCTCGCTCTGTTCTTTTGCCTCTTGGGCGGAATGAGAGCGATTCAAGGGATTCAAGCGATAATCCTAAGCGTCGCAGTTGAAAGGCCGTAATCACAATTGCGGCCTTTCAACTGCGACGCTTAGGTTAAGTCTGTCTTTCATGGCTTCCGCCTCCTGTCTTATGACTGATACGTATTTGCCGACAGCGCGGCACGTCCTTTGTCCGTCAGCCGATACTTCTGAAGTTTGGATTTCTTAGCGTTCGGCAATGTGAACTCAATGTATCCGTCGCGAGAAAGCGGCCGGAGATAGCGCTCTCGAAAGTCCGGCGCATTCCTAAGTTTCATAGCCTTACGCAAGTCGGTGGCGCTGAGTTCTCTATGTAATGACAGCACCTTCAAAAGCTTGGTTTCATTTGGTTTAAGCGGCAACACATCATGGTGGGTATCATGGTGGGTCGCGAGTGATGGCGTCTCACTCTTCGGCACTCCGTATGACGAGTTGTCGACGGCTGCGACGAGCTGTTCGTCTGTGAATCCATAGAGAAGATTCGGCAGTGTAACGCGAAAGTAGTCACTCTCGGACTCAAGGACGGGCACGCGTTTCCCAAGGTTGACCGACAGTTTCTCGTAGTCCTCGTTGAACCTTAGCATGGCGACGTCGGCCACGATGCCCATCGTGTTGCGTATGGAGTTGGGGATGTCCTCCATCAGCTTGTTGGGATTCCTGACGCCGACGGGCTTCTTGGTTCCGTCCTCTATGCCGATGTACAGCGTCCCGCCCTTGGCGTTCGCGTAGCCGCATATCCACTCCAGGT
>JAEEZC010000213.1 GCA_016288465.1 Verrucomicrobiota bacterium | reverse complement strand
CGCGGCCGCGACCGAAGTAGCGGGCCTCGTCGACCACGCGGTTCCACAGGACCTCGGCGTCCGAAAGGCAGCGGTTGTAGAAGCGGTAATTCTTGATTGTGCCCTTGAACATTTCATCCGTGCGCGGATAGTGGCCGCCGATGCAGAAGCCGTTGGAATAGGTATAGGCCGTGCCTTGCTTGGTGGAATCGTAGGCATGGCCGTAGGACGTGTCCGGCGAATAGGTGGCCGACCATGGCGCCTCCGTGTCGGAGAAGATCACGCCATTATTTGAGTTCTGAATGGCCGTCATGTACGAGAACCGGATGGCGGAGGATCCCCGCACAGCCGGGCGCTTTCCAATTGAACCGGAAACGAGATAGAATGTGTGGTTGACGTTGCCGCCGCCGTAGTCGAAACCACTGCTGCGGAGGCCGAGGCTGCAGTTGGCCCATCCGGTGGAATCGTAGGGACACATGACATAGCCGATGCCGCTCTGGTCACCAGTCTTGGCGTCGACGAGGGACTGGATTGTGTAGGTCTTTGGAATCGCGAACGAGGATGGCTGGCGGAAGCATGCGCCCTTATCGAACACGAAGCCCTTGTCCGTCCACGAACCATGCGCCGCATCATTGTTCCACGCTGCCGTCGCATTCGCATTATTCGCTGCAGTAATTACTGCCGTGCCATTGGTGCTGTAGCGTGTCATGTCGTAGGTGCCGGGATTGGCGGAGTTCACCCATGTCATGGCGTTCGGATTGTGGTCGGCGTTCGGGCCGGCGTTGCGGATGCCGTCGTAGTTGACGACGAGGCCGCCCTGGACGTAGTCGCCAACGTCGAAAGCCCTGAAGCCGGGATTGTCCCAGTACTTCACGCCGGCGAACGACGGAGACGATGCTGCCGTTGCGCATACCGCAGCGACGCACACCATCAGTTTTCTTTTCAGCATGACTTCCCTCCTTTTGTTTTTGTTGACGCTATTGTAGCATATTGCAACCCAACAAATGACATGACAACTTTTTGGTGCTTCAGTTGGTTCGTGCGTCTGTCTCATTGACTTTCAGATAGCCGGTCACTCCACAAAGACGCGCCGAAGCGCTTCGAGATATCCGTAGCCGAAGAGGTCGTCCGGCTCGAGGTACGCCCCTTCCGTCCACTCGTTCCACGAATTGACGGTTATGAGCCTGGGGAGCGGCGCCTCGAGGTTGGCATCGGTCCAGGCTTTCACGCGGCGTGCGAAGCGTTCGAACTTCTCCGGCGTGGAATTGCGCACGATGCGCCGCGTCTCTCCCGCCGGATAGCGCGCGTTCGTGTCCCAGCCGACCGAGATGTTGGGGAAGTAGGTCATGCCGATCTCCTTCATTGCCCTCTGCCATCTGTCGTGCATGCCGAGCGACATCTCCCCCCATTCGCTGTAGTCGAGCTCAGGCTGGGACTCGTCGTTCATGCGGTCCCACGTGTTGTCCGTCCAGTTGTAGCTAGTTGTCGAGTCAACCCCGAGCGCGACAAGCCCTTCCCTCATGCTCGTCCCCTTGTTGCCGCCTATCACCTGCAGATGAAGGCCGGGGAAGCCCGCCGCCTTCACGCGGTCGCGCAGATAGCCGATGCGCTCCTTCGCCTTCTCGACGCCGTCCCACTTCACGAAGCCGCGCAGCGAATAGACGGAAAGGACGGGCTTGCCGCCGATTGTGTAGTAGTTCGGAAGTCTGAAGTACTTTTCGATCCACCTGGCGACGATCTGGCGCCAGTCGTCGTCAGTGATCCTGGCGGGCCACACTATCCTGTCCTTGCCGTCGGCCGCGCCCACCTTGTTGTCCCAGAGCTTGTCGACGTCGTGGTTGGCGTACATGATGTAGAACTTCATGCGCCGGCAGTTCTTCGCGCCGAGAAAGCCGTTGTCCAGCGCATCCTCGAGAAAGGGGCGACCGCCGTACCAGTACCAGTCATATATGAAGACGTTAACGCCGGCGGCTGTGGCGGCGTCGATCTTGCGCGCGACGGCCACCGGATCGGCCTCGTTCTCGTAACCCCAGAGCGGCTTGACGCCCTGGTGGTCGCCCGGAGTGCGCTTCACCGACTCGTAGAGGTTCTGCCATTCGCCCCTGCCGTCCTTGAAGATTCCTAGCTCAGCCCAGCGTCGCTCGGGCTGGTACGCAGGCCACACATATGCCGCGACGTCATACTCAGCCGCGCTCGCGCAAAGCGCCGCAGCCGCCGCCAGAACACAGAATTCTACTTTGTGGCACATATCCGCTCCCTCCGCCGTTTCCTGCTTTCGCGGATATTATACACTGTCGTGGTGCAGAAAATCAATATGACAATTTGCCGCAGTTTGTACTATCTGCCACTTAATGGTATAATACGGGGCATGAACACGAACAAAATACACTACTGCCCCATCGGCCAGGTCCAGCGCAAATTCGGAATCTACGTAACAGGCGCGGGCAAGGAGGTCACGAATCCGGGCGAGCCCTATCCGCACGACTACCATTCCTCCGACTACTACTTCACATGGAAGAACGGACGTGCCCTTCCGGACTGGGAATACCAGCTTCTCTACATTCGCAGCGGCCAGGGCGTCATAGAGTTCACCCGCGGCAAGAGCATTCCGGTGCAGGCCGGCACTGTCATCATACTGCATCCGGGCGAGTGGCATCGCTACCGTCCGGACCCGAAGACCGGATGGAGCGAGGCGTACATCGGCATCGGAGGCGAGTCCCTCAAACGGATGATCGACGAACCGTTCTTCAAGACCCCGCCGACGATCATACAGCTTTCGCCGGACGATCGCTTCGACCTCGACCTCATGACGCTCGTGGACGACATACAGTCCGGGAGCGTCGAACACCCTTACACGCTTGCGCTGAAGGCGGCGACTCTTCTCGCCACTCTCTTCGAGCGTCCGGCCACCCTTCACGGCAAGGCCGCGTACAACATAGTCATCCGGCGGGCGAACCTGCACATTGCGCACCATCTTGGCGAGGCGATCGACTTCCCCGACCTGGCGCGCCAGTGCGGAATGGGGTATTCGCTGTTCAGAAAGTGCTTCCAGGCATACAACGGAATGGCTCCGCTCGAATACCAGATCGCCCTGCGCCTCCGCCGCGCCATGCACCTTCTGGCCAGCTCCAGCGTGCCGATCGCCCAGATCGCGGAGGAGACGGGCTTTCAGTCCCCCGCGTACTTCTCTAAGCTCTTCCACCGCAAGGTCGGCACGTCTCCAATCCTGTACCGACGGTCCAACGCCGCCAGCAAGAACAAAAACGCGCGCCTTAGCGGGAACTAGGCGCGGCGCATCGGCAGGGCCGTCCAGTCAAGGACGGCCCTGCCTCAGGTCCCAAGACCGCTACTCGAGCATCAGAAATGTTCCAGGCGACGCCGGCTTCCACGTAAGGCGGACGACCTTGCCGCGGTATTTCGCGTCGCTCTCGGAATATGTGAAGGAGCTGCCGTCGAACACCTCCTTGCTCTCGCGCCTGCCGTCGGCGAACGTCTCGATCACATAGCGGGCGACGGGAACGTCTGCACCTTCGTGGTCCCTGACGCTTGTGGCCGTAAACTCCCACGAGCCTTCGACCTTGTACGCGCCTGTCTCGGCCTGCGATCCTCCGCCCGCGACGACGAACACGTTCGTGACGCCCAGGGCTCCGAAGTAGCGCACGGCGTCGACGTTGCGATTGCGGACTATCTCCTCCTCCGTAAGCACGCGGTCGTAGTAGCGGACGTTCTTGATCGAGCCGACGAAGAAGTCGGTGAAGGATGTCGACGATGCGCCAATGCAGAAGTTGGTGTCTACGAAACTGGTTATCGAGGGGTACCGGTAGTAGCCTTCGCTGGCCATGCTGTCAGGAGGTATCACGCCCTGGAACATCTTGGCCGTGCAGTCAGACGAATCGAGGATTGCCGTCGCGAAGTCGTAGTTGCGGGATTCGTTCTGGAAATACGGGCGAGGACTGGTGGTTTTATCTGCCTTCTGAGCATTAAAGTAGAAGCAGTTCTCCTCAGGGGTATAGTCTTTCTTCCGCAGCGCCAGCGCGAAATTCGACCACGACACGCTGACCACGTACTCCATTTTGTTTACGATGTTGTCTACGTTAGCGTCGACGAGCGTCTGGATAGTCCAGTTTGAGACCGGGCCGACCTGCCCAAGACCGCGCCAGCGGCTGTGACCATAGAGCCTAACGCCACCACCGCCGGCTGTCCAACTTCCCGGATTCCAGTTGTTGACGCTGCCAAGGTTCGGAAGCGGATCTTTGGGATTGACATAGCTGGTTCCGTTCGTGTGCGCGAGTTGGAGGAATATGCTGCTCGGCGCGGAGTTCGGAACAAGGTTCTTCCACGTTGTCGCGCCGGAGTTCTGCGTGGCGCCCAGTCCGCGGTTGAGCTTGCCGTCGAAGTGCCAGACGATGCCAGCCTGCGAATAGTCCTCGAATCCGTAGTCGCTGGCCGTGCGAAGGCCGTTCGTCGCCGTCCAGATCCAAGTCAGGCGCACCTTGTCGTTTCTGGTGGTTTTAGAGCAGGTGTACGTGGTGGTGGCATAGCTTTCCGCCGGACCCCACCCGTTAGCACTCCACTTCTCGAGCGTATAGCCGCTGCATTTGTAGGAGATGCCCTTTGCGACCGCGTTTTTCGGCGCGGAGAACATGTGCGGGCCTTTGAGCACGTATGCGCCGTTAGGCTCGTTGCCCTGCAGGTAAGTGTGCGTCGAGGTGACCAGGACGTTCGTGCTGTCTGGAATGCCGAAGTAGCGCCAGTTGTCGACTGCGCGGTTCTTTGCGATTTCAGCAGCAGTCAGCTCGCGGCTGTACTGGCGGAACGACTTGAACGTGCCGACGAAGCGGTCGTTGGCAAGTTCCTTTCCGTAGCCGCCGAGGCAGTATCCGGTCTCGTGATATGGCGCGATGTTCGCGTTCTTCCTGTAGCCGTCGCCGGAAGTCGGCGCCACTGCGCCGTCGAAGAACTTCTGCCTGTCGCCCGCCATGATCGCTGTCATGTAGCTGTAAGCGCCGCCCTTCATGAACGGGTTCTCATCGGAGCCGGTCTTCCAGATGAGAAGGCCGTCGTTTTTGCGGAGCTGGAACGCGAACAGGTTGCTGTTCGCGCCAAGCAGAAAGGCGCTGCCAGTCACCTGGTCGGACGCCTTGGCGTCCACAAGCATCTGCAGCGAATATCGCGTGCCAACCGAGAATCCGCCAGGCGCGTTGCAGCGGAAGCGCCCTTCGCCGTCAATCGCAAATCCGTCATCGGTCCAGCGGCCTGGGCAGCGCCCGTCGACCTTGCCAAGGCTGGCCGCGTTTTCCCATCCGTTGCCGTCCTTGTTCAGACGCTGGACGATCACGTCGTTCGCACTGCCGCCTGACACGAGGTTCGCCCAGCTTGTCGCGGTGTACGAATGCGGACGGTTTGTGGCAACGTTGTTGATGCCGTCGTAGAACACCACGAGATCTTTCCAGACATAGTCTTTCACGGTAAGCGGATTGGATATCCCATCCGCCCTGACCCACTTCCACGTCAGCCTTACGCACTCCCCTTCCTTCGCGACATAGGAGGCGCGCTGGAACAACGTGGTCTTGTGGAAGACCGGCTCGGACCATTGGCCCCCCTTGCGCGTCTCGATCGTATAGCCGGTTCGGAGGTAGTTGACCCCACCGACGTCGACATTCGCCGGAGCGGAGAAGGTATGGCTGCCGGAGACTGCGTAGCAGCCTACGGGCTCGGTTCCGTTCGCGCCTCCAAGCGAGGTCGCCACCACGACGTTGGTCACGGGAATCGGAGCATTCCTGCGCTTGAAGAAGCGCCACTCGTCGACGACGCGGTTCCAGGCGAGTTCCCTGTCGGTCAGGACGCGCTTGTAGTAGCGAAACGAATGGATCGTGCCGACGAACTGCCCGTTAGTGCCGGTATAGCCGCCGATGCAGTAGCCGTTGTCGGTCTTCCCCGCGACGGAGGAGAACTGGTGGAATCCGCTTCCGGACGTCGGAGCCTTCGTCCCGGTGAAGAAAGCCGCGGTCTTCTCGCTTCCGTTCAGGATGGCCGTCATGTAGCCGAGCTTGTCGCCGGAGATGTACGGATGGCTGGCCGTCGACGAGTTCTGCGTTCCCCAGTAAAGCCTCTTGTTTTTCCTGTCGGTGTAGAACGCGAAGTCCGACTGCTGAACCGACATGATGAAGGACTTGTCGTTTTTCTGGTCGGAATGCTTGCCGGTCACGAGCATCTGCAGCGTGTAGTTGCTTCCTGTGTCGATCTGCGCGACGGCGCCGCTTCCGGAAGCGCGCCATTCGCTGCCGCCGGTGAGCTTGAAGCCGTCTGCGGCCCATGAGCCCATGCCGCCGCCGAGGCTGGACGGCGCGCTAGAGTTGGCCCAGCCGCCGCTCGAGTTCTGGTAGCGGACCCACACGTCGTTGTTGGCTCCGGACGAGCCGAGGTTCCTCCACTTCGTCGCCGAGGCCGAATGCGAACCGCCTGCGGCGTTGTCGATGCCGTCAAAGTTCCAGACCGCGCCAGGCGCGTAGTCGCTCACTTTGAACTCGCGGTAGTCCGGATTGTCCCAGTACTTTATCTCCGCCATGGCGGAATTTGCGAATAGCGTTGCGGTCGTCAACGCAACCAGTGCTGTTCTCGCTGTCGTCTTTTTCATGGCATTGCCTTCCTGTTTACTGTTTGGCTGGCTTTGAATCGGGCACGTCCTGAGAATCGTCCGCCGCCCGGTTCGGATACGGAACCAGGTTGAGCACAAAGCGGCTTCCGCCGCCGCTGTCGTAATTGTCGGTCCTCTCCACCGGAGTCTGAGAGCGCCAGTACGTCACGCATTCGTGGAGGAAGTTCACGTACTTTCCGCCCTTCACCATCCGCCTGCCCGGATACATCGCGCCCGGTTCCTCTGCGCCGACCGGGTCCTTCGCCTCGATCGGCATCGTCCCGCCCTGCCAGTCGAGAACCATCTCGTACGCGTTCCCGAGCATGTCGTAGAGCCCGTACTGGTTCGGCTTCTTCATTCCGCTCCGGTGCAGCACCATGTCGGAATTGCCGCGATACCACAAAAGCGCCTCTCCGCTTTCTACGACGCTCTCCGCGGAGCCGTCGTAGAAAGCGATGTCGCCCGCAACGCCGCCGCGCGCGGCCTTCTCCCACTGCGCTTCGGTGGGCAGGTCGAACATCCCTCTAAGCCCCGTCTTCAGCCCGAGCTTTCCGACGACGGACTCGTCGTCGACGCCGCGCCTTGTCGGCCAGTCGTATGCGCCGCCCGAAGACGAATCGCCTCGGACGTGGTTGCATACGTCGTTGACACTCGGCAGCATCACGTCCGGCGTGTTCATGTTGCGGCCGTCCTTCAGAAGCCGGTACTGGTACTTCGTCGTCTCAAGCACGGCTATGTAGTACGGATTTGACAAGGTGACCTTCGTCAGCCCCGTAGGCCGCCCGTCGCCGAGCCTTCTGTTCGTGCCCATGGTGAAAGTGCCGGCCGGAATGCGACGGAACGCCATCAGCTCGCGGAAATACCGTTCGTCGTCCACAATCCCCGTCCAGAGCACGTTGTCCGCAGGCCCCTCGCCCGCGTCCACTCCGCTCCAAAGGTCGCTCGACTTCATCCACGCCCCCCAGACGCCCGCCATCAGCGCGCGTCTCGTGACATACCGCCTTGCGCCGCGAGCGCCGGCTTCCTTGGAGATGTCGAATATTATGTAGAGGACGTCCTCGTCGGGAACCTTCTCGGTCGTAATCCCGACCTTGAATCTGCTGATTCTGCCGCGCGCCTTCAACACGGGATCCTTAGAAGGAGTGATCGTGATGTGCTTGGCGCCATTCCCGTCGATCACGACGTCGCCAGAGAGCGCCATCGGCGAAACGGGCCCGATGCCTTCCTCCCCGTCGTACGCGACAAGCGACACCTCGCGCACCGACCATTCCGGCTCGTTCCAGCCGCTCACGGAGAAATCCACCGACACCGCCTCGGACCAGGGCCACTGCTGGACAAGCGAGACATCAGATATCGTCAATGCGCAGGCCGCAGTCGGCGCGACAGCCGAGAGGCACGACACCGCAAGACCCGCGAACGCCACCCGAACACTGCGCCAGCCGCGTGTTGCCACGAGTTCCGCCGCCTCTCTGCCGCCGATCGCCTTCACTTCGCAGCGACCCTCCGCTCGCCCAGCCTGCCGGATACGAAATGCGCACCGACTCCCGACACTCCCCTCACAAAGCCTATGCCGTCCGCCACCAGGCTCGCGACCTCGGCGCCCGCGCCGCGCTCCCCCTCAAAGAACGTGAGCGTCGCCGTATACACGTCCTCCTCCGTGAAATCCGCAGGCACGGGCGGATTCCAGACCGGGAACGCGTCGTCTCTGTTGTATATCTTCGAGGCGGTCATGCCGACGCCGGAGATCGTCAGCCTGGCGGATCTCACGCCCTCGGGCCATTCCCAGGCCATCTGCGACTGGCCTGCGTTCAGGGTCTTCCAGAGGACCGTCGCGCCAGGGTCGGAATTGACGACGCTTTCATTCGAAACCACCGGCGAGCTCTGGTCGGCGGCAGCGGAGGACGCGACGGCGAATGCAGGCGCAACCTCCTCCACCTCGACCGGCTGCACGTCGCCGCCGTTCTGCGCGACTTCCCCGTGCCGCGCCGTCATGACCGCCATTGTCGCCGCCCATGTCGCAAAAGACGCAGTCGCCGCAAGACTCGCGGCGAACCTGAAGCCGCCCCATCCGCATGCCGGAGCCTTCCTGACGCCGCCAGCCATCGCCGCCGCAAGACAGCGGCGCCAGAAGCTGGCCGAGGCAGGCGGTATGTCCGCTTCCTGCGCAAGCGCGGACGCTATCGCTCGGCTTTCGGCCATTTCGTCTATCGCAAACTCACCGCACATAACACTGCCTCTCTAACATGCACAACGAGCGAAACCGCTGTCACGTTTGGTCAAAAATTCGCGGATCTTTCGACGCGCCTCGGACAGACGGAACTTCACCGTGCCATCGGGCACCGAAAGCACCTCGGCCACCTCGGACACGGAAAGACCGCTATAATACCTCAGAACCACCGTTTCGCGAAGAAGCGGCGAGAGCGACGCGACCGCGGCGCGCACCTCGTCGGCGTCGGACTTCGCGACGAGCGATTCCGCCGGATTCGGCACTTCGTCGTGGACTTCCGGTACGTCTTCCACGAAGACGAGCGCATTGGCTCCTTTCAGCCGCAAGTCGTCACGATGCAGATTTACGAGAATTGAGCACAAAAAAGAGAAATAGTTGGCTTCGCTGGCGAATTCCCCGGACGCCCTTACCGCACGTGCGATCGTGCGGATCGCAAGGTCTTCGGCAGTGGCGGAATTGGAGCAAAGTCTATATGCAAGCTTGTAGAGGCGTTCCGAGTACGCCTCTACCAATGCCCGGGCGCCAGACTCGGGCTTAAGCCTAATCTCTTCCCACACTTGCATTGTACCCATACTAGTAAACGAGCGAAACCGCCTAATGGTTAGGTGGAATTATTCAAAAGCTCGCAAAAAACGCAAAGCGGTCGCTGCAAGGACTATTGTCCATGCATTGATTTGGCCTCGGGAAGGCCTAGAAAGAGAGACGAAATAGGGGCTAAGTCACAGCCTGGCTTCCGCTTCGCCAGGCATCTTCTGACGCCTAGGGCACCTTTTGGCCAAGGCGCTTTTCGAGTTCCCTGACCTTCTCAAGCAGCTCCTTGTACTTGTCTTCAAGGCATTCGCCCGTGTTCCTCACGACCTGCTTTGCCCTGTCGTCGTAGAGGCTTTCCATCTTGTAGTCCTTGCGGT
>JAEEZC010000212.1 GCA_016288465.1 Verrucomicrobiota bacterium | reverse complement strand
GTCAAGACCGCCACCGCGTCTGCAGGCGCGTTCGTCACCCATGTCGGAGAATAGGTGATCGTCTCAACATCTCTCGCGGTGCGCGTCCCCTCCATCGTGTCCAGGTAAAACGGCGCGGACTCCGTCGGCGTAGTCTGCACCGCCGCAGCTGTCGTTTGAACAGGGCGGATAGACTGTCCGTAGTAACGGTTGTAGAAGGCGGTATTTATCTGGAGCATCTCTGTGGCGGTATAATAAAGGTAAAGAGCCCTCGAGGTTTTAGAATTTGACTCGCGCGGCGAGGATGACCAGTAGTAACCCTTCGAACCGACTTCGCCGAGAGACCCCTGGACTGAACCGGCGACAGGGAGAAAGATGCTGGCGGACGTATAACCGGCTTCTTTCCCTCTGAAAACAAAACCCTTGATGCCATCATTCGTAGTTACCATGGTCCTGGCGCACTTATCAACAAGGTCTGCGAGCTCCTGATCTGTCGGCATGCGCCATTCCCCGCGCCACTGTTTCTGCGCCGCGTCATAATCCGTGGCGAGAACGCCGTCCTTAGTATAGCCCTCGCTCTGAAGCGTTGTCGTGCCCTTGTTGTAGGTCGACGCATTACCCGCCTCGAACGAGAAATTGCCGTTGGAACCGTCGCTGGCCACCCATTTGCCGTTCTCCCGCTTGTAGCCGATGGTGTCGCCCCACCAGAAGTAGTAGCCGTTACCCCACGGCTCCTCAGCTCCGATGTTCATCTCAGCCCAGTACGGACCGCCCTCCCAGAGCTGGACGCCCTTGGGAACGGCGAGGGACACTTCGACGACCATGTTGCTGTAAACCTTCTTGTCGAAATCGGTCTTGGCGGCATCCCAAAGCAGCCGGTAGTTGCCATTGGTCCTGACAACTCGGTCGGTCGTCTGCACACCGTTTTCCACGACCCAGAAATTCGAAATCTTGCGAGTCTCGCCTGAACCTGCTTCAGGCTTCGCCGCCAATTCGAACCAGGTCATCTCAGAATCCGCGTCGATTCCGGACACCGTGCACGTTATGTCCACATATCCATTCCACGGATACCTCTGTTTCGCCTTCACGTTCGTGACCGTCGGCGTGTCGGCGAAGGCCGCCATGGCAGACAACATCGCCATGGCCGCTGCAATCAGTGTTATCATGCGATTTTCCCTTTCAGAATATGTTCCCAACCTTGTTCATCGTGTGTGCGCAGAAGAGACCACGCCCCCTTCGGCAAGGCGAACTTCCGTTACGCGAGCCCAGAGGATCCGCATCTACTCGTACAGCAAACTTGATATAACGCACACAGCCCCTATTACTTCTTGCGGGAATTATACCGAAAAATTCCAGTTGAAGTCAATGGGGCCAGTATCTGGAGTGCGCGGGATGTCCGTAGACGAGCGGACCTAATCAGCGTCAAGGAAATCGCGGACGCAGTTGATCAGCTCGCCCTGTCCGGTGACGGTGTGGAACGTTGCGGGGACGGACTTTCTGAAGATTGCGCCGTAGTTCTTCGTGACAAGCCTCGGATCGGTCACGACGACGACGCCGCGGTCCGACTTGGTGCGGATGAGGCGCCCGAATCCCTGCCGGAAGCGTATGACGGCCTCCGGCAGCGCATAGTCACGGAACTGGCTGCCTCCCTCGCGCTCTATCTTCTCGCCTCGCGCCTCGACCATGGGATCGCCCACCTGCGCAAACGGCAGGCGCGTCACGACAACGCACGAAAGCGCGTCGCCGGCTATGTCGACGCCCTCCCAGAAGCTCTGGGCGCCGAAAACGGCCGTAAGCTCGTCCTCATCCCTAAGCGCGCGCGTCAGCGCCTCGCGCGAGAGACCCTCGCCCTGAACGAGGAGCCTGATTCCGGCAGCTTCGAGAAGCCCGTGGGCGAAGGACGCGACCGCCTTCATCATCTCGTAGCTGGTGAAGAGCGCAAGGGCCCGTCCGCGAGTCTCGACGAAGAGATCTGCAAGCGTTCTGGCCAGGGTCTCGGCGTAGCGCAACGGATCGGACGACGGATCGGGCAGATAGTCCGCCGCAAGCGCCAGCGACTGGCGGAAGTAGTCGAAGGGCGAAGGCGCGGTAATGCAGCTGAAGCGCTCCTTCTGCGACTGGCCGCATTCCGCGCCGAAGCCGAGGCGCCTGGACATGTACCTGAAGTCGCCGCCGACACGGAGCGTCGCCGAGAAGAGGACGACGGAGTCCTTTACATCGTAGAAGAGCTTGTTCATGTCGTGCGCTACGGAAAGCGGCGCAGCCACGAGGCGGACGCGGCTGCGGCGGCCACCCTCGCCCGTGCGCTCCACCCAGTACGCGAAGGACGCGTCGGCGCCTTCGACCACAAACGCTGCCTCGTTCGCAATGGTAAGAAACGCGCTGGCGCTTGATTCGAGCTTCATCGCCTTGTCGCCGTCGTTCGTGGACTGCGACTGGTCCCTGAGATAGTTGACCAGCTCCAGCAGAGGGCGCTCGAACGCGAGCTGCAGCTCGGAAAGCCGGCGCGTATCCTCCCAGTACACGCGGCCGGCGCCGTAGCGAAGCGTGTCGCGCTCCTTCGGCATGATTGCGCCGAGGAACGAGAGGAAGGCGGACGCCGCGCGGAGCACCGGCGCAGTGCGCGAGGACGCTTCGCGGTGATGGCGCAGAAGGCGCCGCACTGCCCCTTCGACGATCGAAAGCGAGAACTCGCTGCTAAGCTGCTCGGTCGCGACGCCCTCGAGATTGTGGGCCTCGTCGAACACAAGCCTTCCGTAGGCCGGCAGTATCCCGGCGCCAGGCGACATCGCCTCCGCAAGGACGAGCGAATGGTTCGCGACGATCACATGGGCCTCGGCGGCGCGCTGGCGGGCCTTGCGCACGAAGCACTGCGACGCATAGGGGCATCTGCGCCCTAGGCATTCGTCGCCCGGACGAGAAAGAAGCGAGCGGTCTATGCCGTCGTAGCCGTCAAGGTCGCCGTCCTCCGTCCTGTGAAGCCAGTCGATGAACGCGGGCAGCATGGCCTGCTCGTCAGCGGGAAGAGTCCAGAACCCGGCGGCGAAATAGTCCTCGACGGACTTCAGGCAGAGGTAGTTGGTCCTCCCCTTCAAAAGAGCCGCCTTCAGCTTTGGCGCGTTCTCGCCCAGAGTGAGGGCCGCGCGAGGGATGTCCGCGCCCATGAGCTGGCCCTGAAGGTTGCGCGTCGCAGTGGAGATGACGACCGGCGTGTCGTTGGCCCACGCCCAGAGAACGGACGGGACGAGATACGCGAGCGACTTGCCGACGCCTGTACCCGCCTCGACCATGAGATGTCCGCCGCGGTTGAACGCGTCGGCCACTGCGCCCGCCATGTCTATCTGCCCGCTGCGCTCCTCGTAGCCCTTCATGCAGCCGAGTGTGCCGCCGGCCCTGAGGTGGGACTGCACGTCCTCAACGGAAAGAGGCGAGCAGTCCTCATGGGACGGCAGGTGGCGCGTCGAACGCTGAGGCGGCGCGGGCGGGATGAACGAGGCCCACTTTGGATCCGCCATGAAGGCGGCGGAATCCGTGGCGGAGCTCATTGCGGGAGCAGTTTGTCGGAGCGGGGAACGAGAGGGCGCCCGCGCACGAAGGCGCCGCCGTCCATGGCCGAAGAGCCCTCGGGCTTGACTTCGACGAGAAGAAGCGCAGTGTCAAGGCAGCGCACGACCGGGCCCTGCTTCTCGATTCGCAGGACGGTTCCAGGCTCGGCGCTTTTGTCACCCGGCGCAAGCTTGGCGAGCTTCGAGCGAAGCACGACGAGACGGCCCGTGTTGCCCTTGCGGCGGAAACGCTCGGGAAGGAACGTGTAGCAGCCGGGCCAGGGATTGTAGGCGCGGACGCGGCGTTCGACCACAAGAGCGGGCGAGTTCCAGTCGATATGGCCGTCGGTCTTCTTGAGCTTCTTGACGTATGTCGCCCGCGAGTCGTCCTGCGGGATCTCGGGCGCGAGTTCGCCGCGGGAAAGAAGCCTGAGGGCCTTCGCAAGCGTCACGCCGCCGGCGATCGCCAGGTCGTGCATCAGCGCGCCGCCGGTCGTGTCGGGATAGATCGGCTCGTAGCTCTGCAGCATTATCGGACCGTCGTCCAGCCCGACGTCCATGTGCATGACCGTCACGCCGGTCTTCCTGTCGCCCGCCTCTAGGCTGGCTACGACCGGCGCGGCGCCGCGGTACTTCGGAAGGAGCGAGAAATGGCAGTTGACGCAGCCGTGCGGCGGCAGGTCGAGAAGAGGCTTCTTGAGTATCTGGCCGTAGGCGACGACCGCGACGATGTCGGGGCGCCAGTTGCGGATCATCCCCATCGACGCGTCGTCGTTCACGTGCTCCGGCTTGATGATCTCGGTGATGCCGTGCTCGGTCGCGAACTTCGCAAGGGGGCAGGGGGTTAGGGCCTTGCCGCGCCCTGCCGGACGGTCAGGCTGGGTGACGACGCCGACGACCTCCAGCTCCTGCTCGCGAAGAATGGCGCGAAGGCACTCGGCCGACGCGTCCGACGATCCCATGAAGACTATTCTCATCTGCCGCGCTTCCCCATGCCGAACAGTGCCAGCGCCGCGCGGAAGTCCGCGGGCAGCGGCGAATGAACCTTTATGACGCTCCCCTTCTCCATCGGATCGGGCAGCTCCAGCGTCGAGGCGTGGAGCATCTGCCGCGGAATGCGCATCAGCCTCTGGTCGCGCGCGCGCTTCAGCCCGAAGACGCGGTCGCCAAGGACGGGCGCGCGTACTGACGCGAGGTGCCGGCGTATCTGGTTGGTGCGGCCAGTGTCGATGCGCACGCGCAGGAACGACGCGCCGTCGCCGACCGCCTCGCGCGAGACGCGGGAGACCGCGTTCTGGCCGTCGAGAGGGGCGTCTATGATCTGATGCGCAAACGGGAACTCGCCGGCGACGATCGCGTGGTACGTCTTCGAGACCTTGTGCGTCTTGAACGTCTCGACGGCGGCGTCCTTCGCGGCGCGGCTCTTCGCAAACAGCAGGCAGCCGGTCGTGTCGCGGTCGAGCCGGTGGACGGCCTCAAGCGCGGGCAGGCCCTCCTGCTCCCTCAGAATCGACTCGACGCTCGCGGCGTCGCCGCAGCTCAGCGCACCGGCAGGCTTGTCGCAGACCAGATAGTTGTCGTTGGACCAGAGAACGCGCACGTGGCTCTTGTGCGGGGCGCGCGGGATTGCGGCGGAAGTCTCGACCGTGTCGCCGGCCTTCAGGGCGTACCGCGCCATCCAGACGCACTTTCGGTTCACCCAGACGCGGCGCCCGTCGACGAGGTCCTTGGCCCCGCGCCGCGAAAGACCCAGCTTCGCCGCGAGATAATCCTGAAGGATCCTTGGATCCGACGCACCGACCTTCACCTGCCAAGCCTCCGGTCTACACTCTGGAAACGCTGCCCACGACGCCCTGTATCTTGCGCCCGATCTTGTTCGGGGCAAGCGTTATCTCGAGCTCCTCCTGGTCGTCGCCGTCGCCATCCGCCACAATGCCGGTGACAGTGGTCTCGCCGGCGAGGGCCTTCTTGAAGTTCTCGGGGAGAGGCGGGTCGGTCATGTAGTCCGAGAAGACATGGCCGCGGGCCTCGTCGTCGCTCGCGATGTCGAACATCTCGCGGAAGGCCTCGTTCGTCTCCCTGATGCGGCCTTCGGCGTCGCAGGCGAAGAGAGCCGCCGCCGAGATGTTGAACGCGTTCACCATCGACCTGTACGCGCTCATGAGCTCGCGGCGCTTCTCGATGTTTCGGATCGTGAACACAAGGTCGCCGGGATTCATCAGGTCTATCACCGAAACCGTCACCTCGCACGCGAACTTGCGCCCCTCCTTGTCGCACCCGTTAGCGTTCACCATCACATGACGGTCGCCCTCGATGCCCTTTCGTATGCGCTGCACGACCTCGGAGTGCAGACCCGGCACGAGCATGGACACCGGCTGGTCGAGGACTTCGTCGAGCTCGTAGCCGAAGTGTTCGGTGGCACGAGGATTTATGTCGAGTATGTGGCCGTTCGGATCTGTGATCACGACGGCGTCGTACATTCCGCCAAGAAACTGGCGGAAAAGCGATCTACGGTCCTTAGGTACGAATATTGCCATTGGCTGTAAATTATACCAAATCAGACTATCAGCATGCAATCGCCGTAGGAGAAGAACCTGTAGTTCTTCCGCACCGCCATCGCATACGAGCAGAGCATCCTCTCGCGCCCAGCAAGCGCCGAAACCATCATGAGCAGCGTCGACTGAGGAAGGTGGAAGTTCGTCAGCATGCAGTCGCAGGCCTTGAATCTGTACGGAGGATAGATGAAGATGTTGGACGCGCCGGAGCCCGGGACGATCCGTCCGTCCTCGGTCGACGCGGCGACCGTCTCAAGCGTGCGGACCGTCGTGGAGCCCACGCAGAAGATCCTTCCGCCCCTCGCCTTGCACGCGTTGACGGCCTCGGCCGTCTCGGGCGGAACCGTGAACGCCTCGAAGTCCATATGGTGATCTTCAATGTCCTCGGCGGTCACCGGCCTGAACGTGCCCGGCCCGACGTGCAGCGTCACGGCGACCCTCCGAACGCCCTTCGCCTCAAGCGCCGCGAAGATCTCCGGCGTGAAGTGGAGCCCCGCAGTCGGCGCGGCGACCGAGCCAACGACACGCGCGTACACCGTCTGATAGCGCTCCCTGTCCTCGCGCTCCTCCTCCGCAGTGCCGTCACGCTTGACGTAGGGCGGCACAGGAGTGTGCCCGAACCTGTCGAGAAGCTCCATCAGCGAACCCTCGCAGCTCAGCTCGACGCGCCACATGCCTATGCCGCCAAGAGGACGGCACAGCCGCGCCGAGAGCTCGCCCTTCGGGCCGAACGACGCGACAAGCCCCTCCCTGCACTTGCGCCCAGAGCCGACTATCACGTTCCACGAAAGCGAGTCGCCCTGCGCCTCCATCGACGGAAGCGCGTCCGACGTCGCGTCCGGCGCGGCGTTCACGAGCAGCATCTCCACATGGCCGTGCGTGTCGGGCCACTCTCCGATGAGCCTGGCAGGAAACACCTTCGTGTCGTTGACAACCAGAAGGTCGTCGGGCGTGATGTAATCGACTATGTCCGCAATGTGCCTGTCCTCGAGGACGCCCGTGTCGCGGTGCAGGACCATCATGCGGTCCTCGCCGCGCTTCTCGCAGGGATGCTGCGCGATGAGCCGCTCGGGAAGCGGATACCAATACTGTCGTGTCTTGCTCAGAAGAAAAGGTCCCTTTCGCCGCGGCACGTGGCCTCGTACTGCTTCATCACCGTCGGATAGAACTTCGGCAGCCACTCCTTGATGCCGGCCAGCTCCTTCTCGATGAGCGCGTCGCCGATCGCGCGAGTCTCGTCGGACGCGAAGTCGTCCAGCCACTCGCGGAACGTGAGCACCGCGTTGATCTTGCAGAACTTGCCCTCGCGCCCCGTCTTGAGCGCGTCCATTATGCAGCCGCCCGTGCGCCCGCAGCGGTAGCCCGCCGTGCAGAAGCTCGTGATCGTGCCGCGCGAGGCGAGATAGCGCACCATCTCGTCGAGCGAGCGATTGTCGCCGAGCATGAACTGCTGGCGGTCCTTCTCCTGGTGCGCCTCGTCTTCGAAGTCGCTGTAGCCCTTGATCGCGATGTTGCTGGAGCAGTCGAGCTGGGTCATGCCGCAGCCCAGCACGCGGTTGCGGCTCTCGGGGCTTTCGCGCGCCGTGATTATGATGCCGGTGTACGGAATCGAAAGGCGCGCGATCGTCACGATGCGGGCGAATGTGGCGTCGTCGATGAGCCAAGGGGACTCCTCGGGAACCCTCGTGCCGCTCGCAGGCTCCAGACGCGGGAACGAGAGCGTGTGCGGCCCGATGTTGAACCAGCGCTCGAGGTCGCGCGCGTGCATGACCGTGGCAAGCAGCTCGTACCTCCAGTCGCAGAGCCCGTAGAGAACGCCCAGCCCGACGTCGTCGACTCCGGCCTCCATGCAGCGGTGGAAACACGTCGTGCGCCAGTCGTAGTTGCCCTTGACGCTCCATGCCGGATGCATCTGCTCGTAGAGCTTGCGGTTGTACGTCTCCTGGAAGACCTGGAACGTGCCG
>JAEEZC010000211.1 GCA_016288465.1 Verrucomicrobiota bacterium | reverse complement strand
CGATAAGACCGGTCACGTCGAGCACCTCGCCCATGCCCTCCGTCTTAGACGGGGCCTCGAAAAGCGAATCAAGTTTTTTCACAAAGGCGTCGCGTCCGCCCATCGCATCGACAAGTCCCTGCGGATTCTGCATTACGTGCCATGTGTACTGGAACGCATTCCCTTCCGTAAAGTCGTTCGCCTTGTCCGCGCCGTGTCCAAGCGTGTAAGGGTCGTACGGCTCGCGCCACTTTCCGTTCGAATCCTTGCCGCGCACGAGGCCGATTGACGCATCGAACACGTTGCGCCAGTTCTCCGAGCGCTTGAAGAAGAATGCGGCATCGTCGGCGAAGCCAAGCTTCTTCGCCATCACGCCGGCGCACCAGTCGTCGTATGCGCACTCCAGCGTGCGCGAAACCGACTCGCCCCGGATTTGATCAAACGGATAGTAGCCGTACTTGTCGAGCAAATCCCACCGCTCCTTGCTCCGGTTCTTGTGCTCCTTCGTCAGCGTTTCCTTTATCTGCCTGTATGCCGCGCGCCAATACCCGCTCTCCATTCCCGACACCCCGTTACCCGTCTTCAGGAACCAGTCCACGATGACAGGCACGGAGTGCGTTCCGATCATGCACTGGTTGTCGACGCCCCAAAGACACCATATCGGCAGGAAACCCGTCTTCCTGCCCTGCGTCAGAATCGAATCGACCATGCCGGGCACGCGCTCCGGCGCAAGAATCGTGTAGAGCGGATGCGCCGCACGGAAGGTGTCCCAGAACGAGAGTGTCGAATAGAACGGCATTTCGCCCACGTCGGAAATGTCGGAAGGCGCGATGAAAAGATGGTACATCGACGTATAGAAGGCAGTCTTCTGGTCGTCGGAACCCTCTATGTCGCAACGCGCGAAAAGCTCGTTCCACGCATCACGCGCCTCCTTGGCGGTGCGCGCGAAGTCCCAGTGAGGGACCTCCGCAGCGAGGTTCCGTTCCGCCGCCGCCACGGACGTGCGCGACAGCGCGACCTTCAAGAGCAGCGGCCCGCCGTCAGAAACGCCAAAGTCGAGCTCGTGCCACTCTCCTTTCTCGCGGACATCCCTGCGCGACACCATCTTGCGCTTGGCGACGGGCCTGCTGAACTTCATTGCGAAATAGCAGTCCCTCTCCACCCATCTCTTCAGGTGGAGATGGCCCGTCATAGTCGTCGCGTCGGGGAAAGACGTCTCGCATAAAACCACGTGCGTCGCGACATCGGACTTGTCGCAGTGCCCCCACTGAAGGTCCACGAGAAGCCGGGCTGAGTCCCCCTTCCTGAACGCGAACCTGTAGAACGCGACGCGCGGGGCGACTGCAACCTCCGTCGCAATCCCCTGCGCAGGATATTTGACGGAGTAGAATCCGGGGCTGGCCTTCTCATCCGCCTTGGCCGCCGTCTTGCGCTCGTTCTCGCCCTCTCCGGCGAATGGCTGGATGCGTATGTCGCCCAGATCCGGGCATCCCGTGCCCGAGACTGCTGTCTGCACGAAGCCGAACAGCTCCGCATCCTCCACCTGGTAGCCGCTGCAGTATTTCCATTCGCCAGTTCCGCTCGTCGGCCCAGCCTGCACCATGCCGTGAGGAAAGCATGCATCCGGATGGCAGTTCGCGGTGCCAGCCGTGCCAATGAAAGGATCAACCCAGCGGGCGAAGTCCTCGCCCGCTGTCACAGCAGGTGCCGCCAGCGCCAGTGACGCCGCAACCAAACAGCTCCTGAACCATACTGTTTTCATTCTGTCACACCTATCAGTTCCAAATTTCATTGTGCATGTATTATACAATAAATAAGCGACAGCCGGTAAAACAGATGCGCAAAACAATTACAACAAACGCGAACGACGAAAAGGCGGATTCAGTCGTTGAGAGGGCTAAAGGGATCCTCGTCCGTCTCGAGAAGTCCTTCCTTGTCCTCGATGCGCCCTATGTACTCCTCGGCGATTTCCGGCGGAATCTCGTAGGGCTTCGTGTGGTCTATCTTCCACTGCTTCCAGCCCGGCTTGCGGAAGGGATTGCGGAAGGTCTTAGTGAGCTTGTTGCGTTGCTCAAGGTGTATCATGCAGGCGCGGATGCATCCGCACGCGCCCTCGACGGCGCGCCCGTAGCCGTACTGCCTGGGGAAGTCGCCCTCGAAAGGCGAAAGCGCCTTGTCCGCTCCGCCGTGTATTCCCTCCTCGCATGCAAGTTCGTCCAGCTTGCCCCCCTCGATCTCGTGGCCGCAGACCGTAACCTTGACGGACTCCGTCATGGAAATCGCGTGCCCAGCGCAGTTCCTGACGCACAGCTTGCAGCGGTCGCAGATGTGGCCTTCGTAGATCGGGTCGTACTCGTCAAACTCCGCGTCGGTAAAGAGCATCGCGAAGCGGACGCGCGGACCGAACTCCGGCGTGAGGAACATCTTGGACCAGCCGAACTCGCCGAGTCCGGCGAGATACGCCGCCATGCGGAAATGCACCAGCACGTCCGGCGCGGGACGCCCCTCCGCGACGTGTCGGCTCAATCCGGCGCGGAACTTGCCGGTCACCGGATTCACGGAGTCGCCGCCGTTCGCGTTCTGGAGAGGGAACACTTCGTAGCCGCGTTCCTCGAGATAGCGATTCAGCTTCCAGAGCACCATCGGTCCGTGCACCTGGTTCAGCGAAGCGTACCCCATGCCTGGGTAGTCGAGGAAGCGCGTCCCCTCCTCGATGCCGCGAAGAAGCCCGCGCGGGATGCGGAAGCCGAACACCACCATCGACTTCGCCCCCGGAAAGATGTAGCGCGGATCGTTCTGCTTCGGCGCGCCTTCCCAGCGACTCATCGGCGCAATGCCGACGCAGTCCGCGCCAAGGCGCTTCGACAGCGCCTTTATCTCCGCGCTTGTGACATCCTGGAAGTTTTCGGTCATCAGGCTACGCCTCCGCTTGACGAGTTGTCTTGCACAAGGCCAGCCGCGGCCTTCGTGCCGTAGTTGGACTTGATGTTGTAATTGGTGTATGCATCGTGCGACTCGATGTTGCCCTCGTATTCCCTGAGCGTGTCCGCCGGAATCTCGTACGGCTTGGAGTGGTCCACCTCCCACTGCTGCCAGCCTTCCCTGCGGAACGGATTGCGGAACCCGTGCGTCATCTTTGCGCGTCGCTCCAGATGCACCATGCAGGCGCGGATGCATCCGCAGCTGCCTTCATGGGCCAGCCCGTAGCCGTACTTGCGCGGATAGTTGCCGTCGAACGGCGAAAGCTCGCGGTTGAGCCCGCCCTCGCGAAACGCCTTTGAACAAGCAAGCTCGTCGCGCTTCGCCCATTCGACCTCCACGCCGCATATCGTCTTCTTCACGGTCTCCGTCGGCGAGATGCACTTGCCATGGCAGTTCCTGACGCACTCCATGCAGCGGTCGCATATCCTGCCGGTGTAGATCGGGTCGGGCTCCAGATCGGCGTCGGTGAGCATTATCGCGAACCGCTGCCTGGGGCCGAACTCCGGCGTCAGGAACGCGCGTGAGTAGCCGAACTCGCCCAGGCCCGCGAGAAACGCCGCCATGCGGAAATCAACGGAGACGTCGGGCGCGGGAAGCCCTGGGCGGACGGGACGGCTCCAGCCCTTGCGGAAGTTGCCGGTGAGCGGGTTCACGGCCTCGCCGCCGCCGACGTTCGCCATGGGGACGGCCTCGTAGCCGTGGTCCTCCATGAAGCGGTTCATCTCCCACAGCACCATGGGCCCGTAGATGGAGTTGAGCGCGGCATATCCCATCGTCGCGTAGTTGAGGTAGTGAGTGCCCTCCTCGACTCCTCGAAGGCTGCCGCGCGGGATGCGGAAGCCGAACACAATCATCGACTTGGCGTCTGGAAAGATGTATCGGGGATCGTGCTGCTTGTCTGCAGCGCCTTCCCAGCGGCTCATGGGCGCGATGCCGACAATGTCGGCGCCGCATTCCTTCGCCTTGGCCTTGACTTCGGCAGCATTCAGTTCTTTTTCGTAGGACATAAGAATAGGAAGTTAGGATTTTGTGAGTTTAGAGTGGGTGAGTTACGCACGGGAGTTGAGGCGCCTGAGAATCGGAACGAGTGAAATTCCGGCGACGACCGCAAGCGCGGTGAGAGCGGATGCGGCCGCCGTGCGGCCGTATATCCAGCTGCCTGCCGCGAACATCAGCGCGTATATGGCGACGCACGAGACGGTCATCGCGAGCATTCCCCACGCGATGTCGTGACCGCTCGCGCGTATCTTGTTCTGGAATGCCGCGCGCTTCGCAGCCTCTGTCGGCGGCGTGAGGAACGTCACGCCGACCCACGCGACAGTCGTTACGGACATCACGACCAGCAGCCGGTGCCATGCGGCCAGCTCGGGCCCTCCGAGACGAGGATAGACAAGCTGCAGGAACACGGCAACCGCGAACGAGACGGCCATTGCAGTGATCTCGCTCCATGCGTTGATGCGCATCCAGAACCACCTGAGAAGGTAGATGAGCCCCGTGCCAGCGCCGATCTGGAGAATCAGATTGAAGACCGCGCCCGCCGAAATGAGATACGGCGAGATGACGGCAGTAAGCGCCATCAGCACGACGACCGTCACGCGCCCGACGACGATGAGCTCGCGCTCGCCGGCGTCGGGACGGACGAATCTCTTCCAGAAGTCGTTGGCGATGTAGTTCGAGCCCATCGAAAGATGCGCCGCGACAGTTGAAAAAAGCGCGCCCATCATGGACGCCGCGACAACTCCAAGCCAGCCGTTCGGAACGAACGTAAGCATCGCCGGATAGGCGAGGTCACCCTTCACAAGCGCGGGGGAGACGTTTGGGAAGGCCTGTTGGAGCGACGCGAGGTCGGGAAACACAATGAGCGACGCAAATGCTGTGAGGTACCAGGGCCACGGGCGGATCGCGTAGTTGACGACCTGGTAGAGTATCGAGCCGCCTACGCAGTGGCCTTCGCTTCGCGCCGAAAGCATGCGCTGGACGATGTAGCCGCCGCCGCCAGGCTCGGAACCGGGATACCACACGTTCCACCACTGTATTGCGATCGGTATCACGAACACGGCTACGAACAAATCGGCGTTCGAAGGATCCGGGAAGAACGAAAGGTGGCTCTGCACGGCGGGATTGGACATCATCGCCGAGAAGCCGCCGACAGCAGGATGGTTGACTGCGTAGTACATGCCCGCGACCGCGCCGACCATGATCACCGCGAAAAGGAAGAAGTCGGTGTATATCGCCCCGCGAAAGCCGCCAACCGCCGAATACACTATGGAGGCGACGGCTGTGACGGCAATCACGGTCCATTGCTCCACGCCGAATAGGGTCTGCCCGATTTTTATCGCCGCGAGCATGACAAGACCCGTCGTTATCACATTGAAGACAAGCCCGAGGTATATGGCGCGGAAGCCGCGCAGGAACGCGGCCGCCCTGCCCGAGTAGCGAAGCTCGTAGAACTCGATGTCGCTCTTCGCGCCGGAGCGCACCCACAGCTTTGAATAGACGAACACGGTGAGCATGCCCGTCAGGAGAAACGCCCACCACTTCCAGTTCTCGCCAAGCGAGGAGTTGCGGATGAACTCGGTGAACATGTTCGCGGAGTTGGTTGAGGTCGATGCCGCGCACATGGACACGCCTATGAGCCACCACGGCATCGAGCGCCCCGAAAGGAAGAAGTCCTTGGCGTCCTTCCCTGCACGGCGCGAGCACGCCGCCGCGATGCCGAAAAGCGCCGCGAAGAACAGTCCTATCGCAAGAAAGTCTAGCCAGTTCATGTTCATACGCGCACATTATACAAAATTGCATGGCAGAATTAAAGAAATATAAACGCAAAACAATTGCAATAAATGCGAAGCTGGGGGGTGCACAAGCGCCCAATGTTTTGATATAATCAAGCGCAGATGAAAGCGAAGGTCCTTGTAATACTGCCGACTGACAAGTTTCTGCACCGCCAGATACTGGAGGGCATACTCGCCTACGGGCACGAGCGCGGGCCTTGGCAGTTCCACTTCGAGACCGGCGACCGATACGAACAGGGGCTGGAAAAGGTCAAAAGGTGGGGATGCAGCGGCATAATAGCGATGGTGCGCGAGGCCGGGCAGCTTCGGAAGCTGATGAACACGAAAGTCCCCGCCGTGTTTCTGAACCCGCCGCAGTCCGGCAAGGGGACGGCTGCGCCGCCAAAGTGGGCCACGTTCGTGAGCCGCAACCAGGAGGATGTCGGGAAATCCGCCGCCGAGTATTTCCTTGATCGCGGGTACCGCGAATTCGCATTCATCGGCACGCCAAGACAGACGGGGTGGTGCGAGCGGAGACTCAACGGCTTTCGCGGCAGACTGACGAGAGAGGGCTTCGGGTGCTCGGTGTTTCCTGGAGCGCCGAAATGCGACTCGGACGACTTCGACCGAGAATCACCGCATGTGGCAAAGTGGCTGAAGACGCTGAAGCCGAGCACCGCTCTGTACGCTTCGCGGGATAGACGTGCGGTGCAGATGCTCAATCTGTGCATCGACCTCGGCATTTCCGTACCAGGCGGCCTGGCAGTGCTGGGCACCGACAACGACGAGGTCCTATGCGAGTCCGTTACGCCGTCGCTCTCGTCCATTGCGCTGGACGGGCGCAACGCGGGAATGCTGTGCGCAAAGCTCCTTGACATGCACATGCGCAGACGGAAAGTCGAGCCTATGGTCGATCTCGCCTTCCCGAGCGTCGTGACACGACAGTCAACGGACGAAACGCTCGTGCCTGACCGATTCATAGCAAAAGTCCTGGCAATCGTGCGCAGAGACCTCTCGGTCGGCCACACCATCGCCGACATCGCGAAAGAACTGCATGTCTCCAGGCGCACGCTTGAGACGAAGGCGCAAATCGTCCTTGGAACGACGCTCAAGAACGAGATAAACCGAATCAGGCTCAACGAAGCCGTTCACCTCATATCTAACACGGACCTTTCGATCCAGGCAGTGGCCGAACGATGCGGTTTTTGCTGCGCGAGCCACCTGAACACACGCTTCAAGGCCGCCTTCGGGCACAGCCCGTCCGTGTTCCGCTACCGCAATCCGCAGTAAGGCAAGACCGCAATGGTGGCAATTGCCGGATTGAGAGATCGACGCGCCATCGACCGCC
This sequence comes from Verrucomicrobiota bacterium, assembly GCA_016288465.1. Classification (GTDB taxonomy): domain Bacteria; phylum Verrucomicrobiota; class Kiritimatiellia; order RFP12; family UBA1067; genus UBA1067. The sequence continues at coordinate 18,059 of JAEEZC010000211.1, read as the reverse complement.
GACGCTGTCAGAACACGAATTTCATGCCGGCGGAGAAAATGATCTGCTTGTCGTAGTCGTATGTCGGCTTGTCGCCGCTCAGGACGCGTCTGTCAAGCTGGAACCAATACGTCGTCTTGACGTAGAACCACCGCCACGACAACCCACCGACCAGCTCCCCTGCGTTCGCGCCGCTCTCTCTGTCCCCGCATTCGTTGCGCGAATCGACGAACCAGGCGTTCAGAATGCCAAACGCCTTCAAGTCGTCCCATATCCCGCATTCCTCGCTCGCGGACAGGAGAAACTCGAACCGTCCCCAGGTCGGGCCATGGAACCGATACCACAGTGACGCAGTCGGATTCAGGAGCACCTTGACCGTCGCATCAAGAATCGCGGCGTCACTGGGAGCCCTGCCCGTCGCGGGAAACGTCCACCGGAACCACCGCGCAACGAGACGCATGTCATCCTCCAGTCCAACATAGCGGCTCCACTCCACCCCGGCCGTTGGGTCAAGTTCGACCCACTGCCCAGGTGTTTCTTCAGGATAGCGGTCTGTATTTGAGATCGAGAGCTTCCCAATGCACCCGACGAACGCCGGGATCGTTGTGTCTCTGATGCGGAAGTCAGAAAGGAACCCCCTCATGCACGTCACCGGCGCATCATGGATCGTACGCCCCTTCGAAACGCAAGCCGAGTCCGCCGAGACGTCCAGCTTGCCATTCAGCCCAAAGGCGCAGGACTCATCCATCGACATCGCACACGCTGAAAGCAATGAGACTATTGCGCAAACCGCCCAACCACGCGCCGACTTCAACATCACTTCGATCACCTGTGAATCAGCATGATGCTTCCACCATGACATAATTCTGACTTTGTGGCGCACCATATTACCCTTATTCCAGTCACCGCTCCGTTTGTTTTCGGGCATTATACTAAATATGCATGATGGTGGAAATGAATAAACGCGCAAAAATAACTTAAACAATCGGGAAACTCACGCGTCCCCTATTCTCACACCCATACCTGGAAGATGGTCTTGTCCGGGTGCCGTCCCCTTCCGCTCGATGTCGACTAAAAGCGCACCGTAATCGGCCGCAACATCTGCGTCGTCTGCGTCAAAACGACTGGCTCGTTCTTTCGACAGCTAGCGAACGTATGGGAACCTCTGCGGAGGCACCCTTTCGAAATTGGCCACTGGCGCAGCGGAACGCGACGCTCAGCCGCCCTGCAACTGCTCCAGTTCCGTGGCGGCCTCTTCCCAGTCCGCAGTGTAGCGGTCGATCTCGAACTGCAGCGTTCGCACCTTGCGGTTGGCCTCGGCGAAGTCAGTGTCGGGCTTGGGATTGAAGAGTTCCGCGCTCGCCTCGTCCAGCGCCTTCTGAAGTTCGTCAATCTTCTTTTCCGCGGTGTCCACGCGCCGCTTGAGCTCGCGGACCTTAGGAGCGAGCTTCGCCCTTTCCTCGGCTCTCTGCCGACGAAGGTCCTTCTTGGAAAGCTGCTGCTGTGAAGAAGCGTCGGAGGACGCCGTTTCGCGCGCAGCCTCGGCCCTGCCGCCGACAGACGGAACCTGGTCCCTCTTCTCGCAGTAGTAGTCGTAGCCGCCGGGAAACTGGCGAATGCCCTCCCTTGTGATCTCGAGAATGCTCGTCGCCGAAGCGCGAACGAAGTCGATGTCGTGCGAGACAAGCAGAATCGTGCCCTTGTACTTCTGCAACGCGTCCTGGAGAAGACGGCGCCCGTCAAGGTCAAGGTGGGTAGTCGGTTCGTCCAGCAGCAGGAAGTTCGGCGCGGAAAGAAACAGCCGCAGAAAGGCGAGGCGTATCTTCTCGCCGCCGGAAAGCACGCCAGCCGGCTTTTCGACGTCGTTCTCGTCGAATCCGAAGGCCCCGAGCTGGTTGCGGAAGACCTTCTCCGGCCCTCCGCCATGCGCGTCCCATGCGTTCTTCGCGTTGCGATAGACGCTCAGGTCCGGCGGGATCGTCTCGGCGAACTCCTGGCTGAGATAGCCCACGACGACGTTATGCCCGAGAACGGCGCGGCCTTCGGTAGGGGCGCGCGTGCCGGCGACGATGCGCATCAGCGTCGTCTTGCCAAGGCCGTTGTATCCGACCAACGCCACCTTGTCGCCCCTGGAAATCTGGAACGAAAGGCCCTCGAACACCTTCTTGTGTCCGTCGTAGCTGAAGCCGAGATTCTCGCACCGAAACATCTCTATGCCTGAAGGAGGCGGTTCGGCAAGGCGCAGACGGCCCGAGTTCGTGTAGCGCTTCGGCAGGACGATCCGCTCCTCGTCTATCTTGTCGATGAGCTTCTGCCGGCTCTGAGCCTGCGCCGCCTTAGTCGCCTGCGCCCTGAATCTGTCCACGAAGCGCTGCAGCTGCTCGCGGTGATGGTCCTGGTTCTCCTTGGCCGCCTTCAGGTGCTGGTAGCGGACCTCGCGTTCCGTCATGTACCAGTCAAGCCCGCCTTCGTAGCGCGTCGCAGTGCCCGCGTCGACCTCGACAATGATGTCGGTGAGCGTGCGGAGCAGGTAGCGGTCGTGGGAAATCAGCATGAGCGTGCCGTCGTAGGCCTTGAGAAACTTCTGCAGCCAGTCCACGGCAGGCAGATCCAGGTAGTTAGACGGCTCGTCCAGGAGCAGCAGGTCGGGTCTGGAGGCGAGAACGCGGGAGAGCTCGGCGCGCATCCGCCAGCCGCCGGAGAACGACGCGAACGGCTTGGCGAACTCGTCCACTGTGAAGCCAAGACCGCCAAGGGCCACCTTTACGCGCGTCTCGATGTCGTAGCCGCCGAGATGCTCGAACTTCGTCTGAAGTTCGCCGTAGCGCCGCATCTTCACGGGATCAGAAAGATCGCCCTCGAGATCGCGCATCTCTGCCTCCATCTCCGAAAGCCCCGGTATCCCTCGGAGCGAATACTCCAGAAGAGTCTCGCCAGGAGTGTCGGGCTCAGGGTTCTGCCGCGTGAAGCCGATGCGGGGGCTGCCCTCCACGATCAGCTCGCCCTTGTCCGTGGACATCTCGCCGAGTATGATCTTGAAGAGCGTCGACTTGCCAGAGCCGTTCGGCCCTACGACGCCGACGCGGTCACCCTTGTTGACGCGGAACGTGACGTCCGAAAGGACGTCCTGGTGTCCGTAGTGTACGCTAATTCCTTTGAAATCTAGCATTGCCGTACGTTTTCTGCTCACCGCCGTCCATTATCCAGAGAACGGAAACGTCGCGTCCTCCGGCAAGGCTGGGCAGCTGTTTGTCGAGAAACGCCCGGCCCTCATCCGGTCCGAGCACGAAAAGCGCAGTGGAAAGTCCGTCGGCCCACATCGCGGAGCCGCAGAGCACCGTCACCGAGGCGACGCCGTTCGAGACGACGCAGCCCGTCCGACCGTCGCGGATGTGTCCGCCCCTGTAGTAAGTCGCGCTGGTCGCAAGCGCCTCGCCTTCATGCAGTTCAACGGTCGCGGCAAAGCCATTCCCGTCCGGCGCACGGACGCCTGCGCGCCAGGGCCTGTGCGGACCGCCATCGCCGCGGGCGACCCTTAGGTTGCCGCCAAGGTCGACTAGCGCGTCGCATTCTCCCGCGCCCATCGACTCTACCGCAAGATCGACCGCAAAGCCCTTGGCAATCGCGCCAAGGTCAAGCGTGCCAGGCGCGCGCCAACGCGGATTGAACGCATTGGCCGACGCCTCCGCGAGGCCGAACGCGGCCTCGTAGCACGGCCTGTCGCAAGGCGAGCACAACTTGAGGATTTCCGCATTCGGGAGAAACGCAAGCCTGCTCAGTTCCGACGTGGGGCTGTGCGCGTTGAGCCTCGTCTCCACGTCTTTGAAAACCTCCATCACCTTCACGACATGCGCCTGTCCGTTCGTCTCGCAGACAGACCCCCTCGTCTGCACCGCCGCCACAGTGCCCATCACAAGCCACTCGACGCGATCGACTGGAGCCCTCGCGCAGCCAGCCGCAGAAGCGAAGGCAAGAAGCGCGAACGCTGTCAATGGCACTGCCCTAGGCGTCGACAACCTCATTCTGGCTCAGTATCCTTACATCGACATCGACGCGGCCGATTTCCCGCAACGTCTCCCTCATCGCGCCAAGCGCTATGTGAGGCGCGTTGCACTCGCCCGAAAGATGAGCAAGCGCCAGCCGTCTCAGCCGGGGCGAGGCGAAGCGCCGCACAAGATCACAGGCCTGGTCGTTGGAAAGGTGCCCTCGCGGCCCCGCAATCCGCTGCTTGAGGCTCGGCGGCCTCCCGCTTGCGCGAAGCATCACGGGATCGTGGTTGGACTCCAGCGTCGCGACATCCGCCTCGGCAAGCTTCACGCCGACGGAGTCAAGCGGGGAGCCGACGTCGGTGGCATGGAAATAGGCGACGCCCTCCGCGCGCACCAGATAGCCCACGGGATCGCTCGTGTCGTGCGGGACGGAGAACGGCGACAGCGTGAACCTGCCGACCTCGAACGTCTGCCCGTTCTCGAACAACGTGAAATCGTCGCAGGGAACGCCAGTGGCCGCGGCCACGGCGTCGGCCGTCATCATGTTGGCCAAAAGCGCAGCATCCGGAAAGTGCGAGTGGAACGTCGCCATCCCCCTCACGTGGTCGCTGTGATCGTGCGTTACCGCCACAGCGACTATCCTCTCCGGCTCGATGCCCGTCGCGCGGCAGCGCTTCACAAGCTCCCTGCAGCTGACGCCGCAGTCGATCAGAAGCACATCTCCGCACGACTCGACGCAGTACGCGTTTCCGCCGCTCCCGCTGGCGAGCGACACGATTCTCATGTCAGCCTCTTTCGAAGGCGCGGTGGGCTATGTCGCGACGGTAGAACATTCCGTCGAAGGATATCCTGCCGACTGCGGCGTAGGCGCGGTCAACGGCCTCGCGCAGAGTGGCGCCCTCGCCAGTGACGCTGAGGACGCGTCCTCCCGAGGTGACGACCTTTTCGCCGTCGGCCTTGGTTCCGCAGTGAAACACAGTGGCCCCGGTCGCCTCAGCGTCCGACAGGCCGGAGATCTCCTTGCCCTTCGCGTACGAGCCTGGATAGCCGCCGGAAGCGACTATCACCGTCGCCGCAGTTCCTGGCTTCACCACGATGTCCTCGTCCTTCAGGCATCCGGTCGCGGCGTGGAGAAGCGCAGTCGCAAAGCTCCCTCCGAGACGCGGCAGCACCGCCTCCGTCTCAGGGTCTCCGAAGCGCGCGTTGAACTCGACGACGTTGACTTTCGAGCCGGAGAGAGCGACTTTGCCGCCCTCGGGAGTCACCATCAGCCCCGCATACAGGATGCCGCGATAGGCGGTGCCGCGCCTCTTCAGCTCGCGGACTACCGGCATGATTATCCTCTCCCGGATCTCCGGCAGCATCGCCTCGGTGACAACGGGAGCCGGCGAATAGGCGCCCATGCCGCCGGTGTTCGGGCCCTTGTCGCCGTCGAAGATGCGCTTGTGGTCCTGGGAGCTAGGCAGAAGCACGGCGGTCTCGCCGTCCGTCATCGCGAGAATGGAGCACTCCTCGCCGTCGAGGAACTCCTCCACAAGAACCTCCGCGCCGGCGGAGCCGAACTTGTTGGCGACGAGCATGTCGTCGATGGCCGCCTCGGCCTGCTCGACCGTCTCCGCGACCACGACGCCCTTTCCGGCGGCGAGGCCGTCGGCCTTGATCACCACGGGCAATCCGAACCCGGCGAGCGCCGCCTTTGCGGCCACGGGATCGGTGAAGACCTCGGCCCTGCCCGTCGGAACGCCCGCGGCCTGCATGATCTCCTTCGCAAAGCGCTTCGAGCCCTCGATTCGCGCTCCTGCCGCGACAGGGCCGAACGTGGGCACGCCAATGGACAGAAGCTCGTCGACGAGCCCCTTGACGAGCGGAGCCTCAGGGCCGACGACCACAAGGTCGGGGCGGTTGTCGCGAGCCCATTTCACGATGCCGTCGACGTCCTCCGCGCCGACGGGAACGCATGTGGCGATGCCCGCGATGCCGGCGTTGCCGGGTGCGCAGAAAATGGAGTGCCCTTCGCCGTCGCGTGAAAGGCGCCATACTATCGCGTGCTCGCGTCCGCCGCCGCCTACTACAAGAATCTTCATTTTAGCAGTCCTCCGATTTGTTTTTCGGCCCGGCGTCAGTTCGCCTGCGGCACGATGAGCTTCTGACCGATCCTCAGCTTGTCGCTCTTGAGACCGTTCAGCTCGCGAAGCTTCGCGACGGTCGTCTTGAATGCGTTCGCGATGAGATACAGGTTGTCGCCGCTTGCGACGGTATAGGTGCTTGTCGGCCCCTTGACCACTGTTTCGCGGGGGGGACGAGGCGGCGCAGGCGGCTCCTTCGGCTGCATCTTCACGATGCGGTCGGTAAGATCCTTTACGATCTCTCCGCGCTGTGCCGCAAGCTCCCTGCGCAGCTCGGCCACAGCCGCCTTGAGAGACTCGATCTCGGCTCTCATCGCCTGCTCTCCGCCGCCGGCCTCCAGCTTGCCGACACGACGCTGCAGATCGTCGAAATTGCTCTGAAGCACGTCGACCTGTCCGGACACCCGCTGCATTTCGGCAAAGGCCTGCTGCCTTATGAACGCGTCGCGACCGCCTTGCTGTGCGAAGGCCAGAAGAGGCGCGACGGCCAGCGCCAACGCCATTCCCTTTGTCATTTCCATGTTCGACTCCATTTTAACGTTTACTTTTACATTGCCCGGCGCGGATGCCGCTCAGAACAGATAGAACGCGAGCCAGAGAACCGCCAGCGCCAACGCCACGACGAGGAACCTGACGTGCTTGCTTCGAGCCTCCTCCTGGCTGACGGTCCGCCCGAAGGTCTTCATGCCGCCTCCGGATATGTAGTGTATCAGCTTGCCGTATGCGGACTTGTGCTCGTCGACGATCCACGGGGTCTTCGACCTCGTGTAGCCGTGCGCGTCGGTAATGATGCTGGTGTGTATGGCGCTCATTGCGGCGGAAGCGCTATCTTCTGGCCGGCCTTCACACGGCCGTCGGTGGATATCGTCGCCTTGTTGGCCTCGCGAATGCCGCGCCAGGCGGAGGCCCTTCCGTAGAACCTCACGGCGATCTTGTAGAGTGTGTCGCCCTCCTGGACGACGTAGAAGTCGGGACGCGAGCCCTGATGCTGCCTGTCCGCCTTCGCCGCAGCTTCGCTTTCCTTGGCGGCGGCGCGGTCCGCATCGCGCTTCTCCTTGGCTCCGGCCGGCTGTTCAATCATGGGAGCGGCGGCGTCGCCATCGTCCAGCAGCTGTCGTGCGGCAGCAGCATCGCCTGCGCGAGGCGCCGCGGCGTCTCCGTCGGCCTCGAACAGAGCTCTTGCGGCCGCAACGCCCGCATCGCCGAACAGCTCGCCCTCGTCGTTCCCGGCCTCGGCGCGGATCAGGCCTTTGAGCCTTGCGACCTCCAGTTCAAGGGAAGACACGCGGGCCTTGGCGGAGTCAAGCTCCTTCGCGATTTCCGCACGAGCGGACTCGCTTTTCGCGAGCTCTGCGCGCGCGCGTTCCGCATCCTTTCGTCCCTCGCCCGCCGAATTGAGCCCGAACCTGCCGGCAAGCTCCTCGGCAAAGGCGCGCTCACACTCCGCAAGCCTGTCCTTGGCGATCTTGGTCTTGTCGCCGCCCGGATTCTGCAGGAGGTACTCTCGATAAGCGCAGTACGCGCCGGAATAGTCCTTCTCCGAGTCCTGCAGCAGGCACGCAAGCTGGAACCGCGCGGACGCGTTCGCCGGGTCGTCTGCGCAGACCTTCTTGAGGCCGGCAACAGCCTGCGAAAGCCTGCCGGCGCGGTAGTCGTCCATGGCTGAACGGTATCCGCGATCGCCACGCTCCCTGCGGAACTGCGCCTGCTCCACGCGATCGCACGCGGTCAGGCACATCAGAACGGACGCAAGAGCCGCCGCTGCGGCGCTACTCCTCATCCTCTTCATCATCTTCGTCGTCATCGTCTTCCTCGTCTTCAACATCGTCTTCGTCTTGTTCTTCATCCTCGTCATCGTCCGCATCCCCGTCATCGTCGTCATCGTCTTCCTCGTCGTACTCGTCGGGAGTGTCGTCGATGAATATGTCGTCGCCGTCCACCTTGGCGTCCTGCACGGTCTCTTCGGCCTCGGCGGCATCTGCGGCCTCGGTTTCCTCCGCCGCCGACTCGGACCGCCGCTCGGCGTCGGCGGGAGCCGCGTCGGCAGCAGGTGCGCCATCCGGCGCCGCCTCGCCCTCAGCCGGCTTCTCGTCGGTCTTCTTCTTGTACTCCTCGGCCTTCTTCCGCGGGTTCGAGCGCTGAAGCGTCGGGTCGAGGTCGTTCAGCTGCTGGAGCGACGCGAGACCGAAGTGCTCCAGGAAGAACGGCGTGGTCCCGTACAGAAACGGATGGCCGGGAAGCTCCGACTTTCCGACAAGCCTAACCAGCTGCAGGTCGGAGAGGGTCTTTATGTTAGCCGTGACGTCTACGCCGCGGATCGACTCTATCTCCGCCTTCGTTATCGGCTGGCGGTAGGCGACGATGGCAAGCGTCTCAAGCGAAGCTCTGCCAAGCCTGCTCGGGCGATCGAGCTTGAGCATCGCGCGGACATACCTTCCGCAGCTTGGCACGGTCTGCAGGCGGTAAGTTCCGCCGGTGCAGACGAGTCTGAAGCCCGATGCCGCAACCTCAAGAGCCTTCTCGATGCCGCGCAGGGCCTGGTCGATCTCCCTGGACGTGCAGGTGCGGTATACGTCAACGATTTCCTTGTTCTCGCCTTCCGCAGCTTCCACAGCCCTCACGGCGTCCCTAAGCTCAGTCGCAGTAAGGGGCGTCTCGCTCGCGAAAAGCAGCGAGCCAACGATCTCCTGCAGTGACTGCGGCAGCGGGATTTTCGGTTCGTCATTCATAGTCGTCAGGTTTTTCGAGGGGCTTGTCGTCCGCCTCCTCCTTCGATGCGAGTATCGTTATCTCGTGGAAGGCGGCGTTCTGGTACACAATGACGCGATGCTGGCGCAGAAGCTCGAGAAGCGCCAGGAACGTGACGATGATCTCGCCCTTGGGCGAGCGCTCGGGGTCGAAGAGCGCAAGGAACGACAGCTGGCCCTCGCCGCGCACCCTCTCGAGCACGTAGTCCATCTTGTCCGGAACGGAGAAGCGCATGCCCTTGAGCTCCTCCTGCGGAATCTCCGCCGCGCGTGCAAGGACCTCCCTGAACGCGGAGAGAAGATCGTAGATGTCCAGGCCGGCGATGGCGCCGCGGGCGTCCGCCGCCGTCTTCTCGAGCTTGGGGCGCCCGCCGCCGTAGTCGTAGCAGTTGGCGCGCAGCGCCTCCATGGTCTCAAGCCGAACCGACGCGTCCTTGAACTTCTTGTACTCGACGAGCTGCCGCACCAGGTCGAGGCGCGGGTCCACCCATTCCTCGTCGCCGTCGTCCTCGACGATTCTGCGGCTCACCGGCAGCAGCATGCGGCTCTTGATCACCATGAGCGTAGCGGCCATGACGATGAACTCGCCGGCTATGTCGAGGTTCAGCCTGCGGGCGTCCTCGATGAACTCCATGTACTCCTTCGCGATGCGCTCGATCGGAATGTCGTATATGTCGAGCTCTTCGCGGCGGATCAGGTACAGCAGAAGGTCGAGAGGGCCCTCGAACACGTCGAGGGTCACTTTGTAGTCGTCGGCGAACAGCTGTTCCTGGGCCATGTCTGCGGTTCCGCGGCCTTGCTACTTGCCCACGTTGAGAACCTTGAAGCCGGTCTTCCTCAGCGCGGCGGCGTCAAGGCAGTTGCGGGTGTCAAAGACAAGCGCCGGCTTGCGCATGGAACGGTAGATCCGCTCCCAGTCAAGAGTTGCGTACTCCGCCCAGTCGGTCATGAGCAGAACCGCGTCGGCGTCCTTCGCCGCAGCGTACGGATCGCGCTCCCATGCGACGCCGTCGATGTCCGCAAGATCCCTGCGCCCGTTCTCGATCGCCTTCGGGTCGGTCACCGACAGCTTCACGTGCTCTTCGCAGAGAAGCCTCGCCACGTAGCCGGCCGGCGTCTCACGCGTGTCTCCGGTGTCCGCCTTGAAGGCGAAGCCGAACATCGCGATCTTCTTGTTCGCAAGGGTGTTGAACATCTCCTTGAAGAGGCGCGAGACGATCCGCTCCTGCTGGTGGTCGTTCATCTTTATGACCTGCGTCCAGTATTCGGCCGCCGTATGCAGACCGAACGACTCGCACAGGTAGACGAGATTGAGCACGTCCTTCTTGAAGCAGCTCCCGCCGAAGCCAGGCCCGGCCTTGAGGAACCTCGGCCCGATGCGCCTGTCCGCGCCGATGACCCTGGCGACTTCGTCGACGTCGGCTCCGGTGGCCTCGCAAAGCCCCGCTATCGCGTTTATGGAACTCACCCTCTGAGCGAGAAACGCGTTCGCCGCGAGCTTCGTGAGCTCCGCCGACCACACGTTCGTCGTGAGTATCCGCTCGCGCGGCACCCAGCAACCGTCCTTGCCGGCGTATACGTCGATCAGCGCGCGCACCGCCTCTTCGCCGGCCTCGTCGCTAGGTCCGCCGATCAGGACGCGGTCGGGCTCGAGCAGGTCGCGGATGGCCGTGCCCTCAGCGAGGAACTCGGGGTTCGAGAGCACCTGGAACCTGAACTTGTCGTGGGTGTTCAGTATCGCCGACATGGCCGCGGCCGTGCGCACGGGCAGAGTGGACTTCTCCACGACGATCTTGCCGCGGTTCGCCCACTTCGCGATGTTGCGCGCCGTCGCCTCCCAGTACTGCAGGTCCGACGCGCGGCCGGCGCCCCGCCCGAACATCTTGGTCGGCGTGTTCACGCCAACGAACACAATGTCGCACTCGCGCACGGCCTTGCGGACGTCCGTCGAGAAGAAGAGGTTTTTGCCACGCACCTTCTTCACGACGTCCACGAGGCCCGGCTCGTAGATCGGCAGCGCGTAGTTCTTCGAGTTCCACGCGGCGATGCGCTTCTTGTCTATGTCGACTACGACGACGCGGCGGTCCGGGTTCTTGGCGGCTATCACAGCCATCGTCGGCCCGCCTATGTATCCCGCGCCTATGCAAACAATGTCCCTGTTCATGTTTCCGATTCCCCTCCTCTGTTGTCGGACGGTCCGCGGCCAAGCTCCATAAGCTGGCCCCAGACTAGCAGCTGGTACAGCCATCCCGGCATGTCCACGTTTCTGTCGAGCATCTCGGTGATGTAGCCCCTGAAGTCGAAAGGCAGACGGCGGAACGTCACCTTGCGGGCGTCCGCATCCCACACGACGTAGGTGATGCAGAGGTCGTTGCGCGGATACCCCACGGACCCAACGTCCACTATGTACCTGCACCCCTGCGCCTGGCTGAAGCTGCGGCTCTCGGGCTTGACGGCGGGAGAGCCGAACGACATCTTCTGCCTGACCTTGCCGTCGGGCCGCTCCTCCCAGACCGCGGCCTTGTGCGTGTGGCCGCAGAACATGAGCCCGGCCGAGCACTCGTGGAAGTTCTCCGCCGCGTCATGCACGGAAAGGACGTACCCCCACTCCTCCGGATCGAAGAAGCTGCCGTGGGCGAAGACCGCCCCGCGCTCCTTCAGAACGAGCTTGCGGCGGCCGAGCCAGACCCGGTCGGCGTGGCTCAGCTCGCGGCCCTGCCTCACGTCGATGTCGTAGTTGCGGCACGCCGCGACCTCCCGCGCCGGCTCGCGGCCCAGACACGCGGAGTCGTGGTTGCCCATGAGCACCACGTCGAACTTCGACCGCACAAGCCTCACGGCGCCCTCGACGTCGTAGCCGTAGCCGGTCGTGTCGCCCAGAAGCACATAGCGATCGCACGCAAAGCGCCGCGCGTCCTCCAGCGCCATCTCAAGCGCCGCAGGGTTCGAGTGCACATCGCTCATGACCGCGTATCTCATCTACCTTATGCCTGAACGACAATTATACCAAAACCGGCCGAAAAACTCTATCCGTACCTACCTGAAGATCAGCCATTTTTCGGCCAATCTCGGCAAAGAGGGTCGCCGCGTCGCTTTACCGCGGCAATCTAACCGGCAAACTGTCCATGCCGCTAAAGCGCCAACGTGGACAGAATTAAGCCACCTGAGCGTCTTTTCTAGTATTTATCACCATACCTCGAAGGTTTTTACACTGTCCCTTCAACGTTTTGTCCATATCCCTTCACCAATAATGCCTAAGAGTCCCCATGCGCTTTATAGGGAAAGCCAAGCTCAAGCGCCGCCTCAAAAGCGCCGCGGTCAACGCCAGTCTGTCCGCCGGAAACTACCTTCCAAGCATCTACAGCCCTTCCACAATCCGCGTCAGTTCGGCGCGAAGCCGCGCAGCCTCAACGGCGTCATTGTGAGCAACGGCATATTCAAGCAGCGCGTCCAGCTGTTGCTTGCGTGTGCTGGTTTGCCTTCCAGTGTGCGGTCACGGCCGGGGCAACCACCGACCATTGACGTATTAGTTTTAACGCAGAGACGCAGAGGCGCAGAGTACGCAGAAGTTTTCAGGTTGGATTTTAGCCGTGCAGAACGTGTAGATCGTGTAGCAGCTTTGTGAGCCCTCGTCAAATCCGATACTCTACACCTTCTCCACCAATTTCGTATTTGTCCGCCGTAGCTCGTTAGAGCGAAGGAGGATCGTTGAATTACACATTCCGTTTCCTCTGACGCCAAAACTTCTTCCACGCCGATATTATCTGACGGCGAGAGATATCTTCCCGGAACTGCTCTACCAAATCAATAGTCAACTTGGCAAATCGATGTTGATTAATTTCACGTGGATCAAGTGATGTTCGCCTGAAAACCAAGTCAAAGTCTTTCTCTGAAAGCCCATATCGCGTTTTCATATCCGCCACAAATTCACGCGTACATATCATCTCGCCCATCAAGATTTCATTTATCTCTTTTGCATACAAGTCGCGATAGCTATTCGGCAACTCGAACACTGTGAGATACGTATTGACTCGATCAGAATATAAGTCCCTTTGACTACCAGAAATGCCTTTCTTCAACTTGTTCCACAGCGGATTCTGCCGTTCCACTAATAAAGGAGACGACTCGTCTTCTTCTCGCACAAACATACTCTCGACGCTCGTCGGCTCATACTTAAAGCGAAACCACGTATGAATGTTATGGACATATGGATGCAAACCGAGTAATGGCGAATTTGGCGACCATTTTTCTACTTTGAAAAAGTCCTCATCGCGTTTAAACTGTGAATTGCATTTATAACATGCGGGAACAAGATTGCACAGTGACAAAGCAAGAAGAGGATAGATATCTTTTGGCATAATATGGTCGATTGCCGAATACGAGTCTTTTTTACCTTCTTCTGCATCTTTTCGTTCTTCTGCATCTTTTCGTTTTACCAATCCAACAGTCTCAGCATTGCAATACGGGCAATATCGTATATCCAGCAAACGGAAATATTCTGCAAATGACCACCCCTTCCAGTTCGCGATGTTCTTCTTTGCCTTTGACCACCGGATTTTCACTTTACTGTTGTTGTCAAACTTAGCTTCAGCCAACACACATCCAGATCGTAATTTATCGAATTTAAACAACCCCTCTTTTGTGAGATTGATGATTTCGTCTTGTAACTCTTTCGATTTGCTGCAAGGTCTCCCCACCCGCTTAACTTCTTGGTCATTCTTCTTTGCGAAGCGGATCAACACCATTGGAGATGCTGTTAGAATGTGGTTGCCTTTAAACTCCTCATATACCCATTTCCAATAACCCTTGCAACAAGGCGTTGTAGCTTGATATTGTTTTTCTTTTCCTTTTTCCCTCCACGTCAAAACCTTTCCTTCCGAGAGATATTTCAAATACCCCAACAACGCCTCACCAAGTGTCTCCTCATGACATTTAATAGCCTTTTGTGGAACAATAATCTTTTCCATGATTATTCCTCGTTTATCTCATCTTCAGGCATATCATTATCCATAACCATCTGTCCAAGACGACTCCAAACATGCCGTGAAATAAACGGATCGTCAATCAGGCTCGCCAACTTTAGGTCTTCATTGGAGATGTCATCTTTACGCTTTGATTTCAATTTCCCTAACAAATCCCCTACTTTTGAAGCAGCAAACTCTCCTATCTGCCCTTTATCCAAAAGAAACGAATCTTTGTATAGCTCAAAAATGTTGGCTGCAAATGCTTTTTGGCGGCGAACATCGACAACACAATGCTTCTCATTCAGAAGCACAACATTACCTTTGGGAACGTCCGACAGAATCATGGGCGAATGCGTCATAAAAACAAAGTGCACATTAAAACCTGGGAAATGATTTCTGAATACCGTTAACAGATTCGATATTATTGTTCGTTGCCATTCAGGATGGAGAGTCACCTCGACCTCATCCATTATTACGACCCAACCTGACTCAAGATGTCCTGCCCATTCACGCGAAAAATCACTACCGTCGTAACCAGCAACAGATTTTCTAATATCAAAGAAATGCTCGTAGAGGCGCGCATAAAAAGAATGCAAAGTATACTGCCCTGATGACATCGGCGGATCAAAACGCAACTCAACAAAAGGTCCTAACGCAGTCACGTGTTGATACAATTCTTTTACATACTTCAACTTTCCCAGCATATCATTCCATGGCATTTGCAAAAAACATTCTCCATTGGCATTTTCTTGAGAATCAAGGCCACACAGCAATTTAAAAAAATCCAATATAGGATTTTCCAATTTCATAGTTTTACCACTCTCATCCTTATACCTTAAAACTTCAATGCGTTCTGGTGTTTTAGATTTAAGAAACTTAAGGATTTTCTTCCGAACTATTTCATGATCTGTTTTATCAGAATTCTTCATTAGTTGCAAACATAAATTATACAAAGAATGTATATACATCTTCTTCTTAAACAACCTATCCTTATATGCCTTATATGGCCAAAGTATCGCCACAAGACATTGGAACATACTCATAAATACATCGTTGAAATCAAGGCCAAGGAATGCCACCATGTTCCTTATCCGGCTCACCTCGTTATCAGAAAGGGACCTTTTAGCCCTAGCATCACCCTGGTGAATCCTCGCGATTATGTTTCCCTCTTTATGAAGCTTCTCATTATACTCACTACGAAGGTACGATAAAGTCAAGAAGTTGGGCAAGAACTCAATACCCTTAATCTCATGCCCAATACCATCTAATGCTTTATCTTTACTTGCTTCATAGAAGCGCACAAGACGATAAAACTCTTCTGCACGAAAAACTGATGTGCTCTCAGGCCTCATCTGGGAAAACGAACCATCCACCGCTTCATTCAGAAGGTATGTCGTGGACAGATTCACAAAACGATCAACAGAGGAATGAAATGGTAACGATAATGAATAATGCGGCGAATAATACACAACATTAAAACACTTCGTAAGTTCTTCCAGCTGGAAATCGTCATTTCTCGCATACCTTTTAACTGTCTTTACCTTGCATCCGCTACATTCAACCGATAGCTCCCGGTCTCCAAGGTTGTAGTGGACAAGCAAATCCCCCTTCGCCTCAACAACAAGAATAAAATCTTGTTTCTTGGATGGGTACATGAGCGACCAAAAGAAACGGACAAGCGAGGTTTTTCCAGCACCATTCGGTCCTACCACGGCAGACACACATAATTGTTCATCCGGCGAAAAGAACCCTTTGGGCAAAACTTCTGAATAACATACTTTCAGCCTCTCACCATTGAATTCACACCGCCAGTCAGAAACGAAGTTCATTTCCGCATTCTTGAAAGGTGGAAAATCCGCAATAAATGCATAAACAATCTTCATACAACTTCTTTCTTCTTTACTACTTAGATTCTAAGTAACGACGAGAACTAATAAGGCGAAATCGTTTCCAATCCCTCACTTCAACCGCTCGCACAACGGCAGGAATTCTTCAAGTTTGGCGACGATGCGCTTCTGTTCGGCAAGGGGTGGGAGAGGGAGTAATACCTTGGAAAGCTCCTCTTGATTAATCTTAGGCATCTTGACCCTACTCGACATCGCCCGGGCTATTTGAATGTTGAAGGCATCTGACAGCATGTAGAACAGAAGGAACGACGAGTCAATTTGAGCATTCAGAGGATACATGTCAGCACTACACAATCCATCAAATGGCGCGATAACAACCTTGCGAAGCAGCGGCCTGATTTTTGAATAGATAAGTTGCCCTTTGAAAAACCGATGATTTGAGCTGACAACTTTATCTTCCGCCACCGTTCGGCTTTCAAGCAATCTCCCAGTCCCTTTTTCTATATTATCCGGTGCAATATGCCTATCGTTTTCATGCCCAGCGGGTGAAACTAGATTGGTTGCTATGTCGACCACAGACAAAAATCTCACCCACACCCAACTTTCGGGAATGTCAAATGGCTTTTCGTCATCGGGGATATCCTCACGCGGAGACGCGACCTCGGATTTCCCTCTGCGTCTCGGCGTCTCTGCGCGAGAATTCTTCTTTGTGCCCTTTGTGTTCTTTGTGGCTAAAATCTTTTCCAGCAATTCTTCGCCTGTTCCTTCTTCGGGGCGTTGTTCGACGAGCTTGCCCTGAATCGCCATTTGGAGAAGAGACTTCTGCATGTCTCCCGGGAAGCGCTTGTTGAAGTCCTCCAACTTGCTCCACGCCTTCTCATAGCGGTCGATATACGGCAGCAGTTCCTCGATCTTCGCCACGATGCGCTTCTGCTCGGCAAGCGGCGGGAGAGGGATAAGGGTGTTTGCCACTTTATCAGAGTTCAAGTTTTGAACAACGGCACCCGCTGCTGACGCTTGGAACTGGCGAAATACTACAGGAGAAGACAGAAGGTAAAAGAAGAAATCCTTGAATAGTTCTGTAGCCACAGGATGAAGAACCAACCAACCGTCATGAATACATCCATCAATGTTCAGAATATACGGCCGTCCAAAGCTCATCGAATTTGTAAGCAACAAATCCCCTTTGTAAACCTGTCGCGTTTTTGACAAACCTGCTGGTATTATCTTTTCCTGACATGAATCTATGTATTTTGAATTTTTATCTGTATCGCCAATCTTAATCCAATTCAATCCATTTTCAGCCGTTGTCAGAAACGCTTTTATTGGACGGGGTGAACCACCTCTGGCTATATCAAACACACTGCCAAGATGCACCCACACCCAACTCTTTGGAATGTCAAACGGCTTTTCGCTATCGGGGATTTCCTCACGCGAAGACGCGGCGTCGGCTTTCCCCCTGCGTCTCGGCGTCTCTACGCGAGAATTCTTCTCTGCGCCCTTTGCGTCCTTTGCGTTCTTTGCGGCTAAAATCTTCTCCAGCAGCTCCGCTGCTGTGCCCTCTTCTGCTCTTTGCTCAACGAGCTTGCCCTGGATGGCGAGCTGGAGGATGCTGTTCTTCAGTTCCTGCGGGGTCATTGCTGTGCCTCCATCTGCACATTCGCTACTTGTTCCCTTACTTGTTCCCTTGACAAGGGAACAAGCGACTCGGGCTCGTCATTGCGCTTCCAGAGGGGGCCCCGAAGAATTTTACTTGTAGGGGTTGCTACGGGTCTACTTGTAGGGGTATTCGCGCTACTTGCAGGGGTGGTTGCCTCATGCCAGACCCCTGCAAGCAGATAGCGGCCTTGGAGCTTGTTTCTCTCGCCCACGAGCGCGTTGCTGACGAATCGTTCAAGGTAGACAAGACTACCGAGACTCCCAGGACTGCCGAGACCAACGGGGCTTAGTCGTCGCGCTCGTCTCGTGCGTCGCGGTTGTCCCGTGAGCCTTGTTGTTCTTGGCCTGCCAATCATTGCCAGCCCTTTCTTTTCCTAATACTCCACACTGTCTGGTCAACCTTGCGCTTAATCTCCTCTGCCATGAGCGCAAGCTGGGCGGCATCGGGCGCAGAATCAAGACGAGAGTAGATGCTCTTGTCCCAGTTCTCGGCACGGGCAGCGGTACGGGCGGCGTGCATTCGCTCCCGCACGCCGCCGTGCTTCTTGAAGTCCTCTTCCTGAGCAACGATCATCTTGTCGAGCAGATAGCGCGTCTGGTGGCAGATGGTCAGCATCAGGTTCGCCACCGTCTCTGCTGGGCGAGATTCGAAAAACTTCTGCCAGTCGGCCCAATCCGCATGCTCCTTCGCATAGTCGCGTGCGCCGATGCGCCGCTTGTCGTCAGCCGGCCATTCCGAAAAGCCGTG
>JAEEZC010000210.1 GCA_016288465.1 Verrucomicrobiota bacterium | reverse complement strand
CCCGTGCGGAACCAGCCGTCCTTCGAGAGCACCGCCGCCGTCTGCTCCGGCGCGCGGAAATACCCCTTCATCACGTTCGGCCCGCGTATGAGAAGCTCGCCTTCGGGCGAGACCTTCGTCTCTACCCCAGGCAGCATGCAGACCCTGCCGGCGCTTCCCGCGTGCGGATCGCCTTCAAGAGGAGTAAGGGAGTAGAGCGCCGACGTCTCCGTAAGCCCGTAGCCCGTAAGCGCCTTTACGCCAAGCGCCCGAAGTCTTGTGCCCGTGCGCGGCGAAAGAGGAGCCCCGCCGACGAGCACCCATTCCAGATCCGGACCGCGGTGCTGCTCCATCTTCGCAGCCAGAATGTCGGCAAGGGCCGGCACCAGGAACACGAAGTCTATCCTGAACCGCACCGCCGCGTCGTGAATTCTCCGAAAGTCCGGGCAGATGCCGAGCGCAACGCCGCGGGAGAGCATGAAGTACGTCGCGCAGATGCCAAAGATGTGGTGGAGCGGCAGGAGCATCAAAGAGCGCTGGCCCGGTCTCGTCGGCAGCATGGCCGCCGCAAAGTCGGTGAACGACTCGATTCCCTCCAGCGTAAGCTCGGCGCCGCGCGGCACTGACGTCGTTCCGCTCGTGAACACAAGCGTCGCAGTGCGCGGCCGCCCGTCTTCGCCTTCGCGGACGGGCCCTTCACCCGACCATATCGAGTCGCCGTTTGACGCAGCCTGCCGACCGCGTTCGATGAAGCTGTCCGTCGTGTCGGTGCCGAAGCCCGCGAACACGACGGCTGGCGCAAGCTTGCGGACCTCCTGCGCCTTCTCGTCGTAGAGAGACGAGTAGACAAGGGCTATCGCGTCGGTGAACTCCAGTCTCTCCGCAATCTCGGCCGCCGTGAGGTTGACGTCGATCGGCACAACGCACGCGCCCGTGAAGAGACACGCCGCGTGGCCTGTGATCCACTCGTAGGAGTTCTCGCCAAGAAGCGCTATGCTCCGTCCCTGGGAATGGTTGCGGACGACCCATGCGATTGCGTCGATGTCGTCGGTGAACTGGCGCCACGTTATCGGCAACGACCTGTCGCCCGACGTTATGAGAAACGCCGGCGCGTCGGGTGTCTCGTTGCGCAACCTCTTGAAGGTCTCGAACAGCATGGGATGAATTATACCAAATTTAGCCGAAACGCAGCCTGATGGCGATCTTGAAGGATTCCACCGCTATGCCGGGCGTGATCTTCGAGTAGCCGCAGACGCGGTCGGTGAAGGCGATGGGTATCTCCCGTATGCTCACGCCGGCCTTCCACGCGCGGTGGTTCATCTCCAGCTGGAAGGAATATCCCTTGGACGCGACCGTCTCGAAGTCTATCTTCGCAAGCGTCGCCGCGCTCCAGCACTTGAAGCCGCCTGTCGGATCCCGCACTGGCATCCCGGTGACGGTCCTGATGAAAAGTCCTCCCGCGCGCGAGATCAGCCTGCGCTTGAACGGCCATCCAGGCGTGGAGCCGCCAGGCACGTAGCGCGAACCGATGACAAGTCCCGCACCGCCCTCGCCTGCCGCAATCAGGCGCGGCAGGTCCTTCGGGTCGTGGGAGAAGTCGCAGTCCATCTGGACCACAAGATCTGCGCCAAGGTCGAGAGCCTTGCGGAAGCCCGCGACGTATGCGCGGCCAAGTCCCTCCTTCGCCTTGCGGTGAAGGCAGTGCACTCGCGGCTCCTCCTTCGCGAGCGCGTCGATGGCGTCGCCTGTGCCGTCCGGAGAATTGTCGTCCACGAAGAGAAGCTCCACGCCCTCCGTCGCAAGGACCGCCTTCGCCATGGGAGCGACGTTCTCCCTTTCGTCATACGTCGGTATTACGACAATGGTCTTCATCTGCCCCGAAGCTCCTCCAGAAGCGCCACACAATGCACCACGATGCCGACGCGGGCGCCGACATCGTCCATCCCCTCGTTTGTCTTGCCTTTCACGGAGACCCGTCCCTTGCCGACGCCCATCGCCGTCGCAAGGCGCTGCCGCACGATGTCGACCGCCGAGCCGATCTTCGGCCGCTCGCACACGACCGTGGCGTCCACGTTGCCGACCGCATAGCCAGCCGCCCGCACTTCCTTCACGACGGACGCGAGCATCGCAACGGAGTCGGCGCCTTTCCACCTTTCGTCGGTGTCGGGAAAGTGCGAGCCGATGTCTCCGAGCGCCGCAGCCCCGAGAAGCGCGTCTATGACGGCGTGTGTCAGCACGTCCGCGTCGCTGTGGCCCGCCAGCCCGTCCTCGCCGGGAAACTCCACTCCGCCGAGAACGAGCCGCCGCCCCTTCTCGAACCTGTGCGAGTCGTATCCGAAGCCGATTCTCATGCGCATGCCCCGAATATCTCCGAAGGCTCGGCCATGCGGCCCTCGCCGCTCGTTCCGCACGCCAGCTCGCCGGAGCCGGGAGCTACGACCTTGACTCCGCGGGACTCGAGCGCCGCGAGGTTCTCGCGGGTCGCCGCGTTGTTCCACATTCCCGTGTTCATCGCAGGCGCCACGACCACGCGAGCCCTGGTCGCGAGAAGAACGGACGTCAGCAGATTGTCGGCGATTCCGAAGCGCATCTTCGCCAGCGTGTTCGCCGTAGCCGGCGCGACCACCGCGATGTCGCACTCCGCAAGCGCCACGTGCTCTGGGCGCCATTCGGACGCGGAGGTGAACTGCTCGACGCAGACGTCGTTGCGGGACAGCGTGCGGAACGTGAGCGGCGTCACGAACTCGGTCGCCGCGGGAGTCATGACCACGCGGACGTCGTCCCCGTTCTTCACGAACAGCCTGACGAGCTCGGCCGCCTTGTACGCCGCTATCGAGCCGGTAACTCCAAGAAGCACCCTACGCACAGCCGCCTCCTATCGCGGCGCGAAGCCCCTCGACCGCCGCGCGCATGTCCGCCTGCCTGAAGAGGTACGATCCCGCGACGAACTGGTTGGCGCCCGCCTTCGCCGCAAGCGGAATCGTCTCCGCGTCGCCGCCGCCGTCTATCATGATGTCGAGGCCCGGCTTCCTCCCGCGCAGCCACGCCACCTTCGGCAGACAGTCGGCGATGAACTTCTGGCCGCCGAAACCGGGATGCACGGTCATCACGAGCGCCCCGTCGATCTCCCCGAGATACGGCTCAAGCCGCTCCACCGGCGTCTCCGGATTCAGCACAATCGCGTTGGTCGCGCCAAGCTCCCTTATCCGGCGAAGCTCGGTGTGCAGGTCGCAGTCGGCTTCGACGTGAATCTGTATGGACTGGGCGCCGGCCTTCGCAAACCGCTCAAGGTACAGGTCAGGACGGTTCATCATGAGATGCACGTTGCGGAAGAATCCCGGCGCCTCGCGACGGCAGAAGTCCACCACCGAGGGCCCGAAGCTCATGTTCGGCACAAACGTCGGATCCATTATGTCGATGTGTATCGCATCCGCGCCAGACGCCTCCGCGCGCTTCAGCTCTTCCGCAAGACGCCCAAGGTCAGCGGCAAGCAACGATGGTAGAATCTGCATTTTCATTTCAGCGCCAACTATACCACTTCCAGCGCGCGCCGTCAACTGCGGCGCTCCGCGAAGAAGTCCTTCAGAAGGGACATGGCCTCGCCCTCGCACACGCCCTGTATCACTTCGGGATGGTGGTTAATTCCAGGATGCCCGAAGATGCCGAACGTCGTGCCGCCGCCGCGCTTTGGATCGGAGACGCCCCAGACGACGGCGTCGAGCCGCGCCAGGACGATTGCGCCTGCGCACATCGGGCACGGCTCCTTCGTGACGTACAGCCGCGCTCCGCCAAGGCGCCAGCTGCCCTTCGCCTGAAACGCCGCCGAGAGCGCCAGCATCTCGGCATGCGCCGTCGCGTCCGTCAGAAGCTCGGTCTGGTTGTGGCCGCGTCCGAGTATGCGCGCAAGCGTCGGGTTCGGGTCGTACACCGCAGGATGTCCGTCGTGCGCAGGCTCGACGACTGCCGGCTCGACGACTACGCACCCCAGCGGAACCTCGCCTTCCTCCGCCGCCCGCGCCGCCTCGCGAAGCGCCATGCGCATGAAGTGCGCGTCGAAGTCCGACATGGTCATGACAGCATCCTTTCGGCGTTGGCGAACGTCAGCTCCGCAAAGTCGTCCGGCGACATGCCGCGCATCTTCGCGAGAAACTCGCACGTGTGGACGACGAACGCCGGCTCGTTCGGCTTTCCGCGCATCGGCACCGGCGCAAGGAACGGGGAGTCCGTCTCGACGAGCAGCCTGTCGTCGGGCACCGCAAGCGCGGTCTCGCGAACGTTGTCCGCCGCCCTGAACGTGACGATGCCGGATATGGAAATGTAGAAGCCGAGGTCGAGGTATGTCTTCGCCTCCGCCGGAGAGCCCGTGAAGCAGTGGATGACGCCTCGCGACGGAACCTCCCGAAGTATCGCGAGCGTGTCGTCCGCGGCCTCGCGCGTGTGCACTATGACGGGCAGGTCCCTCCGCCTCGCCTCTTCCAGCTGCGCGGCGAACAGCTCCGTCTGCTCGCGGCGCGTCTCGGGCGAATAGTGGTAGTCGAGGCCGATCTCCCCCCACGCCGACAAGGCGACGCCAAGTCCGTCGTCAGCGGCGGCGCCGCGGGACTCGGCGACATGGTCCCTGTCGAAGCCGACCGCGACGAGCACCTTCGGCATTCCTTCGCGTTCGCGTGCCGTCGCGGCGGCGAGCGCGGCGCTTCTGTTCAGCGTTCCTCCGCCTCCGACCGCAAGTATCTTCTCGACGCCCGCGGCCTTGGCACGAATGAGCTGCGCGGCGATTTCGTCAGCTTCGCCCGTCTCGAAATGGCAGTGCGTGTCGAAAAGTCTCAAGGCCGCCTCCGTCCCTCTCACGCCTTCACCTTGACGATGAGCTTCTTCGCCCTCTTCGGCACGTCGGTCGTCACTGCCGGCGCGTGCGCGCAGACGACTGGCCAGCAGACCGCGAACTCGCCGCGCCTCACGGTGAACCATTCGACCGGCTCGTCATAGAACCCGCCGTCCGAGGACTCGTTGAACGAGCCGTTCGCCGACTCGTCGTGCCGCGTAAGTCCAATCACCTCGTCCGCGTCAAGCGGCACGTGTATGTCGAAGTAGCGCCTGTGCAGCTCCGGCCTGCGCTCCTCCTTCGCGACGTAGTTCGCCTCGTCGAAATTCACGAACACCTCGTCGCCGTCTATCTCGTTGCGCCCAGGCTTCAGCGAGGAGAAATCCCCTTTCGCGAGAAACTCGCATGCCTTCGCGAAGTTCCTGCCTATGCCCGCGCAGGCTCCAATGTTCGCGAGCGAATCAATCACGTAGACTCCGTCTGCCTTCTTCATTACTTCAGTCTCCCTGCATCAGTTGCGCCAGCAACGCTATCGTCGCCGTGTCCGTGCGAAGAATGCGCGGACCCAGCGAACGGCGGCGAAAGCCCCTGGACTCCAGAAGCTCGACCTCGCCGTCGGTCCAGCCGCCTTCGGGACCTATCGCGAGCACGACACGCTCCTCCCCTTTTCGCGGGGCCTCGGGCTCTCCCTTCTTCCCCTCCGCTCCGTACGGATGCGCGACGATTCGCCGCACTCCCGCCGGACAGAACCCCTCCAGCTCCTCTTCGACGAACCGCTTGAAGTTCCGCCGGCATTCAAGCGTCGGAAGCGCCGACGTCCCCGCCTGCATGAGCCCGTCGACGAGAAGCGGACGGTATACCTCCTCCTTGAGCAGCGTCGCTCCCCAAAAAGCCTTCTCGACCTTCCTCGCGCCCACGAGCACGATCCGCCCCACGCCCATCGCCGCAAGCTGGGGCAGAAGCCTCTTCATCGCCCTCGGACGCGGCGGCGCAAGCACGAGATCCGCCCACGGACGCAGGGCATCGGCCGTATGACTGACCCTGACGCTCACAAGCGGCCCTCCGTCCTCCCCCCGCGAAATGCCGACGATCTCGGACGTGCCGATCTTGCCGTCGACAACTCCCGTCTTCAGCGTCTGGCCTATCTCGCCGTGCAGGACGTCGAGCACGTGCGCCGCACGCTCGCCTCCGAACGTCGCGACTCCGTCAACTATCTCGCCGCTCTCGAAAAGTATGCGGTTCACGTCCGCTCCAAAAACCTTCCGCCGCGCCGTCCGGTGAATTTGCCGTCCTCGTATGGCACGACGCCGTTGACCATGACGCACTTCACGCCCGCCGAGAAGCGATGCGGCTCAAGGTACGTCGCCTCGCCCGCGAACTCGTCCTCGCGCCACACGGCGACGTCCGCGAAAGCGCCCTTCTCCAGTCTGCCGCGCCCTGCTATGCAGAACCTTTCCGCCGCGCGCGAAGTCATCCTCGCGACGGTCTCCTCCAGCGAAAGCCCGATGCGCCTCAGCCGCCTGTAGAACTCCGGCATCGTCGCGTAGGCGCGCGGATGCGGATGGTCCGCTCCGAGCGGTCCCCACGGCGCGCGAAGGGAGGCGTCGCTGCCGGGCAGCACCCACGGCTCGGAAAGTATCCTCGTCAGATTCTCCTCGCTCATCCCGAAGAAGAACGCGCCCGTCCTGCAGAGGTCAGCTTCGAGTATGGAGCAGACAAGCGCGCCCGGGCTCGCAAAGCCCGCCTCCGACGCCGCTATCTCGCCAACGGTCCTGCCGCTGAAGCGCTTAGTTCTCTCGCTCCACGTTCCGCCGATCATCACCTCAGACCAGTCCCGTCCGGAGGCGTCGATCTCTTTCTCCATGCGCCTGCGGAGCGCCGCGTCCCCAAGCCGCTCCATCTCCGCCGGAGCGCCGCCGGCCTGCGCCCAGTCGGGCAGCACGATGTCGAGGTCCGTGCCGGCCGCGCAGAACGGATACCTGTCGCTTCCGAGCAGAACGCCGCGCTCCACGGCCCCGCCTATCTTCTCGAGCGCCGCGCCGATCTTCGGCCAGTTGGCCCGCCCGCTCGTCTTGAGGTGCGATATCTCGGCGCGTATCCCCGTCGCCTCCGCAAGCGATATCACCTCGTCTATGGACTCAAGAAGCCTGTCTCCCTCGGAGCGCATGTGCGTCGCGTAGAACCCGCCTCTTCTGGCTGCGGCCTTCGCCAGCGCAAGCACCTCCTCGTTAGTCGCATGGCAGCCCGGCTGGTAGATGAGCCCGGTGGTGAGACCCCATCCGCCTTCGTCAAGGCTCTTCTCCAGCAGCCGCTCCATCCGCGCGAGCTCTTCGGGCGTCGAGCTTCTCGCCGCATAGCCGACGACGGACGAGCGCAGCGTGTTGTGCCCGACGAACTGCACGGTGTTCACCGCCGGCTTCGCTTCGTCCAGCGCCTCCCGGTATTCCGCGAGAGAGCGCCACGTCAGCCGGTCGCCGAGAAGCGACGCCCAGTCGGACGAAAGCCGCGCCTCTCCGTATCTCGGCGCAACGGAGCCGCCGCACTGTCCGTTTATCTCGGTCGTTGTTCCCTGCGAGACCTTCGACGGCGCGTCTGGCTCGATCACGAGATAGGCGTCGGAGTGCGCGTGGACGTCGATGAACCCAGGCGTCACAAGGCATCCCGACGCGTCGATCTCGCGGTCGCAAGTCCCGACCGGAACAGCCGGCGCGGCGCCGCTGCGCGGCACCACGTCGGCTATCCTATCCCCGTCCACGACCACGTCGGCCGCAAAGCCTGCGCGGCCCGTCCCGTCTACGACGGTTCCGTTTCTGAAGACGGCGGTCACTTGCCGCAGATGTCCCTGAACACCGGGTGCATCGCCTCCCACCAGATCGCGTAGCCCTTCTCGTTCGGGTGCAGAAGGTCGTTCATGACCTCCTTCGTCAGCGTGCCGTCGGCCTTGAGGAACTTGTCGTTGAAGTCGAGCCAGAGAACCGTCTTGCCGTCCGCATAGCCCCTGATGATATCGCTGATCTTCGCGTTTCCGACGCGCTGCCTGTTGGAAGGCTCTGCGCCGCGCGGGAAGATCGGCATGAGCAGTATCTTGGACTCGGGGTGCTTGTTGCGGATGTCGTCGATGATGCGCTTGACGCCGCCCGCGATGCCGGCGATGTCGCGCGCGCCGTTGTTGGTGCCGATCATCACGGTGAAGAGCTTGGCCGTGTAGCCCTCGAGCTCCCCGTTCTCCATCCTCCAGGCCACGTGCTCCGTCTTGTCGCCGCCGTAGCCGAGGTTCAGAATGCTGTATGTCTTGCGTATCTCGGCGAAGAGCTCGCGGCCCTCACCGCCCTCGCGCTCCCAGCGATGCGTGATCGAGTCGCCGACCATCACGACGTCGTAGCTGCCCTTGCCGTCGACGATCTCGTTGCGCTTCTCGAGGTAGCGCGCCGGCCAGTAGTTGTTGCCGCGCAGCGCCATCTCGGCGACGGACCTGCCGTTGTCGTAGATCGAGGGATGCGAGGGCCAGACCGACGCGATGACGTCGTCGGGCGAGGCCGCCAGCACCTGGTCGATCAGCGGAATCACCGAGCACGCCCATATCTCGTATCCGCGGGCGTTCGGGTGAAGAAGGTCGGGGAAGAGCTCCCTGCTCAGATGCCCGGCGGCGTCGAGGTACTTGTCGGAGAAGTCGCACCAGATGACCTTCTTCCCGTCGGCGAACGTCGCGATTTCCTTGTTCACGACGTCGTTCCTGCGGCGGCACGGGTCGTTCGCGTCGGCGCCGCGCGGAAAGATCGCGGTCAGTATCGTGCGGGCCTTCGGCTGCTTCTCGCGGATTACGTCGAGGATGCGCCTGACGCCCATGATCGTGTCGATCGGCGGCTCCTTGTCGAACGGGAAGTGCCCCGAGTTGT
>JAEEZC010000209.1 GCA_016288465.1 Verrucomicrobiota bacterium | reverse complement strand
GGCGAGGTCGAGGGCAGCAGGGTCAAGGCTGTTCCGTCGGTCATGGCGTTCGCGACGAACGCGGCGAAGCTCGGCGCGAAGATCCTCGCCCAGAGCTCGGCTCCGGCCGGCGAGTCGCTGTCGAATCCCGAGGTCACGGGCATCCGCGTCGAAGGCGGCCTCGTCAAGCTGACGGTGAAGGGCACCGACGCGCGCCTTCTCTACAACGTCCGCGCAGGCGGGCGTCCCGATCTTCTGGATCGTCCGCACTTCGCGTCCAACGCGGTTCAGGGCGGCGCGGGCGAGATCACGCTCACGGCTCCTGCGACGGCTGGCGCGGCGTTCTTCCAGGTGACTCGCAACTGAAAAATGTCCTTTTGTTTGGCGGCGGGTACTACCGTTTTCGCGGACAATATGATATAATAGACAAATCGCGTCTTTCGAGAGGTAGGTACGAACAAGTTTAGTCAGATTTGGGCGGCTCTGGTGCTGATGCTGGCGTTTTTCGCGTCGGCAGGTTCCGTTAGGGCCGAAACCGAAGGCGACTTCCTGCTGATGTGGCAAGTTGACGACCCGATGGTCTCTCTTGTCGGCGGGGATAAGACGTATCTACACGATTTCATAAACTCCTCGGACCACAGCTCCAGTTTGTGGGGCGTTCAGGTTTCCGTATACGACGACAGCGGTTTTGTCGACTATCTGAACATCTGGCAGAATGGCCAGCCTGCGGAAGTCCAGGGCGTGCTTCTCGACAGCACTTTCCGCGCTGGTCCCACATACGCCGGCATGGGCAGCTACGTCTACAAAGGCACAGGCAACGAGTACACGTCTGGAAGTTACGTCTTCGCCCTTGAGATCGGCTACTACGACGCGGCTGACAACTTCGTGTCGCAGGCGAAGTCCGATTCGTGGCACTACAGCGACTTCGTTTCCAATGCGCCGATGGATCCGGACAATCCCGGTCACAGGCTCTCCTTCATCCAGTCGTCGGAGCTGCAGATTCCTGCGGCGGTTCCATGGACCGGCTTTGCGTACTCGGCGCCTGAGCCGTCGTCGGGAATGCTCTTTGCGATAGGTGCGGCCCTGCTTGCGCTTCGCAGACGCAGATCCCTGAATGGAGAAGGGGACGCATGAGACTTCGCGAGTGGATTTGCACACTCGCGATTTTTGCCATTGCGTTTGGGCTGTTGACGCTTTGGTCATACCCGTCGATACATCCTCAGGCTCTTGGCGAGCTCACTGTCGCGTCTGGCCTGCGTCCGCCGCCGGACATCTTCAACGGCGTGTACAGGTGGCTGGTCAGGCTGATGTTCGTCTCCATGCCGCCTAGCGCGGCCCTGGCGCTGATCCCCTGGCTCGGGCGTCTCGTGATTGCCTTGTCCGCAGCCGGAGTGTACACGGTTTTCCGCGACATTCTCCCGCCGGTGATGCGCGTAAACGTCCATTACGGACGCATAGTCGCGACCGTCAGCCGCGGCATCGCGGCGATGTCGGCCGTGCTGTTCGTCTGCATTGACCCCGTCTGGCGCGCCGGCCAGGCGTTCTCGCCGGTTACGCTGTATGTCGGGCTCGTAGTGGCCGCCGCGTTCTGCTATTTCCGCTTTCTCTGCACAGGGCGCCTCATCGCTCTCTACGCGGCGTTTCTGACGTTTGGCGTCGTTTCGTCCGAGAACGCCGCCGGCATCCTGTTCTCCGCGTGCGCGGCTGCGTATCTTGCGTATGCGGTGCACGTCGACGAGGTGCTCGAGCGCGTTTCCGACGAGTTTGTCTGGAGCGTTACTGCGCGGCGCATCTCGTATGTCTGGATTCTTTCGTACGTTGCGGCGCTGTCGTCGGGAGTCTACTTCTTCGTCGAAGGCGGCGGGATGGAGGCCATCGGCTGCGAAGGCGTCTTCGGCCTCATCCAGCAGCATCTGCGCGGCTCGTGGACCCTTCTGCGCTCGGCTGCCGAGACGGGCGGGTGGCTCCTGGGCGTCTTCGCCTGCGTCATGCCGTTCGCTGTCGCCGTCGGCATGCTTCGCAGTGCGTGGCGGGAGGACTCGTTTCTGCCCTATGTCGTCGGGGCAGTCTTCCTTCTGATCGCCCTTGTGGCGCTTTCCCAGATCTCGGGCATCAATCCGTTCTGGTCCGGCATCAGCTCGCGGCAGACGACGCTCGTACCGTCCGATGCGCTTCTTGCGACATTCCTCGGCTTCAGCCTGGTCACGTTCGCGCTGTCGATGAACGTCTTCGGCGTCGACATCTTCACGCGCAACTACCGCATGATCGCGCATTGGCGCTTCCCCGATTCCGTGGCGGAGCCGGGTCCACGGAAGTTCGCGTGGAAGCTTGGCAGGGGGCGCCGCTGGCGCAAGGCCGTCTTCTGGTCGATGCTCTTCGCGCTGCCGCTTGTCGCCATCCCCAGCCGCCGCCAGTCGCTTGAGCGCGGCATGCTTGCGCTCATGGACGAGTTCGTCGCCGAGACGGTTCGCGAATGCGACGGGCGATGCGTCGTCTTCTCCGACGGCGCGTTCGACTGCGCCTACGAGCTTGCCGCGATGGCCCTCGGGCGCCGCCTCGTCGCGCTGTCCCTGCTTGCGCCGAACACTGCTTACGAGCGGGCCGTCCGCTACCGCGCCGTCGAGAACGACGAAGACCGCCATCTCCTCGTGAACGACTCCTCGGCCGCCCTTCGCACCTGGGTCGAGGCGGGCGACTCCAACAGGCTCTCGCGCTGCGCCGTGCAGATCGGCTTCGAGTTCTGGAAGCGCTTCGGCACGCCGTTCCCTCCTTTTTCCGGCACGGCGGCGCTTCCGGGCGCGGCAGACGAGGACGAGATCAGCCGCGGAAGGTCCGTGGCGGACGGGATTGCTCGCGGAGTGCTCGATCTGTGTGGCAAGGAAAAGCCGGACGAGACCTCCGACCGCGAGCTTCGCAGGCTCTTCCCGTTTCTGCAGTGGAGGCTTTCGCGCATGTGCCGCATGAGAGCGTACGCCGACGCCGCCGCGAAAAGGAGCGCCGATTCCATCCGCGCCATCGAGATGGCCGAGATGCTGGACGCCGTGAACGGCGACCTACTCGCCCTCAACGTGCGCAACACCTGGACCGACTACCAG
>JAEEZC010000208.1 GCA_016288465.1 Verrucomicrobiota bacterium | reverse complement strand
GCGGCGGCGGCGAGGCCGCACCCGCGCCTCTTTGCGGACGCCGCCGGCTTTCAGGCCCTGCGCACTGCGATGGCGACGAACGCGCTGTTGTACCGTGGCGCAATGCGCATACGAGAGGACGCTTACAAGCTCGTGACCGACAGCGAGAAGAAAAAGCCCGTAGTCTACCAGCTTGACGCGAGTGGCAAGCGCCTTTTGAGCGTCAGCCGCACGGCGCTGTACCGCATCAACACGCTTGCGATGGCATACAGGCTCTTCGGAGACATGAACATCCACGAACGCGCGTGCAAGGAGCTTCGGGCCGTTTGCTCGTTCAGCGACTGGCATCCGTCGCACTTCCTCGACGTCGCTGAGATGGCGCTTGCGGTGGCGATCGGCTACGACTGGCTCTACGACGGCATGGACGACGCTACTCGTGCGCTTGTCGCCTCTGCCCTTCGGAGATATGCGCTTGAGGCGTCTCTTGTGAACGAGTGGTGGATAACTGCGGTGAACAACTGGGGGCAGGTCTGCCATTCGGGAATCATGTCGGCGGCGCTTGCGCTTGTCGACGAAGATCCCGTCGGAATGGCGGCCTACGTGCAGCGCGCCGTGGAGCGCCTGCCGACGCCCATGGCCGCGCTTGCGCCGAACGGCAACTATCCGGAAGGCCCTGGCTACTGGAACTACGGGATGGAGTACAACGTCGTCGGAATCGCGCTTCTTGAGAGCGTGCTTGGCAGCGACTACGGGTTGACGTCCCTGCCAGGCTTCCTCGAGTCGGGCGCATACCAGGACATCGTGACTGGCCCGAGCGGCGAGACGTTCAACTATTCCGACGGCGGCTCGGGACGCTCCGCGACCTTCGCGGAATGGTGGTATGCGAAGCGCTTCAACCGTCCGGACGTGCTGGTCTACCGCGAAAGGGATATGTATTATGCGTACAGGACTCAATGGTGGAAGGAAAACCGCCTTTTACCGTTGGCGCTCTTCTGGGTGGAGGAGCCGGCCGCAGGGCTCAAGCCGCAGTCGCCGCTCGTCTGGAATGCGCAGGGCGGAACGCCGATCACGATCCAGCGGTCGAGCTGGAACGACTCGACGGCACTTTTCGTCGGGCTGAAGGGCGGTTCGCCGTCCGGCAACCACGGGCACATGGACGGCGGCTCGTTCATACTCGACGCGCACAAGATAAGGTGGGCGGTTGACCTTGGCTCCGAGAGCTATGCGCCTCTGGAGGCGAATCCGAACATCGGCGGCGAGCTGTGGACGATGACGCAGAACTCGAGGCGCTGGAATGTCTACCGCCTGAACACGTGGAGCCACAACGTGCCGATGATCGACGGGCAGCAGCAGCTGGTCGCCGGGTCTGGTCAGGTGACGAGCGTCGTGAAGAACGGAAAGACGTCCACCGTGACGATGGATCTCTCGTCGCTCTACTCGAATGCGTCAAAGGTGACGCGGACCGGCAGGATGTACGCCAACGGACGTCGGTATCTGCTTCACGACGAGCTGAGCGGCGTCCGCAGCGGCAAGAAGGTGAGGTGGTCGATGATCACAAAGGCTACTCCCCGAATCGACGGCCCGTGCGTCACGCTTCAGCAGAACGGCAAGGAGATCGTGCTGGAGCAGTGCGGCGCGCAGATCGGGACGTGGCAGGCGCAGCCGGCGAAGGGCCCGAACAGCTGGGACAGCGAAAACAAGGACTGCACGCAGCTGACGTTCACGGTGACGGCGCCTTCTTCCGGAAAGGTGGACATGGCCGTGCGCTTCATCGTCTCCAAAGAGCCGTTCATGTTCATCGTCAAGTGACGGACTCTCCCGCCGAAGGGCCTAGTCCCGCTGCTCTTTGCCGCGCTTCGCGTGGTATTCGGCGGACGCCTCGGTGATAGTGCGTCCGAAATGGCGGCGGTATATCCGCGTCATGTGGTTGGCCGACGTGAAGCCGAGGGCCTTCGCGGTCTCGCGGACGGAGAAGCCGGACTGACGGATGCGCCGGTTGACCTCGTTCATCCGGGCGATCTCGATTGACTCGCGGATCGTATGCCCAGCGATCTGCCTGAAGCGGAGCTCCGCGAGCTGGAGCGAGCAGCCGAGGTGCGCTACGACGTCCTTCCGCGTCAGATTGCGCATGCGGTTCGCCTCGATGAACGCAAGCGCGCTCTGTACGAGCCTCGCCGCCGTCATCGACCGCGCCGTAGACTCGCGCGCGAAGGTTCGGTGAGTTGAGACGACGGCTTCGCGCGGGCGGTTGATCGTCTTCCGGCTCTTGAAGAGACGCTCAAGCTCGCGTACGGCGACGCGCCCGATCTCCCTTATCTCCAGCTGGACGCTTGAGATTGCCATGCCGCATTTGCTGTGCTGGTAGATGTCGTTGTCTACGCCGACGACGGCCAGCTGCTCGGGAATGACGATGCGCTCTTCGCGGCAGATGTTGATGACGTCCGCCGCGCGCATGTCGGAGACGGCCATTACCCCTGCAGGCTTCGGAAGCCCCCGCAGCCATTCGCGCAGCCGGTCGTGGTAGTTCGAGAAGTCGTTGCCCTGCGGAAAGACCTCGGGAGCGTAGCCCGCTCCCTTCATGACCTGTCTGAAGCCTATCTCGCGCTCGTAGGAGTACGCCTCGTATTTCAGCTCGTGCACGTAGCCGACCGACTTGTACGCGCCGCGCGAAAGGAGGTGCTCGGCGCCGCAGCGCCCTGTGCTGATGCTGTCGGCCTGCACGAACGAGATCGACTCCGTCCTCGTCGAAAGGACGCTGTCCGCCAGGCCGATCGCGACGGTCGGAACGCGCGACTTCACGAGCTCGTCCATCGCCTCGGGCGTTCCCGGCATGGAGATGATGAACCCGTCGTATCTGACGCCGTTCAGCCCCAGGACGTCCTCGCG
>JAEEZC010000207.1 GCA_016288465.1 Verrucomicrobiota bacterium | reverse complement strand
GGGCCTTCCAGGCTTCGCCGAGTCCGACGCGCGGCGAATCGGCGCGGAAGACCGAAACCTTGTGGTAGTCGTCAGTCACCTCGTACCGATATCGCGCCGCTCCCCCCACTTCGGAGAAGGTGAACGCCGGGGCGTACATGAACCGCTGCGCGTGGCCGTTCCAGAACTCTCCGTTCGGAGCCATGCCCCACTCCGCGGCGACGGAGCACGCCGCCGCGGCCATGACCGCAATCGCAATCGACATCTTCACGTTGTCCATCGCCTTTACGCCCGTCTTTATCTAACGAATATGACGAAACCGCAATGGGTGACGCGGGCCTTCAGGCCTTCTGCATCGGCAAACACCTGCACCTTGCGTCTGGTATTCGCGAAGTCGCCTGCGACGGTGTAGTGGGCGGACTGCCCGCCGGCTACGGAACCAGCCGAGACAAGCGTCACCACCGACTCGTTCGCGTAGGAAAGGACGTCGCCGGAAATCTCCACGGTTCCTGAAGCGGGTAACGTGAGCTTGCCCGTCACCGAAAGCGGGGCGTCGGCGGAGACTTTGAGAGAGAATCCGCTGGCGAGCGCGAGGTCGCCGCTCACCGTTCCAGCGCCGGAAAGCGCCGCCGTAGAGGACTGCTGCGGCAGACCAAGCGTCGCGCCGGCGGCGACTTCCAGCGACTCGTAAGCGACGCCCGTGCCGTCGGCGTTCGGAAGGCCCCACTTGTTGAGCAGGTAGTCCGTCACGTCCGCAGCTTCTGCGTCGGAGAGCTTTGCGCCGGTGTAGAGCAGGATTTCGCCGTATTTCAGTCCGCCGTAGGCATTGCCAGAGCGTTCCTTGCAGAGCTGGTTCACCTTCGCGTTGCTCGCGGGCGAGATGCGCACGAGGTGGAAGCCCTCGGGAAGCGCGGCGTTTCGCGCGGCGGACGCGCCGTCAAGCGCCAATGTGGTGCTGGCGCTTGTCCCGCATCCGTATGACAAGTTGAGGATTCCGAATTGTCCGGAGGCGGTTCGGTGGAAGTCGTAGGCGGTGGAGTGTCCAAGCAGGAACTGTGGGAGAAGGCTTTCGTTGGAAACAGCCGATCGCGCATCATCCGTGTCCGCCACGACGAGGAAGACGTCCCGCACCGTCGTGAGTTCGGCGGAAAGAACCATGTTCATCGGCGTGTTGGCGGACGGCCAGCGACCGGAGCGGTAAAGGTCTCCGAAATCGACGACTGCGAGGCCGTTCTGCGCGTTCTCCATCCGAAGCGGCATTTGCGTGGCATTGTTCTGCCGTGCCAACTTTTCGTTCGACGAGTTCAACGTCACGATATCCTTCCAGTACTGCACCTTCCCGTTGTTCATTGTGAACGACCCCGTGTGCGTGGCGTCAAGGTGCAGGGCGGGCGTGAGCTTCGAGGCGGCGGTGACGATGGAGAGCGTCCCTTCATCGACGCGGACGCGGCGGGCCGCCGACGCGCGGAGGTTGACCGCGTTCGCGCCGACTTTCGTGATGGCCTTCGCTGGGTGCGAATACTGGTAGGCCGAGATCTCGAACCGAGCCTCGCCCGCTCCGGTGACTGTCGCGGTCGGGGCGAGCGTTCCGCCCTTTGCCGTGATCTTTACGCCTTCGTCAATGGTCAGGACGGATGAGTTGGAGAGCGAGAGATTAGCGATGGTGCGCTCGCCGGGAAGCCACTTCTGCTGCAGGCGCATTTCCAGTCGGCGGCTTGACACCGCGTCGAGGTTGGCAGTGAGGACGACGGCCTCCGCGAGGCGGATGCCGCCGCGGCCGGGTGTCTCGCGGTCGTCCGCGAAGGCCGATGCCTTCGTCGTGCCGCTCTGAACGAGGCGGAAGACGTGGAAGCCGTCGGACGGAACGGTCGCCGCAGTTGCGGGAAGGCCATCCATGTAGATGGAGCCGTTGCGGATGTTCGCGCTCGAATATGTTGTGTTGAAGAGGGCCCCAGAAGAGCCGCGGTGGTAGTCGTATGTCCGTCCCGAGTTGTTCTCCGGCCACTTGCAGCCCAGAAGGAACTGGCTGCGACTGCCGTGCGCGTCGGACTGCACGAGAAAGACCTCGCGAATCGCCGACGAGTCGGTATTCCAGCAGAGCGCCGCGCCGTAGCCGTCCTCGGCTGTTCCAATCTTGTAGTATGAGCCGAAGTCGAGGACATCAAGGCCGTTGAGCGCTGCGGCATCTATCCATGGCTTGTTGAACGTCGTTCCAGTCCCGCCAACCGGCGCGGACGTCGGATGCCCGGCGCCTCGGACGTCGGCCCATTGCGAGACAAGGGCTTTCCCGTCGGCCGTGGCGCCGGAGGTCGTCAGAGACGCGGCGGACGATGCGTCGACGTGAAAGAACGTTCCTGCGCCGTCGAACGCCGACGTGTCCGTCGGGCCGCCGGCGGCGAAACGGACGGTGCCGGCCGAAGCCGAGATCCTAGAGTTGGCGGAAAAACTCTTAACCGTCAGCGTTCCCGCCCCCGCCTTGGAAAGCGCCGCGTTGCCGACGAGCTCGTCCACAGTCAGCGTCACGCCCTGTCCAATCGTCACCGTCGTAGCCGTCGAGACCACCAGCACGTCGTAGTGCGTGTCGACGTCGATGGTTGCAGCTGTGCCGTCGTATGTGACAACCTCCGCCTTCGCGGAGAAGATGCAGAGCGCAAGCGCCGCAAAAGCATTCGCAACTGTTCTCAACGTTCTCGTATTCATGGCTTTGTTCCTTTTGGTTTTGTCCGCAAAGATATCCCCATTTCGGCTCTTTTAGTCGGCACACGACAGTACGCCTCCCTCTAGAGACAGCCTCATTATACCACAGAGCGCAGAAGGTTGAATAGCCATATAATTTGCCAAAAGTTTAACGATTTGATAAGCGCACTGGAATCGGCTAAAAGGCCGAGGGACTGCCTGAGCGACGATTGACGGGCGCTGCGGACACGCGATACCAGGCGCGGAATCGGCCGCGGAGGCGGCGGCGAAAACATACGTTGGAAAAATCGAAAACCAACGTAGATATATTAACTCCGATGGTTTGGGCTCTCGCGCAGACGCTTGCGCGCAGACCTCTAGCAACTTCGCTTTGCGAAGCGACCGTCGGTCGGGTCATAACTGCGGGTTCGGCTTCGCCGAATCTACCCTCCGCTTCGCTTCGCGTTCTTCGGTGCATTCCCGTTCCGCCTTTGCTTCGCGCTTTAAAGCCGCTTGCTGTCAACTGGAATGTGGCTGCCAGCGTTACGATTGTCTCACGCGGAGAGCGCGGAGCCTTCCCGTTCCCCGTTCCCCATTCCCCGTTCCCCATTACTAGCGCTTACGCGCGACCACG
>JAEEZC010000206.1 GCA_016288465.1 Verrucomicrobiota bacterium | reverse complement strand
TGCCGAGAATGCGAGCGGTCACATTGGAGCGTGCGTGAGTTGCGGCGGCAATTGAATTCGATGCTTTTCCATCGACTTGCGCTTTCCAAGGACAAGAAAGGCGTCCTGGAATTGGCGCGCAGGGGAAATGATGTCCAGCGACCGCAGGATATCATGCGCGACCATTATGTACTTGAGTTCTCAGGCATAAAGCAGGGCGCGATCTACAAGGAGAGCACTCTTCACGCGGCACTTGTCGAACACATGAAGAACTTCATGCTTGAGCTTGGCAAGGGGTTTGCGTTTGTCGGCAGCCAGTACAGGATTCCGCTCAATACGGAGAAGCCGTGCCGCGTCGATCTGGTTTTCTACAATTACTTTCTGCATTGCTTCGTCTTGATCGACCTGAAGCGAAACAAGGTCGAACATTACGACGTCGGGCAGATGAACATGTACCTCAACTACTTTGCGGCGGAAGAGGGAACCAAGACCGAGAATGCGCCGATTGGCATCATACTTGGAGCGGACAAAGACGATTTGGTCGTCGAATACGCGATTCGGGGCATAACCAACCGCATCTTCGTGAGCCGCTATCAGCTATACCTTCCGGACAAGGAGCAGCTGCGCCGCGAACTTGCCTACGCAATCGAGACGGAAGAAGGACGGCACGGCAAGCGGCAGATTGCGGATGCGAGGAAAGGAGCCGGGAAATGAAAAAGCGAATTGTCACGTTCCTTTCCACCGCGCCCGTTTTGGCGTCTCGATTTGACATATGCGCTGAAAACGTAGTATAATGTAGCCGTTCTGGCGGGTAATCCGTTGGGACGCGTTGATCTTTGACATCGGCGGGTGGCAAATTGCACCCGTCATCGGGCAGAAGCCGAGGGGAATCCCAAGGCCGAAGCCAAAACCCCGCAACGCCGCGCAGACCATAGGCGGCAAACCGGGGAGCTGCGGAAACGCACCCTACGCCCGCAGCAGCGTACGCAACTGCGTATTGTCGCTCCATTGAAAACTTCGCCAAAGTTAGCCAAAGCGAGATACGAAGGTTGCGCTGCGTGGTATCCACGTGGCGTGTCTTCTCATCATGTTTTGGTAACGGCGTTTGGCGATGCCTTCAATGGAACATGAGAATGCAAGGCACGCCACTCTTCTTTTCTGCGCCGAGGGTGCGATGTGCGAACAATCGGCGCAGTCAGGTACTTGTGATGAAGTTTATCGTGTTGGCCACTGCAATGTCGTTACTGGGTGATCAAGGTGCAGGTCAGCCAAAATGCATTGCCAGCAATGACAGAGAAGTCCCTTCGCTTACGCGAAGGTGTGATGCCGATGCTGCACGCAATATGGCGATTGCAGATCGAACAGACAAGACTTGTCCTGTAAAGGTCGGAATACCTTGGACTTCCTCTTGGTGTGAAGTGTTGTCGACGATGGCTTTGATCGTTGCAGGGGGATGGGCTTTGTTCGAATGGAAGGCAGCCCTTAGGTTGCAACGTGCAGAGACTCTTGGTGGCATATTGTCCCGTCTAAGGTCGAGAGAGATCGGTGATTTCCTTTATCGTATAGAATATTCGAAGGAATGGTATACGCGGAGTTTCCACCATGGCGACGACTTCGAACGGACTGTCGATACGGCGTTGTCTTTTTTCAGTGACATATGCTATATGATGAACAACAAGCTGATTGGCCGTTCAGAGATAGATTTTTTCGGCTACGAGTTGCGGAGGGTTTTGTCGGATGCCCAGACGTTGGATTATCTTTACAATATACATCATTTCGCGCGCCATTGCGGGATTAGAAGCCCGTTTTATCTGTTGGAAGATTATGCCAAGGCGCACAACTACGTATGCGTCGAAGATTTCGACAACCCAGATGCACACACTATGTCCCAGACGTTCCATAAATATCTCAATTGGTAAAGACAAGGAGCATGCCATGATAAGAGTATCGTGTATTGTTTTGTCCGTCATTCTGTGCGCAGCCAAGGCGATTGCCGAGACGGAGAAGATCGGCGAATATACATGGAAATTCGTATTTGTAGGCGACGGAGCAGAGATTTGCAACAATTTTTCTGCTGCCGTCTCTCCCGCGCCAACCGGTGCTGTAATCATCCCGTCTACGCTTGGCGGTATGTCAGTCACGAGCATCGGCAAAGAAGCGTTTTACGGTTGCAGCGGACTTACGAGCGTTACGATACCGGACAGCGTTACGAGCATCGGGGCGGATGCGTTTTACGGCTGCAGTGGGCTTATGAGCGTTACGATTGGCAACAGTGTTACGAGCATCGGGGCGGATGCGTTTTACGGCTGCAGTGGGCTTACGAGTGTGCATATCACCGACCTCGCGAAGTGGTGTGGCATTTCATTTGGTTTAGGTGCCAATCCGCTTTCTTATGCACACAATCTCTATCTTAACGGCGTGAAGGTTACTGCTTTGGTGATACCGAACGGTGTGACGAGTATTGGCAATGATGCGTTTTCCGGTTGCAGCGGGCTAGCGAGCGTTACGATACCGGATAGTGTCATGAGCATTGGTTCAAATGCTTTTGACGGTTGCGGCGATTCACTTTATGACGCGACTACGATTCCTGGTGTAAAGTTAGTGGATGGTTGGGCAATTTGCTCGACTGTTTCGCTGTCTGGCAAATTGGACCTGACGGGAATCCGAGGCATTGGCGATAATGCGTTTTCCGGTTGCAAAGGGCTTACGGGAGTTGCGATACCGGACAGTGTCACGACTATCGGCAATTATGCGTTTTACAATTGCAGCGGGCTTATGAGCGTGACGATACCGAGCAGCGTGACGAGCATCGGAAGTTTTGCGTTTGGCGGGTGTAGTTCGCTTGAGAGTCTGGAAATACCTGGAAGTGTGACACAGGTTGATGCCGATGCGTTTGAGGGGTGTGAAGGGGTGTTATCGTTGACCATAGGCAGCGGGTCAGTACTTGACGGCGGCGGGGGGGTAGGCAGGATTGGTTTGTTGCAGGCAAAATTTGATGGCAGTTTTGACACGACGACGACGGCGAAGGAGGCTGAACGTGTGGATGTTGCGTCTGGGGCGATTGCAGCATACACATATGCGTCCAGCGATCCCTGGGAGTTCTCCGATCCGCTTACAGGCAATTCGTACGCATGGAATGAGAGCAACTCTACGATTGCATATTTTGGACTGATGTATATGGAAGGAGGCAAAACTTATGTGTTTGGGGCGCACTTCGATGACAATGCTTATGTAAAGGTAGACGGAAGTGTCGTTATAAACGTCGAGACAGCATCTGAGTACACAGTATATACCGGTCAGTTCTGCCCAGAAGAATCCGGCTGGTATGATGTGGAGTTCAGGCTTGGAGACAAAGGTGGTGAGAAGGGATCTTGGGGCAGGAATTGGTCGAGTGATTTCGGACTTGGTTATCGCAAAGATGGCTGTACAGAGACATCGCAGAGTGGATGGAGCCGTTTGCTTGATCCCGGCGATGGATCGCTTTTCAGGACTGGAGGATCGATAAGCATAAGCACGAGCTTCCCGAATGTAGAACGCGTAATTCTTGAGGATGGAATTGTCGCAATCCCTCGCGGTGCATTTTGCGATTGTGCGTCGCTTGTCTCGATTCAGATGCCGAACGGCGTCACGAAAATCGAAGAAAGGGCATTTGAAGGGTGCTCAAACTTGACGAGTGTGGTTATACCTAATAGTGTGACGAATATTGGCAGTTATGCATTTGAGGATTGCAGCGGACTTACGAGCGTGACGATACCGGACAGCGTTACGAGCATCGGCAATGAGGCATTTCGCAATTGCAGCGGACTTACGAGCGTTACGTTACCGAACAGTGTTACGAACATCGGTGCTGAAGCGTTTTCCGGATGCAGCGGACTTATGAGCGTGACGATACCGAGCAGCGTGACGGACATCGGATATGGTGCGTTTGAAGGCTGCGACGGTGTAGTGTCGGCAACCGTTCCGGGAAGTCAATGCGGAATTCCATTTGGGAATGTGACTAATCTTGTGATTTCAGAAGGGACGACGAGCATCGGCGCATCAGCGTTCCGTGGCTGCGGCGGGATTGCAAGCGTTACGATACCGAATAGCGTGACGAGCATCGAACGTTATGCTTTTAGGGATTGCAGCGGACTTACGAGCGTACATATTACCGACCTTGCAAAGTGGTGTGGAATTTCGTTTGGTACTTATTATGACAATCCGCTTGTCTATGCGCACAATCTCTATCTTAAGGGTGAGAAAGTTACGGATTTAGTGATACCTAACAGCGTTACGAGCATCGGCGAATCCGCGTTTGGAGAATGCAGCGGGCTTACGAGCGTTACGATTCCGGACAGCGTGACGAGCATCGGAAAGTATGCGTTTTACGGTTGCAGCGGGCTTACGGGCGTAACGATACCCAACAGTGTTACGAGCATTGACGATTGGGCGTTTGCCGACTGCAATGGTGTAGTGTCAGCAATTGTTCCGGGAAGTCAATGTGGCATTCCATTTGGGAACGTGACGAATCTCGTGATTTCAGAGGGGACGACGAACATTGGAGATTCTGCGTTTTCAGACTGTAGCGCTTTGACAAGTGTGACGATATCTGGCAGTGTCATGTCCATTGGTTCTTATGCTTTCTCTGACTGTAGCGCTTTGACAAGTGTGACGATATCAGACGGTGTCACAGCCATTGGTACTTATGCGTTTTCCGGCTGTAGCTCTTTGACGAGTGTGACGATACCGAATAGTGTGACAAGTATCGGAGATGGTGCGTTTTTCTCCTGCAGCGGGCTTGCGGGCGTTACGATACCGGACAATGTGACAACAATTGGCAATTCGGCCTTCTGCGGATGTAGTGGAATTGCGAGCATTGAGATACCGGATAGCGTGACGAGTATTGACGATAGAGCGTTTGCAGAGTGTTCACTTGAAAATGTATCGATACCCGCCAGCGTGACAAATATTGGACATGGGGCTTTCGGGTATGCTTCCCTTGATATTGAAGAGGGGAATCCTGCGTACAAGGCGGATTCCGGGATGCTCCTAACAAAGGACGGCAGGACGCTTCTCCAGGGATGCAATGGTAATGTGGCCATTCCTGCCGGCGTAGAACATATATGGAATGGAGCGTTTTCCGAATGCCGCGGAATCACGAACATAACGATTCCCGTCGGAGTGAAGAGCATCGGCGATGGTGCGTTTGCGAGCTGCGAGGCGCTTACAAGCGTGACGATTCCCGACAGCGTTGAGAGCATTGGCGATTCGGCATTTGAATCTTGCAACAGGCTTGTTCGTGCGACTATCGGCAATGGAGTGACGAACATTGGCAACTGCGCGTTTGCGAGCTGCGAGGCGCTTACGAGCGTGACGATACCCGGCAGCGTTGAGAGCATTGGCGATTCGGCATTCGCATCTTGCAACAGGCTTGTTCGTGCGACTATCGGCAATGGAGTGAAGATCATTGGCAACAACGCGTTTGCGTGGTGTTCACTGCTCAAGACTGTGGATGTTCCTGACGGCGTCGTCAGTATCGGAGAGTCGGCGTTTTGCGGTTGCGGCGTACTCGCCGACGTGGCGATACCGAACAGTGTGACGAACATCGGCGATTGGGCGTTTGGGGAATGCTACGACCTTGCGCTCGTGACGGTGCCGCAAGTCGTGTGTGTGTCCAAGATGATGGATGTTTTTCCGGAAGCCTACGGAACGATTACGGATGTAATCATTGCCGATGGAGTCACGAACATTGCGGACAATGCGTTTGCCGGATGCGCCAGTCTTGAGAGTGTAGTGATTCCTGACAGCGTTAAGGACGTCAGCGAAAATGCGTTCCTCGGTTGCGTCAGCGTTCTGAGGACTACGGTACCACAAGCCGTATGCTTGTCGAGTTTGGCTGCGGTTTTCCCTGACGCATACCAATCGATAACAAATGTCATTGTTTCAGACAATGTGACGGGCATTGCGGACAAGGCATTCGAAGGATGCAACAACGCCATTTTCGACACGGACACGATTCCAGGTGTTAAGCTGGTGGGTAAATGGGCTGTTGGACACACGGACAATCTGCCATCTGAGTTGGATTTGACTGGCGCATGCGGCATCGGCGATTCGGCGTTTTGCGGGTGTGGCGAATTGTTGAATGTTGCGATTCCCAGTGGCATGACGAAAATCGGAGCGAAAGCGTTTGGTGGTTGCAATGGCCTTGAGCGCATCGTGTTCGAGGGAGACGCGCCTATGGTTGGCGCAGACGCTTTTGACGGCGTTTCGTCCAAATGTGCGGCATATGTCCAGGCCAATTCGACAGGTTGGGGTGTGGAGATTCCCGGAATGTGGAACGGGATCGGGATCAGGTATGTTGGCTTCACGGTTGCATTTGACGCTAATGGTGGCGCGGGAAGCGCTACGAACGAGTTGGATTATGCTTCCGAGATTGTTGCGCCTGATGTGACGCGCGAAGGGTATACATTCGTTGGCTGGTTGCCTGAAGTTGACGCTACGGTTCCGGCGTCGAATGTAACGTACACGGCGCAGTGGCAAATCAATCAGTATTCCGTTGCGTTTGACGCGAACGGTGGTTCGGGAAGCGGTACGAAGGAACTTGATTACGCTTCCGTGATCGTCGCGCCATACGTGATTCGCGATGGGTATACATTCGTCGGCTGGTCGCCTGAAGTTGACGCTACGGTTCCCGCGTCGAACGTGACGTATACGGCTCAGTGGAGCATCAACCAGTATTCTGTGGCTTTTGACGCTAATGTTGGCACTGGAAGTGTGACAAACGAGTTGGATTACGCTTCCGAGGTCATTGCGCCTGAAGTGATGCGCGAAGGATATACGTTTGTTGGTTGGATGCCTGAAGTTGACGCTACTGTTCCTGCGTCGAATGTTACGTATACGGCGCAGTGGCAAATCAATCAGTATTCCGTTGCGTTTGACGCGAACGGAGGTTTTGGAAGCGTTACGAATGAACTTGATTATTCTTCCGAGATTGTTGCACCAGATGTGACGCGCGAAGGGTATACGTTCGTTGGTTGGTTGCCGGAAGTTGATGCTGCGGTTCCAGCGTCGAATGTAACGTATACGGCGCAGTGGAGCATCAATCAGTACTTGGTGACATTCAATGCGAATGGTGGAATAGGTGGATGGGGCCGTTCAATGGATTATGGAGCGGCGATAACGGCGCCGACAGTGACACGGACGGGGTACACGTTTAACGGCTGGCAGCCTGAGGTTGTTGCTACGGTTCCGGCGTCGAACGTGACATATACGGCGCAATGGAGTGTCAATCAGTACTCGGTGTGGTTTGATGCGAACGGTGGTGCGGGCGAGTTCGAGGATACAACCTTCGAATATGGGGCTGCGTATGGCGGACTTCCCGTTCCGACGCGTCCTGGTTTCGTATTCGACGGATGGTTTACGTCCGCAGAAGGCGGAACGCTTGTTGCGGAAAACTCGACATTGACGATTGCCGCTGATCATACTTTGTATGCGCATTGGACGAAGATTCGCCTGTATGATGAGATAGTTGGTGCCGTTCCGACGGTGGCTGCGAGCGAGTATAATGGATACCTCGTGGATGCGAAGAGGAGTGTGAAGGGTACGATTCAGGTGAAGGTCGGGAAGCCGGGGAAGGATGGGCGTGCCGCAGTTAAGGCGACGGTGCAGATTGTTGGCGCGAAGAAGGTGAATCTCAAGGCCGCAGAGAAGGGCAAGGCGCTGATTGCGAAGTACGGACCGATGGAAGTCGTGCTTGTTGGAGGCGATAACTGCCGCGTTCTGCTTGGTTCGGACGGATTTTCCGGCAGTTATGGCGCTTACACGATCGACGGTGCGCGGAATTTCTTCACCTCGAAGGACAAGGCGGAGGCGAGCGCGGCGGATGCGCTTCTCGCGAACCTGCCGAGCGCGGTGAACGTCGTCTGGGACGGCGGAAACGCAAGCGCGGCGATTGCGAAGAAGGGCAAGGTCAAGGTTTCCGGTGCGCTTTCGGACGGAAAGACGAAGATATCGGCAAGTGCCGCGCTTCTAATCGGCGAGGAATGGTGCTGCATTCCGGTCTCCGCGCCGAAGGCTGAGCTTTCGTTCACTATCTGGCTCTCGCGCGACGGAAAGAAGGCGGATGTCGAAGGACTCGGCAATGGCGCGGTTGTCGGCGCAGCGGGGACAGTCCCCAAAGGCGCGGCGTTCCGCATCGACGGCGCGGCGTTTGCGGCGATGTGGGGTCTGGCCCCGTTGCCGTATCTTCCGGACGGAGTTTCGGTTGCGCAGAACGGGACCAAGTGGGTTGTCGCAGGCGGCGCGAAAGCGGGTAAAATCGCGATAAAGAACGGCGTTTTGGACGATTCCAAGGCTGGGGCGAATCCGTCGGGACTGAAGCTGACGTACAAGGCGAAGGGCGGCAGTTTCTCCGGCTCGTTCAAGGCGTATGCGGTCGTCGGCGGGAAGCTGAAGACCGTTACGGTGAACGTGTCCGGCGTCATGGTCGGGAACGTCGGCTACGGAACCGCAACTATAAAGAAGGTCGGCGCGGTTCCCGTGAGAATCCAAACCTTTAGTTGAAGGACTTAGGACTTAAGACTTCGGACTGAAGAAGATTCCGACGTCCGAAGTCCGAAGTCTTGATATGTTTGAAACTCCGAACCGTAGATGCTTTCGCTACCGCTTCGCAGAACTCACAGGCTTCGCGTCATAAGTTCGCCTTCGACGGTCTGAGGAAACGTCTGGGAGCGCTACGCGCGGCCACGAAACAGGCGAGCTACGTGGGCGGTATCGCCCGAGCCGTACGTTCGAGGATACTACCCGACATGATTTTGACGCTCGTGCATAGCACTCGCCTGTTACCATGTGTCGTCAAAATCACGTCGGTTCCTCGAACTGCCTCTCGTGCAATCCCGCCCACT
Source organism: Verrucomicrobiota bacterium (assembly GCA_016288465.1). Taxonomy (GTDB): domain Bacteria; phylum Verrucomicrobiota; class Kiritimatiellia; order RFP12; family UBA1067; genus UBA1067. The sequence continues at coordinate 9,727 of JAEEZC010000206.1, read as the reverse complement.
CGACGTCAACAGAAAAGAGCGACCTGAATTGCGTGGGGACACTCCCCTCGCTGACCACTGCGCCATCAATCGCTTTTCCGGTAATCTCTTGGCCTTCCAGCTGATTTAGGCGCACTTTCAGTTGACGCACCCGTAGCGAGATCTGCCTATGGCCAAATGTTGAGCTGCAAGTGGCCAAAATCGTTTTGCTTATGGGCAAAATTTGAGCTCTATGTGTACACACACGAGAAATGACGCCATTTCACTACACAAATGACGCCATTACTATGGTGAAATGGCGCCATTTCTCTTTGTAATGGCGCCATTTCTCATGCTAGGCCACTGACCAAACGGAATTTGGCCGCTTAGCAGAGCAGATTTGGCCGCTAAGAGAAGGGAAATTGGCCATGAGGCGACATGTTTGGCTCTTCGGAGTGGAACATTTGTTTAGCCCAAATATGGCCCTGAGGGTTGACAATTTCGCCGAAAAAGCGTAAACTACACGCGCTTTACGGCGATCCAGCGGGTCGATCCGGAGGGTCGTTTTAAATTTTGATCAGGCACGGAAGGAGAGGACATGGCGATGAACAACCAGTTGCTGGCGGTGGTCCAGCACATTGAAAACGAGCGCGGGGTGAGCCGCGAAATCGTCCTGACGGCGATTGAGCAGGCGATTCAGCAGGCAGCTCGCAAGAACCAGAACGTCACCAACGACCTCCGCGTAGTCATCGACCGCAAAGACCTCTCCCTCCATGTGTATGACACGCTCGTTGCGTCCGACGAAGAGGTCGGCCCGGGCTTCATCTCCCTTTCCCGCGCATCGCGCTTCAACCACGGCAACCCTGTAAAGGAGGGCGACACGGTGGAGATCGAGATGCCGGCGGCCCGTCTCGGCAGAATCGCGGCGCAGACCTCGCGCCAGATGATAATGCAGAAGATCCGCGAGGCCGAGCGCACGAACACTTTCAGCGAGTACAAGGACCGCGTGGGCGACATAGTCAGCGGCACGGTCTCGGCGATATCGCGCCGCGACACGTACGTGACGGTCGGCAAGACCGAGATGATCCTTCCGGGCAAGGAGCGCATTCCTACCGAAGAGTACCAGGTCGGCGACCCGATCAAGGCGATAATCATCAGGGTCGAGCCTGACGCGAAGGGCCCGAGCGTCGTCCTTTCGCGCGCGAGCGGCAAGTTCGTGGAGGCGCTGTTCAGGCTTGAGGTATCCGAGATTGCTGACGGCGTGGTCGAGATCATGGGCGTGAGCCGCGACCCCGGCTACCGTGCAAAGCTGGCGGTGCGCACCTCGAACGAGAACGTGGACCCCGTCGGCGCGTGCGTCGGCCAGCGCGGCAGCCGCGTGAGGTCGATAGTGAGCGAGCTTTCGGGCGAGAAGATCGACATCGTGCGCTGGAACGAGGACATCAGGCAGTACGTGGCCCAGGCGCTTGCGCCGGCCAAGCTCGAGTCGATCGAGGTCGACCCGGCCCAGCCGAACACGGTGCACGTGGTCGCGGCGGCCGACCAGTACTCGCTGGCGATCGGTAAGCGCGGTCAGAACGTAAGGCTCACGACCAAGCTGACCGGCTGGCACGTCGAGATCAAGAAGTCGATGGCCACGGCGAGCTTTGAGGACCAGAAGGCCGAGGCGATCAAGGACCTTGCGGAGATGTTCAGCGTCTCCACGGCGGTCGCGACGCAGATGGCCGACGCCGGCTATCTTACAGTGGACGGCATAGCAGAGGAAGACGAGGCAAGCTTCATCGCCGCAACAGGGCTTGACGAGGTTCAGGCGAAGGGCATCTACGCGGCGGCCAAGGCAGTTGCAGAGCTCACAAACGCCAACAGCGAGGTCGCCGAATGACAACGACAGAAGAGATTCTCAGAAAACGTGAAGAGAAGAGGGCCCGTGCGGCCGCGCTGAACGCGCAGTTCTTCGCCGAGCAGAAGGCGAAGCTCGAGGAGCATCTGCGCATAGCGCGCGAGGCCGCAGACGGTTCGCGTCCGCCGGTTTCCGCGGCCGAGCCGCCAGTTTCGAAGCCGCAGCTTGCGGTTCAGGCGCCCAAGCCTGCTACGAAGCCCGAACCAGGCGAGGCCCCGGCGTCCGCCGAGGCTCCGTCGGCCGCCGAGAAGCCTGCGGCTCCTGCTCCTGCTCCGGCTCCCGCTCCCGTGGAGAAGGCCGCGCTGCAGACGCCTCCGCCGGCTCCGAAGATCCGCATGGCTCCCGGCTTCAAGCCGAAGCCGTCCGCTGCGGCCCAGACGTTTGCGACGACCGGTCTTTCGCACGCCGGGTTCAAGCCGCTTCAGGCCGCGCGCCCGACGCCCACGATATCCATTTCGGTCGCGGTGGCTCCGAAGCCCAAGCCCCCGAAGCCCGTCGACTACGAGGACGAGCCCGGCCGCAAGGGCAAGAAGGGGCGCGAGGGCCTCAAGAGCTTCGAGAAGCAGAGGGTCGCCCGCGTGGCGCCCGCGGTTCCGCAGCAGGGCAGCCGCATCTCCGTGAACGAGGAGGCGAAGGAGATTTCGATTCGCGGCGCGGTGGTTGTGAAGGACCTCGCGGCGAAGCTGAACATAAAGCCGAACCGCCTGATTGCGGACCTCATGGGTCTGAAGATACTGGCGTCCATCAACCAGCGCGTCGAGCCCGACGTCGCGACGAAGGTCGCCGAGAAGTACGGCTTCAAGGTCGTCATCGAGCATGCCCGCGACAAGGCGGCGGCGAAGCCGGTCCTGAAGGCGATCGACGCCGACGACCTCATTCCGGAGGATGCGCCCGAGACGCTCCGTCCGCGCGCGCCGGTCATCACGTTCCTCGGCCATGTCGACCATGGCAAGACGACGCTGATGGACTGGATACGCAAGGCGCACGTCGCGCAGGGCGAGGCGGGCGGCATCACCCAGCAGATCTCGGCCTACCAGGTCGACGTTGCCGGAAAGAAGATCACCTTCATCGACACGCCCGGCCATGCGGCGTTCTCGTCCATGCGTGCGCGCGGCGCCCAGATCACCGACATTGCGGTTCTCATCATCGCGGCTGACGACGGCATAATGCCCCAGACCGAGGAGTGCATCAGGGTGTGCCGCCAGGCGGGCGTCCAGATCATGGTCGCCCTTACGAAGTGCGACAAGCCGACGGCCAACGTCGACCGCGTCAAGCAGCAGCTCCAGAAGAAGGGGCTCACGCCCGAAGACTGGGGCGGCGACATCATCTGCTGCCCCGTCTCCGGCATTACGGGCGAAGGCGTGGACGCTCTTCTCGAGAACATACTCGTCCAGGCCGAGGTTCTTGAGCTTCAGGCCAACCCGAACCGCCGCGCGAACGGCTTCGTCATCGAGTCTGAGCTGCAGCAGGGCCTCGGGCCTTGCGCGACGCTGCTCGTGACGGGAGGCACGCTGAGGGTCGGCGACGCGATTCTCATCGGCGAGCATTTCGGCAAGGTTCGCGCTCTCATCGACGACCACGGCCGCCGCGTGAAGGAGGCGCCGCCTGCGACGCCCGTGAAGTGCACGGGCCTTTCGGGCGTGCCCGACGCAGGCTCGGAGTTCCGCGTGATGCTCGACGAGAAGCGCGCGCGCACGCTTGCGGAGCAGACGGCGCAGGAGAAGAAGGAGGAGTCCCTCTCGACCTCCAAGGCGTCCACGCTCGACGCGCTCATGAACGCGATGGCTGCGGAGGGCAAGCGCGAGCTCAACGTCATCGTAAAGTCCGACACGCAGGGCTCTCTGGAGGCGATCGTCCAGGCGCTGCAGGAGATCAAGTCCGAGAAGGTCGGGCTGAACATCATCGGCATGGGCACCGGCAACATCCTGCTTTCGGACGTGAAGTCCGCAGCGGCAGGCAAGGCCGTGATCGTGGGCTTCGACATCGGCAACGACTCAGGCGTCCAGCAGCAGGCGCGTCACGACGGCGTGAGAATCAACTCGTTCCGCATCATCTACGAGCTGCTCGACCACGTGAAGAACTGCATGCTCGACATGCTGCCGCCGGAGTACAAGGAGGTCGTCCTCGGCCATGCCGAGATCAAGGCCATCTACGACATCGGCAGGCTCGGCAAGATCGCGGGCTCGCAGATGCTCGACGGCAAGCTCGTCGCCAAGGAGAAGTTCCGCATCATGCGCGGCGGCTCCCAGGTCTGGGACGGCAAGGTGCAGACGTTGCGGCACTTCAAGGACGAGGTCAAGGAAGTCACGGGCCAGCAGGAGTGCGGCGTGTGCTTCGCGGGCTACGAAGGGTTCCAGACCGGCGACGTCATAGAGTGCTATTCGCTTGAGGAGCTGCCGCGCTCGCTCTAGTGCGGGGCGGGGCGGCTTTTGAGGGCGGCGGAGGTGTCCAGGTGGCTGTAGAGAGACTTGAGAGGGTCAATTCGCTTTTGAAGCGCGTCATAGCCGAGAGCATGTTCTCGGTCATGCAGGGCGACAGCGTGCAGCCCGGGCTCATAACCGTGACCGACGTGTCGTGCGGCAAGGACCTTCGCGATGCGACGGTCAAGGTCTCGGTCTTCGGCGACGACAACCTCAAGCGCACGGCGCTGCAGCATCTCAAGCACAACGCAAAGCGCTTCCAGGCGGCCATCGGCCGCGAGGTGCGCATGAAGTTCACTCCGCGCCTGGTCTTCCAGCTCGACCTCAGCCTTGAAAAGGGCGATGCCGTGCTGGCGATGCTCGACAGGCTGGAGACCGGCGGCTGATGGCCAACCTGACACAGCTGAAGGTGATGGAGGGCCTTGACGGCGTCCTCCTCGTCGACAAGCCCGAGGGAATCGCCTTCTCGACGGTCGTGAAGACCGTCAAGCGCAAGTTCGGGCTCGTCAAGGTAGGGCACGGCGGCTCGCTTGACGCGATGGCGTCGGGGCTCATGGTGATTCTCGTCAACAACGCCAACAAGTTCGCCGACCGCGTAATGGGCGCCGACCGCTCGTACACGGGCGTCATGCGCTTCGGCGCGACGACGGACACCGGCGACCGGTATGGAAGGCCGGAGGCTCTTCCCGAGACGGTCATGAAGCCGGAAGAAGTCCGCGGGGACCTTTTCCAGACCGAGCCGCGCTTCTGCTCGGTGCGCAGGGAGGGGAGCGCAGGCTACGAGATCGCCGACACAGGCGACCACGGCCAGTTCCTCGCCCATGTGTACAAGTTCGACGTGGCTCCTCTGGGCGGCGCGGCGGGCTCGGGCGACTTCTCGTTTGCGCTTGTCGCCTCGAAGGGCGTTCTCGTCCGTGCGCTCGCGAAGGATCTCGGCGCGACGCTCATGTCGATGCGCCGCACGAAGACAGGCCGGTTCGATGTCGCGGATGCGATTCCTTTCGGTCGCCTTCTCGAAATGGAGATGGGGGACTTCGCCACGTGCGTGATGCCGACGACCAGGGCGTTTGCATAGCGGTCGGCTTTTTCGACGGCGTGCATCGCGGGCATCGGGCCATTCTCGAGGGCGCCGACGTCGCGCTGACCTTCAGGAACCATCCGCTTTCGCTGCTTGCGCCCGAGCGCGCGCCGCGGCTGATGATGTCGCCTGCCGACCGCGAGGCCGCCATAAGGGCCTGCGGCGTGTCGACGGTCGTGTCTCTGGACTTTACCCGCGAGCTGGCCGACATGCCGCCGGAAGAGTTCGCCGCGCGGTATCTTCGCGCGCGTCGCGTAAGGTGCGGAGAGAACTGGCGGTTCGGACGCGGCGGAAGCGGAGACGCGGGGCTTCTGCGGGAGATGGGCGTGGAGGTCACGGTCGTGTCGTACGCCGAGTACGACGGCGACCGCATTTCGTCCACGCGAATACGCGCGGCGCTGGAGTCCGGCGACGTGGCTTCCGCCAACGCCATGCTCGGCCGGCGGTTCTCGGTCGAAGGCGCCGTGATGAGAGGCAAGGGGCTTGGCGGGGAGCTTGGCTTTCCGACGGTGAACGTCGCCGTCGGCTCTCCGGACGATCCGCCCATGGTGCGACTGCCGCGAGGCGTCTACGAGGTCGAGTGGCGCGGCCTGCGCGGGATCGCGAACTTCGGCGTCGCGCCCACGATGCGCGAGCGGGCGTGGAGCCGTCCCGTCCTCGAGGTGCACTTTGCGGAGCCTCCGCCGGAAGCGCCGGAGATGAAAGTGGAGCTTCTCCGGTTCGTCCGCCCCGAGCGCGAATTTCAGTCCGTTGAAGATTTGAGAAGACAAATCGCCGCTGATTGTGCTATAATCGGGGTGTGAGCTTCTTCAAGGCATATGACATGCGCGGGACTTTCGGGGTCGATTTCGACCTCGAGACCGTGCGCAAGGTGGGAATGGCGCTGCCCGGCGTGGTCTCGCCCCTCGTCGCTTCGGCGGAGGGCGGTTCCGCTCGGAGGCCGCGCTGGCTTGTCGGCCGCGACTGCAGGCAGTCGTCGCCCGACATCAGGGACGCGCTAGTGCGCGGACTGGCGGCGGCGGGCGCTGAGGTCGTGGACATGGGCCTGTGCACAACGCCGATGGTGTATTTCTTCACGGGAGAGGACTCCTACGACGGCAGCGTCATGGTGACCGCCTCGCACAATCCGCCTTCGGACAACGGGCTGAAGGTCTCGCGGCGGACGGCTCTGCCCGTGAGCTACGCGTCCGGGCTCAGCGAGGTCGAGCGCATCGTTAGTCGTGGCGATGCGCAGGACGAGCCGAGGGCTCAGGCCGGCGGGAAGGGCTCTCGGCCGGCGGATGGCGTGAGCGAAGGTTTCTTGGCGCGGTATCTTGACTGGCACCGCGCGCACAACCGCCGCCTCGGTCTGGCGAACTCGACTCTCAGCTTCGCAGTGGACTGCTCGAACGGCACGGGCTCCATTCTGGCGCGCAGGCTTTTTCCGGGCGCGGTCCTTCTGAACGACACGCCCGACGGCGCGTTCCCCGCGCATTCCCCGAACCCGCTCAAGTCCGATGCGCGCGAGCAGCTGGCGAAGACCGTGCGGGTGCTTGGCCTCGACTGCGGCGTGATGTTCGACGGCGACGCGGACAGGGCGGTGTTTGTGGACGAGAAGGGCGACTTCGTGCAGCCTGACCATCTCATACCGATTGTCGCGCGTTCGACCTTCAAGGAGACGGACGGGGCTGTGGGCGGACGGCGGATCGTCATCCACGACGTGCGCACGTCTCGCGGCGCGATAGAGGCGATACGCGAAATGGGCTGCGAGCCGCTGATGGTTCCGGTCGGGCCTGCGCTGGCCAAGCCGACGATGCGCGAGACCGGCGCGCAGGTCGGCGGCGAGTTCGCCGGCCACTACTACTTCTCCGAGTTCCACTCTTGCGACTCCGGCGTGCTCGCCGCGATACGCGTGCTGTCGGAGGCGGCCGAGGCGAAGGCGGAGGGCGTGTCGTTCTCTGAGATGGTGAGGCCGATTTCCTCGCGGTATGCCAACTCGGGCGAGCTCAACTACATGGTTGCCGACAAGGACGCGGCCATAGCCGAGGTCCTTTCCGTCTCAAAGGGGTTCGGCGCGGTCACGGGTAGAAGCGACATCGACGGAACCAGACTCGAGTTCGTCGACGGGTGGGTCAACGTGCGCAAGTCGAACACCGAGCCGTATCTCAGGCTTATCGCCGAGCATCGCACCCGCGACGGCCTTGAAGGCTGGTTGCATGCGCTTGAGGATGCGATTGGCCGCATGGAAGGCGGGGCGGATCGATGCTCGTAGACCTCCACGTCCACTCCACGGCCTCGGACGGAACGTTCCAGCCGTCCGAAATCGTCAAGACCGCCGTAGCCAGACGATTCGCCGCGATAGCGCTCACCGACCACGACAATTGCGACGGCATCGCCGAATTCGTCGCCAACGCCGAGGCTGGCGGCACGCTCCTGGTGCCTGGCGTCGAGCTGTCCATCGAGCCTGGAGACGGCTTCGACAGGTTCCATTTGCTTGGGCTTGGCGTCAACCCGGAGGACGACGGGCTGAGACGGTTCCTCGCGAAGATTCTGGTCGGGCGCAACGAGCGCAACGCAAAGATCGTCGAGAACTTCCGCAGAATCGGCATCGCGATGGGCGACGAGATAAACTCATACGCGCACGGAGACGTGCTGGCGCGCCCTCACTTCGCCCGCTGGCTTGTCGACCACCGACACGCCTCGTCGGTCGCCGATGCTTTCGAGCGGTATCTGCTGTCCGATTCGCCGGCCGAGACGCGCTGCTATGAGGAACGGTTCCATCCGTCGCAGGAGGAGGCGTTTGCCGCAGTGCACGGCGCAGGCGGCATCTGTGTGATGGCCCATCCGCGCTATTGGCGAACCGAGTGGAAGAAGACTGGGCCGGACTATGCTGCCGCAGAGCGCGAACTTGCCGTTCTGAAGGAGAAGGGCCTCGACGGCCTTGAGTCGGTCTATCAGGCCAATTCGAGCGAAGAGAACCTGGGCTTTACGCTCATTGCCTGCCGACTGGGCTTGCTAAAGACGGCCGGAAGCGACTTCCACGGCAGCAACAAGCCTGACATATCGCTTGGCATGGAGGTCGACGAGTCCTTTGTCTCTCCGACGCTTGAACGACTTAGTTGCGGAAAAACGTAAGACATGGTTCCTTTGCCATTCAGGAGGAAGTCATGAAAAGCGGTTCTATGCTGGATGGCACATACGCCGGAGACGCGGCGTGGAATGAATGGTTTGCGCGGTGCGCTGTCTCGCGCTGCGAAGAAGAGTCCGGTGCGCGGCTGCGCAGGCAGGTCTCGTCCGCCATGTTCGCGCAGCTTGCGCGCTACGGCCTCACACGGGAGGACGCCTGCGGAGACGACCCTGTCGCCGCGTTCGACTCGTACTTCAGGCTCAAGGGGTCTCGCGAAGTGGGGAAGCCCCTCAAACTCTATTTCGCCTATCGGATAAAGGCGGAGGGCCTACGCATGTTCGACTTTGTGTGCGGGACTCTCTTCGGCGCGCTTTCCGGACGCGTCCACGACATCGCAATAGACTGGATTGCGACGCTCAAGGGCTGGAAGCCTCGCTCTCTGCGCGGGGACGACGGCAGACGCAGGCTCGTCTGGGAAAACGCCGGCGACGAGAGCGTCGCGGAACTTGAACGTGTGGATTCCACCGACCCTGCGGCGTTTGTGGACGTAGAGCCGCTTCGCGTCAAGGCTTCGGCTTTGCTTGAGACAGTCGGCAGGAAAATAAAAGCGGAAAAACAGTCCGTCGCGCTCCTTTACTATGCGACGGCACAGGACATACCGATCACGGCGGCGGCAGTCCTCGAAGTGCTGCGAACGGCGAAATCGCGTGCTTACGCGCTCAGGGAGAAGGCGATGGAGGCTTTGAGACGAGAACTTGGGAACGACGAAGATGCGGCAAGTCCGCTCTTCGCACGAATGCTGCTCGAAGTCTGCGAGGCCGCCCTTGGCGAAGAAGTCCGCGCGAAGCTGGGAGGTGCGGAATGAACGCGAAGGAAGTGTTCGAGAAGGAGTGGTCCCTTTACAGGAGTGGCGCGGCGCAGAGTCCGACAACAGCCGATGGCGTCAGGCGGATTCCGAAAGGCGAGTTTGACGCAGGGGTGAAGATTGGCGAGGTTCGGATATTCGCCGACATGAAGCGTCCGTTCGTCGCGTTGATAGCCGAGGACTGTGGTCTGCGAGGCTGGCGCATAGTGCCTGTCTCTCCGCTGACGGTTCCCGCGTCGGCGCGCGAGATGCTCGTCGACGAGCGCGTACTCCAGCTTTGGAACGGGTGCATCGCTTCGCGGCGGTTCGTGGAGCGCAGCTGGCGCGTGGATGAGATCACCTCGGCAGACCTGAAGGATGTCGAAGAGCGCATGCGCAAGGTTGTGCCCGGGAGAATCGT
>JAEEZC010000205.1 GCA_016288465.1 Verrucomicrobiota bacterium | reverse complement strand
CTTCTTCATGGACATCGTCAGGTCGTAGGGGCCGACGATCACGGCGTCAACGCCCGGAACCTCGAGTATCTCGTCGAGGTTCGCGGCGGCGTCGACATGCTCCAGCTGGATCATGACTAGCGGATCGTGCGCGGACTTCTCGAGATACTCGCCGAAGTCCGCCGCGCCGTATGCGTTGCCGCGGCGCGGCCCGACCCCGCGAGTGCCTCCGTGAATCGGATACCGGCAGAACGACACGGCGCGCGCCGCGTCCTCGGCCGTCAGCACCATCGGCACGATTATCCCTGCAGGCGCGAAGTCGATGACGTTCTTGATTTCGGTGTGGTCGCACGCCGGCACCCGGTAGAAGCTCGCGACGCCCGTCCCGCGCATAGCCATGAGATGCAGCATCGCTGTCTCGCGCTGGAACTCGCCGTGCTCGCCGTCGAGCCACATGAAGTCGAAGCCGGAGGCACACGCGAGCTCGGTGACCGCCGGATCGGCAAACGTTATCGCCGCGCCGAGCGGCATCTCGCCGCGGCGCACCTTCGACATGAAAACCTCAAGACCGTTTACGTCCATCCGCCTTTCCCCCTTCGCGCCGCTCTTTTTCGGCGCCATTCGCACCCGAGCCCCTGAAGGCGCTCATCGACTGGCCGAAGCGCCTGACGAAGACGTGCTCGAGATACGACTCTGAATTGTACCCGCACGACCTTGCGATCTCGGCGTGCGAGAGAAACGTGCCGGACAGAAGCTCCTTCGCGCGAGCGAGCCGGGCCTCCTCTATCGCCTCGCGCACGGAGCCGCCGTTGATCTGGCGGTAGCGCATGTCGAGCAGCCGGCGCGAGATGCCGAGCGCGCTCGCGAGCATCTCGGCATTCAGCCTCTTGCAGGCGCGCTCGCCTATGATTTCGTCGGCGCGGCGGACGAGCCGTCCGGCAGGCGAGCTCGGCGCGGTCGACATGCGCTCGGTCGACGTGACGGTTCCGCCCACGACCATCCTCGCCGGAGGCCGTCTGCCTTCGAGGAACTCGGCAAGCGCGTGCGCCGCCTGGTAGCCCTCCGCCTCGAAGTCCGGATGCAGGCTTGAGAGCGTCGGCCGCGTGTGCATGCAGAAGATCGGGTCGTCGTCCACGCCAAGCACGGCGAAGTCCTCGGGGACGTGCAGCCCTGCGCCGGAGCAGAGCCGCAGCACGTTCGCGGCGCAGTGGTCGTTCGAGGCGAACACTGCCGCGGGCCGCTTGAGCCGCCTCAGCCATCCCACCAGCTCCTCGTCACGCCTGGCGGGGTCGGCACCGCTCTGGAATATGCTGACGTTCCTGCGTCCGCGCGCGCGAAGCTCGCGGGCGAAGAAGGCGCCGCGGTCTCGCGACCACGCGCGATCCTCGAAGGCGCCAACGAAACCGTAGGACGCGTATTCGCCCGCCTTGGCGATCACCTGGGCCGCCTTGCGCCCGATCTGCTCGGAGTCCACCGAAAGATACGCGCGACGGACGCCGCGGCCGTGCCCGCGCAAAGGGAACGGCACGTCGAGGCAGACCACCGGCACGTCGTGCCGCGCCAGAAGGTCGAGCACGTCCTCGGGGAAGTACGGCTCGTAGCTGACTATCCCCGGCAGAAACTCCATCCCGCAAATGACGCCGGAGACCTCCGAGACCGGAAAGTCCCTGAAGAGCCCGACGCCGAACGAGCACCTCACGATACGGAGGTCCCATTCCGTCCGCGTCTCGCGCAGATAGCGCATCACGCCGTTGTATTCGTCGACGCCCTCTCTGTGCGTGAAGGGCAGCGCGACTACGACAAGCGGAGCCTTCTGCGGCTGATGCTTTGTGCGCTTCGTCATTGCGGGAGTATTATAGCAAATACGGCCTCAGGGCAACAACTTGAAATCGGACATGTAGCCGTGTATCTTGAACGACGAGAAGCACTCCGCGTACTTGCACCCGTACTGCAGCCCGCGGAATGCGTTGAATATCCGCATGTCCTCTCCGAGCTTCGAGCCGAACACGTCCATGTACGCCTTCTGGCTCTCGTGGTGCTGGATGGCCTCGTACTTCGTGTCGAACTCGTCGGACACGTCGACGTACGCCTCGGGCAGGTTGTTCACGCCGAACGTCGGCTCCCACGTGAACACCGAGACGTGCTTGTCGCAGGGCTTCTCGTTCGACTGCTGGTTGATGCCGGGCAGCGAGAGGACCATCGCGCGGACAAGGTGCGACGTCATCCAGTGGTCCGGGCTCTCGTCATTGGGCGAGTGCGTGAATATCACGTCGGGATTCGCCCAGCGCATCGCGTCCAGAACCTGCGTGCGCGTCTCGTTCGTGTCGAGCAGACGCTCGTCGTCGTTCCGCAGGAAGCGCACCTTGGCGCCGTACGCCTCGGCCGCCTTCAGCATCTCCTTCTCCCGCGTCTCGCCGATGAGCTTCGTGTCCGTCATCACGTTCGAGCCGGTGTTGCCGCTCGTCGTGAGCGCGATGAAGATGCTGTGGCCCTGCTTCCTGTACTTGAGGAGCGTGCCGCCCACGTTGTACTCGATGTCGTCGGGATGCGCCCCGACCGCAAGAATGTTCATGTCTGTCCTCCTTACCTTGAATCAAAGACCACGTTGATTATAGCATCATCCTCGCAATAAATTAGGCACTATTCGCTTGTGAAATCAGGAAAGGAGGAAAGAACGCCCAGCCTCGCGCAATGGCGCCAAAGCGGCGGCGGCCAGGGCGTCCTGGTCATTGACATGGCGGACGCAACTTTTCTATAATACGTTCGAAACGAGGAGACGAAGATGAACGACCTTACCGAGAAGACGCTGAACTGCGAACGCAAGTACACGGGCAAGATAATAAGCGTGGACCTTGTGGACATAGAACTGCCAGACGGACGCAAGGCCAAGCGCGAGGTGATCCGCCACGGCAACGCTGTCGCAATACTCGCAAGGCGGCCCGACGAAAGGTTCGTGTTCGTCAGGCAGTACCGCAAGGCCGCAGAAGAGGCGCTCATCGAGGTCATAGCCGGCGGACTGGAGCCCGGCGAGGATCCTGCCGAGGGCGCCAGGCGCGAGACGGCCGAGGAGACGGGCTACGAGGTGACGAGCCTCAAGTTCCTCACCACGATCATATGCACTCCAGGCTATTGCGAGGAGCGCATACACCTTTATTACGCCGAGCTTTCCGAGGGCGCCCATGGACAGGACCAGGACCCAGACGAAAACGTCTATCCCGTCGTCCTGACTGAAGAGGAAGTTGAGGACGGAATCCGCAACGGCAGGATATTCGACTCGAAGACGCTCGCCGCCTGGCTCTGCTGGAAGATTTCCCGCTAGCTCGACCGCCGCTCCAACCGTCTGCCCCGACTTGTCGTCGGCAGGCGAGACTCCGCCGACAGGACAGCGGAACGTCCCCTATGTTCCCAAAGTCCTTTTGTACAGACCGCTAAGCGCCGAGAGGTTTTGTCCCCGTCGGCTTTGCCAGTGACAATAGAGTGAAGCGGAAGAGAAAAGGCGGCGAGGGGAATGTCCTCGCCGCGCTTTATAGCGGAGGCGGATATTACACCTCTTGGACGGAATTTTTGGTAAAATATCCGCAGGCGGACGGCATCGGAAGGACGATGCGGAGTACGCGGGAAAACCAACGGAGCTACATCAATGACAGTGGTGAACACAGAGACGATACCGGGCATGAATGTCGTGGAAGTCAAGGGGCTCGTGCAGGGCAACACGGTCCGCGCGAAGAACATCGGGCGCGACATAGCCGCAGGCTTCAAGAACATGGTTGGAGGCGAACTCAGGGGCTACACCGAGCTCCTGACGGAGTCCCGCCGCGAGGCGATGTCGCGCATGATCGCGCAGGCTGCCGCGCTCGGCGCTAACGCCGTCGTGAACGTCCGGTTCTCCACAAGCGCGATAACGTCCGGCGCGTCGGAGATGATGGCCTACGGCACGGCCGTCGTCGCGGAGCCGGCCACGAGGTCCTGAAGACCATGAACGAAGAAGCCAAGGCGCTCCAGCTGCTGCTGGTATACGTAGTGCTGCCGACGGTCGTCCTGTTCACGGGATGGGCTGCGGGGCACATCGCCGAGCTGCGGCACGAGAAGTCGCTGCGCAGGCGCGAGGACGAGCTGCGCGACATCGAGGCCACTACGACGCATGCGCCTGAGGGCTTTGCGGAATGCGGCGGGACATGCTCGCTCGTGTCCGGCGAGGCGGTAGTCGGCAGCGACGCCTTCAAGTCGTGGGTCTTCAGTCTTAAGAACGTGGTGGGCGGCGAGTCGCGCACTTTCACGCGCCTCTTCGACCGCGCGCGCCGCGAGGCGCTCGTCCGCATGAAGGAGCAGGCGCGGGCGCTGGGCTGCAACGCGATCTGCAACGTGCGCTTCGACTGCGCGGACATCGGCGGCAACGCGACGGGCGCAAACCGCAAGAGCCGCCTGAACATGGCCGTGGCGCTTGTGTCCGGCACCGCATGGAGACGCGGCTGACCTCGTGAACGCCGACATCTACGACGAACCGGCTCTGGCGGGGACCGCGAATCCAGACGACGCGGCCTCCGTCGAGCTTTGGAACGAGGAGGCGCTGGCCGACACAAACGCCGCGAAGGCGGACAGCGAGCGCCACAGTCAGCGGCTGCGGGAGCTGTGGAGCAACCCTCCGCAGTCGGCGGGGCGCCGGCTTGCCGCGCTGGTTCCCGCCGCATCCGGCGCATTCGCCGTCATCTGCACTCTCGCCAAGGGAACCATCGGGCTCGGGCTTCTCGCAGTGGCGGTCGGCGCGCCCGTCGTCGAGGAGATGGCGAAGGTCGTGCTGCCGCTGATGCTGCTGGAGAAGAGGCCATGGCTCTACAGAGGCGTCTCGTCGATATTCACGGCATGCATCGTCTCGGCGCTTGTCTTCGCGTCGATCGAGAACCTGCTCTACATCACGGTGTACATTCCGGAAAAGGATCTGACCGGAGCTCTGATCAAGTACCGGCTCGTCGTGTGCACGACGCTGCACGTCGCCTGCACCGCCATATCCGCGTATGGCCTTGCCGCCGCCTGGCGCGAGGCGAAGGACCGCCGCTCGGAATTCGACATGACGACGGCCACTCCGTATCTTGCGACGGCCATGGCCATTCACGGCGCATACAACGCCATTGCTTCGCTTCTCTCCTTCGGCTGAGCGCAACGGCCGCCGCGCATGCGCGACAAGACGGCTACCTTATGCCTCTTATCAGCACGCCGAGCTCGTTCGCCGAAGAGAGCATCCGCTCCAGCCACTCCGTCTTCATCGAGATTCCCCTGGCTCCGCGCGATATGCCGTGCGACACCAGGAAGAGCGCCTCGCCCCTTTCACCCGCCCTGGCCATGGCCTGAACGACGTCCTCTATGTCGGTGTGGTACGCATCGCCCATTATGACGTTGGGGACCTTCCTTGCGGAAATGAACTCGACTGCCGGAATGAACATGTAGTCGGTAGTCGCAATTGGACGCCATTTGTCGAGCTTCTCGCCCTTCGGATCAAATGGATTCGGATTTGGGAAGCTTTTGTCGGAGCCTCTCACCCGCGTAAAGCCGCGCCGGAAGAACAACTCGTCCGTCCGCTCCGTTCGTCGTGTGTTCGGGTAGGCATACGAGCGGACGGGAATGCCCGCGGCGTTTAACGCGGCGATCTGCGGGGCGATCTCGGACTTCCAGAACCAGTCCTCTCCGCACTGCTCCACCATCGGCGGAGCGTCGCGGTGACGGAACCCGTGCAGGCCGATTTCATGTCCCGCAGCCATGGCCTTCTTCATGAAGTCGATGCGGTTTGTCCCGACGACGAAGAACGTCGTTCTGGCGTCGTACTTCGCGAAAAGCGGCAGCGCCGCGTCCCACTGGTCGAAGCTGGTGTCGTCGAAGGAAAGCCCGATTACGCCGTGGCGCGGCCAGCTCTTCGCCCTGAGACGGCAGTCGGAGACCATTCCGTCGTAGTCGGTCACGACAATCCGCCCCTTCCGCTCAAGCTCCTTTAACGCGTCCAGATGCCTGCGGAAGCTCTCGCGGTCCTCGAACGAGCACCAGCCGCCATGGTCCTTCTGCGAGACGCCGTGGTGCAGGATGTCCGCCCGGCGCTTGCCGGAGCGGATAAGCCCCTCGACCGTCGCGACGACCGCATCGCAGTTGTTGGAGCCGAAGTTGTAGCGCACGGACTCCGCCTGGCGAAGGCCTACTTCGCGGCAGATCCTGGCCGTCTCGTCGTTCTGCCTCACGCCAGGCGAGAACATGAAACGAGGGGCTATGCCGGTCTCCTTCTGTATCTTCGCCGCGGAGTCGAGAAGCTCGCGCCGGATCTCCCCTTCCGCGCCCTCCTTGAGGAGCTCGAGAAGATTGCGATGCGACTTCGTGTGCGTCGCGATCTCGTGCCCGCGCCTGACAAGCTCGCGCACGTCGTCCCAGGTAAGCTTGTGCGGATTCTTGCCGACCCAGTCCGTGACTATGCAGAACGTACCGCGCCAGCCGCGCTCCTCCAGCATGGGCGCGGCTATGAGCAGATGGTCCTTGATCGAATCGTCGAAGGTGAGCGCAACGCGCAGAGGTTCGCGGGCGGCCCCGCCGTCGGCAAGGCCGACATCCGTCTCCGCATGCAGCGCGATCGACGAGCAAAGCGCGAACGCCAGAAGAATTCCCAATGTTTTCATCCTATACATATCTCTTTGAATGTGACGAGAAACGCGGCAAAATGGAAGTCGGACCCGTTCTCGTCGAAGTCCTGCGGAATGACCGCGTTGAAGCGCACCTTGCCGCCGGAATGCTCGGTCGACGCGCCGCGGCGGAAGAACATCTCGCCCCCATCTCGTCGCGAGTGCGCTTCAGGAGGCAGTCTGCCGGACCGAATCCCGAAGAGCGGATCTCGGGGCGCACGGACCCGATTTCAGTTGAGAAGTCAACTGCAAGCGCACCCATTCCGGCCGCCGTCGCGACGGCCATGGCCAAGCATTCCCTTATAACGCAGATCACCGCCTCATTATACCACATCAAAGCGCGCGCGCGCAACACCAGGACGCGCTATCTGCCCTTCCATTCGTCGTTGCACCCTGCCCATACCCCGTCACAGTATAGCCGGCGACAGCGCTATTGGATGCCCAGCTCCAGGCCCAGCGATCCATCAGGTTCTTGTATCCCGACTTCTTAACCCGTCTTTCCATAACTGCCCAAATCTCGCGAAAAGACAGTCATAACGCCACTGCCATGCAACAGGGTTTCAAAGGCAAGCTAAAGGATAGCGCATTAGGCGTTTTTCTGCCCGAAACGCAAGTTTCGCGAGGTGATTTTCAACATGAGTGTGTCTATGCCATACGCCAAAAGCCGATGTTTTCGGCTCTTCGTAACTTTTAGTGGAAAGCGCTCTCTTCTGGATAGACAATCGGCAGCACATATACGATAATATGAGGCATGGATTTACACACTCACTATGGGAAACTCCTCGGGATCGGGGACGAATGGAAAGT
>JAEEZC010000204.1 GCA_016288465.1 Verrucomicrobiota bacterium | reverse complement strand
TACCGCCTCGAACACCCGCTCCGCGCCGTTGTCGGGCTTTTCGGGCAGTTCGCAGGTGAATTCGACCCTTTCGTGCTCCTTCCGGCGCGTGGCACGCGAATGGCAGTTCACGAGAATGCTACAAAGCCAGCTGAAGAACGCCTCCGGATCGGACAGCGTCTCAATCCGCTCCAACGCCACGCAAAACGTCTGGCTGACGAAGTCTTCCGCCGTCGCCGCATCGCCGCAGACCCTTATGGCGTGCGACATCAGCCTGTCGCGGTACTCCCGCTCAAGCCTCTTGGCACCGCTCTCGCGGTCCTTACGAATCTCTTCTACAATGTCCATCCACTAAGATAGTAGCCCAATCGGATGAAATTGATTCAACGAAATTTCAGATTTCTTTTCAGGGCATGTTCCGCCTTCGCCGAGAACCGAAGAAACGGCTGCGGCGAGGATGGCCCCGCCGCAGCTGTGCGTCGTCGTCTGACGGCCCGTCTTACTGCTCGGGCACGATGCGGTAGAAGGCGGACGACGAGCCAGGCGTGATGGCCTCTTCGCCAGTCCAGACGCCGAGCGACGCGTCGTCCTCGTCAGGCCCGAACTCTCCGGAGACGACGGTGCCGTCGCTGAAGTCGGGCTTGGTCGCGCGAAGGACGACGCACCTGCGCTCCGGGCTGTAGCCAGAGAACTTGATCTGCGGGAATCCGCCATTGGCGAACCTTATGCCGACGATGAGCAGCGGTTCGGCGGACTCGTCCGCGGCGGAAGCGCCAGCTGCGGGAGCCGGCGACGGAACGTCGCACGGGCGCGCAGAATAGGCGGTTCCGCCGGTAGCCTGGGCCGACGCCGCGACGGATATGCTCATGGACGGCGGGACGATGATCTCGGACACGTAGTCCATCCTCGTGACGATGAAATCGTCCAGCTTGGTCATCATCGCCCCGAATCTGGTCGGCGCGGCGCTGCCGCTCGCGAGGCGGTGCCACGGCCCGTTGGGCGTCAGATTGGACGGCGACTGGTAGCC
This sequence comes from Verrucomicrobiota bacterium, assembly GCA_016288465.1. Classification (GTDB taxonomy): domain Bacteria; phylum Verrucomicrobiota; class Kiritimatiellia; order RFP12; family UBA1067; genus UBA1067. Next base: position 5,455 of record JAEEZC010000204.1, on the reverse strand, counting down.
GTAGGCCGACACGCACTGGACGCCGTTGATGTAGATGCGGCCGAACGCCATGCCCGACGGATTCGTCGTGTAGTCAAGGTCGAAGGTGACGCGGACCCATTCGCCCTCGCTGAAGACGGCGTTGGATATCTGCGTCCAGCCCTTGGTCCAGGCGCCGTTGACGTTGCGGCGGTGCCAGAGGTTGAAGCGTCCGCTTGCGTCCGCGCTCAGGGCGACGTGCATGTCGTCGGTGCACTGGACGGACTCGAGGTTGCCGCGGGAGACCATGACCATCATGTCGAACTTGCGGTTCTTGCCGGGCTGCGCGGCAAGAGTCCTGACCGACGCGTCGCCGACATCGAGTATCTTCGTGTGCCCTGTCGCGCGGGGCATTGCGTAGCCGGGAGGCGTCGGCGCCGAATAGGTCTCGGCGAGAGTCTCGCAGTCGCCGCTCCAGCCGACGATGTCCGCCTCGGTCGCGCCGGCGGCGTACTCCTCGAACGTGTCGAAGTCGTAGACGCCGGAAACGGCCGGAGCGCGCGTTATATGCCAGGAGAGCGTCTCGTCCCTGTCGACGGTGAACGTCACGGACGAGCCGTCGCCGGTGGCGGGCGTTCCGTTCGCGAGAGTATACGTCGCGGTCGCGCGGATTGTGCCGTTGTTCGTGTACGCCACGGGCTCGAGGTCGGGCGCGGAAACGGAGACCGACACGGTCGAGCCGTTGAGGTAGCGGAAGTTCTGGCCGGCCTTGGACACGGTCGCGCCGGCGGTGTCGCCTGTCGGCTCGTTCAGGTTGACGGTGCGCACGTTGAGGCCGCTGAGCCTGCACACGCAAAGACGGCTCACGGTCGACGCCGTGATCGTGCCGATGCCGAAGTCCAGGGTCTTCGAGGCGCCGCCGTCGGAGACGAGAATCACCGAAAGCGATCCGTCAGCGAGCCTGGGCCCGAGGCAGATGCCCTCGTAGACGATGATCTCCTTTCTGCCGCCGCCTTCGAAATCCAGAAGAAGCTCGGTGCCGACGCGCGTGTAGGAGGCGTTGGCGAGGGACGAGATGCCCGAAACGTCCTTGGACGGGACGAACTCGGTCGCGGGAATGCGGTAGATGCGGCAGCGGCCCCAGGTCGACGTGCTGACCTCGCGCTCAAGGGCGAGCAGGGAGCCGTCAGGCAGGGCGCAGAGGCCGGAAAGCCCGCTCTGCTTGTAGGACGAGATAAGCGACGCACGGCACGGGTCGCACCTGTAGGCCCACTGGCCCGACGCGGTCCACGCCGACTGGAGCGTGTTCCTCGTGAAGCGGACAAGCCTCACGATCGTCCTGACGGACGAATCGCCCTGCGACGCCGGGCCGTCGCACGTAAGGGCCTCTTCGTTCGCCGTCCACATCGTAAGCCCGTCGCCGGAGATCGTGAGCGACTCCAGCGACTTGTTCGCCCGCTTGTAGGTCTGCTGCAGCGTCGGCACGGGCGCCGTGCGCTGGGCCATGCCGGACGAAAGGAACTCCTTGATCGTGGGCGTCGCCTCGTCGCTTATCCAGAGGCATCCGGAGCCCTGGTCGAAGGCGATGCCCTCGGAGTCGCCGTTCGTTCCGGGCCTAAAGCTGTTGTCCGTGTTCCACGAGCACGACGTCATCGCGCCGGACGACATGTTGAGGTTGATTGTCAGTGGATAGACGCGCGACTTGTTGGACGAGTCGTGGTCCTGCAGGATGTAGTACTGACCATTGCCGGCGTACGTTATGCCGCCGCATCCGTTGATGCCGAATCGGTATTCGCCGACCTTGGTCATCGAGACCGCAAATGCGCTTGATGCCGCCAACGCGGCAACCGCAGCCATTCCCATCCTTCCGGGCAGTCTTGGTTTCATGGTCCTCTCTCCTGTAGTTTGCCGGCCGACGCGCGGCCGTGGTTGTCAGAGATCAGCTTCGACTGTGTAGGAGCCCGCGGCGTACTCCTTCGCCGGGCTTCCGGGCACGGTCACCGTCGCCGTGCTGTTCGCGGGGATCGTGAAGCTCCACGTCCAGCGCACGCCGTCGTAGCGCCATGCGCTCCTTATCTCCCCGTACGGAGAGAGGAACGACGCCTCGACGTGGCCCATGCGCCTGTCGGGAACCGGCGCAAGCGTGAAGTGCCCGTAGCCGCCGGCCTTCGCGTCCTCGCGTATGCCCGCCATCGTGCCGTACATCCACGAAAGCACGGCTCCGTAGGCGTAGTGGTTGAACGAGTTCATGCCGGCGTTGCCGAACCCGTCCTTCTTCGTGTAGCTGTTCCAGCGCTCCCAGACCGTCGTCGCGCCCTGGTCGACGGAGTAGAGCCACGACGGATTCTTGTGCTGGAGAAGAAGCGTGTAGGCGACGTCCGGCGCGCCTGCCTCGTCGGAGAGCGTCTCCATCAGGATGGACGTGCCGAGGAAGCCTGTCTGGAGGCAGTCGCCGTGGTCCTTGATGTTCCTGACGAGCGCGGCCTTCGTCGCGGCGACGGCCTCGGGCTTTTCGAGAAGCCCTATCTTGAGCGCGAAGAGCGCGGGCGTCTGCATGTCGCGGAAGAGCGGCACGAGCATGCCGTCCGCCTTGTCGACGAAGCGCTCGCGGAGCTGCGCGAGGACGCCGTCGGCCATGGCGCGATAGCGGGCCGCGGCGGACTCGCGGGATGTCGCGGCGGCCATCTCGGCCATCATGCGCGCGTCCCACAGCCAGTAGCAGTAGCCGAGGTACTTCCAGTAGGTGAGCGCGTCGGGCCTCACGCGGAGCTTGCCGTCCGGACCCGCCTCGTACGCGGCGCGGCTGCACGACTCGAGCTTCTCGTACGAAAGCCAGTCCGCCCACTGATGCGTCGTGGCCGCCTGCGACTCGTACTTCATCGTCTCGACGCACGAGAGGTACTTCTCCATCGACTTCCAGTTCTCGTCGATTATGCTGGTGTCGCCGAACTGCCTCCACATCGCGTAGGGCACGATGACGCCCGCGTCGGCCCAGCCAAGCTGGTGCAGGTTGTCGCCGTACTGCGCGGTCGGGGCGACGCCCGTGAACGAGCCGTCCTCCGCCTGCGTGTCGCGCATGTCGCGCATCCACTTGCTCAGGAAGCCGTACGTGTCGGCGTTGTAGGAGCCCGCCTTCGCGAACACCTGCGTGTCGGCCGTCCAGCCAAGGCGCTCGTTGCGCTGCGGGCAGTCGGTCGGAACGGACAGGTAGTTGGAGTACTGGCCCCAGAGAACGTTCTTGATGAGCCTGTTCACGTCCGCGACGCCGGTGGATATCCGGCCGGTCTCGGTGGTCTTGCAGATGGACGTCACTGGAACCGCGCGCAGCCTCGTGATCTTCACCGGACCGTCGGCCGTGATCGTGAGGTAGCGGAAGCCGAAGAACGTGAATTCGGGGCTGAAGCTCTCCTCGCCCCTGCCCGCGAACGTGTAGCCCAGCGTCGTCCTCGCCCTGCGGTAGTTGGTGAAGTAGGCCGAGCCCTCCGGCCCGTCGCACCCGCGGCTCTTCGCGCCGTTGCCGTCGTTGAGCATCTCCGACGGACGCATCTTGATCGTCACGCCTGCAGCGGCGGAGGCCGTGAAGTCAGGAACCGCCGCGGAGTTCTGCGCGAAGTCCACGACCAGGGTCTCGCCCGCGGTGATCTCCATCGTGTCGCCGGCGCGGTACTCGCGAATCTTCCTCACGGTTCCGGCCTCGCCCTCCCTGGCGCCCTCGACGCCCTTCCAGACGTACATCTCGGCAGGGGCAAGCTCAAGGTCCTTCCTGAGACGCACGGGCGAGCCTTCCATCGGGAATATGCCGCCCTTGAACTCGCCGTTGATCTCCGACGCCTTGAAGCCGGCCGTCGACTTGCCGTCCATCCACTCGCTGCCGATGCGGGCGTCGTAGTCCTCTCCGTCGAAGATCGCAGCGCGGAGCACCGGCCCCGCCACGCCCGAAAGCCACGACTCGTCGGTTCCGACGCGCGTCTCGCTGCCGTCCTCGTGGCGAAGGACGAGCTGAGCGCGGAAGGCGGGCTTCCTGCCGCGGAAGTTGACGATCTTGTCGGCCCACCAGCCGTGCGTCACCTGCGCCGCGAACACGTTCGCGTCCGCTCCGCCCTTCTTCACGAGGTGCGTGACGTCGTAGGTGAACGAATGCTTCGTCTTGGCGAAGTGCGTGAAGCCCGGCTTGAGGAAGTCGCGGCACTCGCCGCCCGTGCGCCTGCAGACGCGGGACACCGGCCTGCCGTTCACGTACGCCTCGAACACGCCAAGGCCGGTGACGGACCAGAACGCCTCCTTCACCGCCTTGCCGTTGGGCACGGTCTTGACGAAGCACGACGTTCCGTCCGCAGCCTCCTGGTTCACGGGCTTGCTGGTGTCGTGCCTGCCGAAGGGATACCCCTCCTTCACCTTTGCGTCGACCGCCGAAATCCAGGCCGACCCGTCCCACGCGCCGTCGCCGAAAAGACCAGTCGCGAACCAGCCGGTCGCAGGCTCAAGCGCCGCGCCCTTCTCGTCCTTCACGGTGACGCGCCAGAAGTAGTTGTGCGCGGGCTTGAGGGCGGCGCCGCCGTAGCGGACGCCTACCGAGCGCCCGCCGGACACTTCGCCGGAGTCCCACACCGCCTTGCCCGACGAGCCGCCCTCGAACACCTCGAGACGATATGCGGACTGCGCCGCGCCCTTGCGATCCGACCGCATCTGCCAGGCGAACGTCGGCACTGGCCCCACGTTCGCAGGCTCCGAAAGATGATTTACCAGAAGCCGGACGGTCTCCGCCTCTGCTCCGTCGGCGCCTGCCGACAGCAAAGCAACTCCAGCAACAACCATAGACATCCTAGCCAAGGCACCGGCCTTGAAACCTCCTACCATCGCATAACCCCCGTTCTGCAACATTTGAATCCCCATTTAGTTTTAAGATATTGTATCATATCACAGCCCGCAGTGCAACTATAGCGCTGGACGAATCGCGCATTCCCCTTGGCATTCCTCGACAGCCGGCTGGAACGGTTTGTGATCGCGCGGACTGTACAAAGGGACGTTAGGGACGAAATCATGGTAGGGGCCGAACTCAGGTCGGCCCGTGGACAAGTATGTTTTGTCTAACGCCTTAACTCGTTGTCACAAGTTATAGGCAAGAAACGGTAGCGCTACCATTAGGGCAACGGTTTATTTGCCGGTTGAAGGAAGATGTTTTGCCGGTTGACATAATTTCGTTTGACGGTTGATGCAATGGTAGCGCAACCCCTCCACGCTATCCCCGATGGAGACAATGCCCATCAAATCTGCCCGGCGTTTCCACGCCCGACGCTTGCGGCGGCGGGTTATGATCACCGGGATGTTATATGGATGTTCTATATATGATAGGGTTGCACAGCGCTACTGTAGGGGTAGCGCTGTGCAACTGTAGGGGGTAGCGCTGTGCAACGGGTACCAGTAGCGCTGTGCAACCCTGCTAAGCGAGTTATCAACATTTTTCTAATCTCGGTAATTGCGGTTTCGTTGCGTTTCT
>JAEEZC010000203.1 GCA_016288465.1 Verrucomicrobiota bacterium | reverse complement strand
GTAGTAGGTCGCGCCGACCGTGGGCGCGGTCGCGAAGGTCATGTCGGCATGGTTGCCCGCGAGGTCCTTCCACGTCGTCGCCCCGGCCGCGTGCACGCCCGTTCCCTGGTTGTCCTCGCCGTCCCACATCGCGATCAGCCCGCTCTTCGCGTAGCAGTCCTTCGCGCTGGCTATCGATCCCTTCACGGTGCCGACGAAGGTCCTTTCCACCGCGGCCGAGCCGGGGTTGTCGAGGTCGACCGCCGGCGGGTTCGCGAACCGCTCGCGGTCAACCGCCAGGTTCGCCGCCATTTCCGAATTGGTGAGCGTCCGGTTGTAGATGCGCACGCAGTGGATGCGAAGGTCGGAAATCGCCGCGCTCGAACCCGCCGCGCAGACGCGCTGCGCAAGCGAGAACCAGGCGTTCGCCGCCGTGCCCTTTTTCTTCTCGACGCTGTAGACCGTCGCGGCCCAGGCGCCGTTCGTGATGATCACGCACCCGTTGGGGGCGTCCACCCGGTTGAACCCGAACACGTAGGACTTGAGTGTGCCGAAGCCCGAATCGATGTTGCAGGACGAATGGTAGGTCGTTTCCTTGTATTCGCAGCAGGCGACCGCGTAGCCCGACGTGTGCCGGACCCATACGATGCGGTTGCCTGCGGCATGGGTGGACGTGTCCGTGCCGTCAACGCAGGCGAAGAGCGTCGAATCGTTCACCAGGGAATGCACGTTGCAGACGACCTCGATTGTGACCGTGCCGTCGTTGAGCGCGGCGCCGATGTCCGCGGCAGGCGTGCCGCAGCCGCCGGCGGAGAGGTCGTAGTAGGTCGCGCCGATTGTCGGCGAAGCGGTGAAGGTCATGTCGGCGTGGTTGCCGGCGAGGTCGCGCCACGTCGTCGCGTCCTGGACGTGCGATCCGATTCCCATGTTGTCGACGGCGTCCCACATCGCGACGAGGCCGTCGGTGACGTAGCGGTCCTTTACGCTGCGGAACGAATGCGTCTTGTCGCGGGCGACTTCGGCGAACACGTCGCCCGAGCCCGAGACCTCGGCAGTCACATTGGCGACGCCAGGCGAGGTGGAATTGACCGAGACGCCTCCCAGCGTCACGTCGGCAAGCGCCGACAGCGAGCAAATGGCAACGGACGCAGCTACAACGACACACGACAGTTTCATGTTTGACACTCCTTTCCGCCTTACAGTTGACACTATTATAGCTTATAGCCGCCGTCTCTGCAATTCATTTTGCGGATAATCTTCAATGCCTTTTGCGGCACGACTCGTTGACTCGCGAAAAGGCATGTGGTAGAATACGACCATGAGCTCCGCCAAAAGCCAGCCTGAGAAGAACAACACCATCCTGTTCCTCCACAGCCTAATGCTAAGGACGACCCGGCTTGTCTTTTCGGGGCTCACGTCAGTCGCCGCGAAACGCGGGTGGACCGTACAGCACTCGACGCCGCCTCACGGCTCAGACACGGCGTACGTCCGCAAGCTCGTCTCGTTCTGGCATCCGATTGGCGTCGTCGCCGACTACGGCCACGACAAGGACATCCCCCTTCCGGATCCGGAGCTGGAGACGCCGTTCGTCTGCATAGACCTCGACCCCTCCCTGCCTTCAAGAAGGAGATCATCCTTTCCGCCTCAAACCGGATTCGTCGACTGCGACGCGCTCGCCGTCGCGGAGACCGCCGCAAAGACTCTTCTGGAGCAGAACTACGCCTCCTACGCATACGTCTCGGCATTTATGAGATTTCATTGGAGCGAACAACGCAGGCTCCGCTTCGTGGAGGCGATAAAGCTGAACGGGCATACCTGCCACTGCTTCGACGGAACCGGGCTTGCCACTGGCGGCACGACGACATCCAGACGGCTCGGGCAGTGGCTGGTCGCCCTGCCGAAGCCCTGCGGACTTCTCGCCGCCAACGACCGAACCGCCGCGCATGTGCTTTCAGTCGCCGCGCATGTCGGGATAAACGTGCCAGACGAACTGAGCGTCCTCGGCATCGACGACGACGAGTCCCTCTGCGAGTCCACGACACCTCCGCTTTCCAGCATCCGCTGCGACTTCTACGGCGGCGGGGTGCTGGCAGGCGAGATGATCGGCAAGTTCCTGTCCAATCGGCATGCAAGCGAGCTTGCGGAACGCTACGGCACGGTTCGCGTGACGACCCGCCAGTCGACCAAAAGGCTCTCGAAGAACGCGCCGTCCATCCGTCTTGCGCTCGAAACGATTCGGCTTCGCGCGACGGAAGGCATCACGGCGGCGGACATACTGCCCGTCATCGGCGGCTCGCGGCGCTCGGCGGAGCGAAAGTTCAAGGCGGCGGTTGGCCACAGTCTGCTTGAGGAGATTCTCAGGGTCAGGTTCGAACGCGTGAAGGAGCTGCTCGCGACCCAGATCCCGCTCAAAGCCGTGTCCTATCGGACGGGGTTTTCGTCCGACAACAACCTGCAGCGCCTGTTCAAGGACCACTTCGGCATGACCCTCACGGAATACCGGAAAAGGCTGAAGACCTCCGGCATCGCCGAAAAGGAGCCCTGAACCGGGCTCACTTCACGCTCTCGGCGCCCTGATCCTTTACCCAGCGGCCTAACTCGGAATAGAAGCGGCCGGAGCAGGAATGCGTCATGCCAATGCCGTTGCTGATGGCCTTGTCCGACACCTTGATCTCATTGTAGGCGGCGTAAACCGCGCATGGCGGGCATGTCATGTCGGAGAAGCCCACGGCGACGCGGACGGGACAGGCTATCCGCGACGCGAAGTTCGCGCCGTCGAAATAGGGCGCCCATCTCTCCGCCGCCGCACGACGCTCGGGCGTGGACGAGTTGCGCTCCACAATCTTCGGCCAGCCGCTCTCGCGTCCGCTCATATAGCCCATCGTGTCGGTGATCGCCGGCACGTAGAACGCCGCCTTCGTGAACGAATGGTTGAGTCCGCAGAGATAGAACCCGAAACCGCCGCCCTGCGACGTGCCCTCGTAGCGAAAGCGCGCGCGATCGATGTCGGGACGCGCCGCCACCCAGTCAACGGCGCGGTCTATGCCGAGAATCACAGGATAGAAGAAGTAGGCCTCCCTGGACTCGGCAATGCCGGCGATGCAATAGCTGTCAGTGCCGTACTTCGCCTTCGCGTCGGCGTCAAGAGCCTTGTATTGCGCCTCAAGACCCGTCTCCTTCCACTTCCAGTCGGGAGGGAACGGATATACGCTGAACTGGACGCGTATGGAGTCGTTCTCGCCCGTCATGTCGTTCGTCCATGCGCCGAAGCCCGCCGCGTTCACCCCGAAGTCGACTGGGAACGGGGCCTTCGACTTGTCAGTCGGCACGCTCATGTACCCGTATACGCGGCGGCCGAAAGTGGCGAAGGAGATGCGGTAGTATTCGAAGTCGGCGGTGCAGCGCTCGGGAACGCGGACCATCTGCGGATCAAGCGGCACTTCGCGAGCAAGGCGGGCTCTCGCATCCGCCCAGAACGCGTCGAAGTCGGACGGAGTAGGACTCCCCTTCTTGATCTTCTTCGGCTCGAAGGCGGCGCTGAACACAAACGGATCGTGCAGACTGCTCTTGGTATGCGGCAGCGAGAGTCTCAGGAACCCAGGATTGGCGAGCGTGCCTGAGACTTTGAACGCGACGCCGGTTGCGGACACGTCGAACGGCATGTTCGTAAGCACGGTCTTTCCGAAATTGTCGAGCACTGCACGCTGTGCGCGCCCGGAGGCGAGATTGTTCGTTGAAACGAGACGCACCGTGAACGTGGCGGTCTCGCCGCACCTGTAGACGCCCTCCGGTCTGTCCAGCTCCACCGTGTACGTCGCAGCCGAAGCCGCGAAACAAAGCAAAGACGCCGACGCAAGCGCCGCGCAAAAACCAATTCCCGTTCTGTTCATCATGCTCACTCCTTCAGACCTGCGCTCCCGCCACACGCTTGGCAAAGAGGCTCGATTAATTGTTGGGCGGTATTTTATCAAAAGTCCGTCTGCTTGTGTGAAGATTCTAAGCGCGGCAAGGACAGCATCTTGTATTCCCTTCACACTCGCGAGGGGGAAAATGGCCACTCGTACAGCGGGGGCCGCTTGCTCGTACAGTCGGAGTCAAACCGTCGTACAGTCGGAACCGTTCGCCCGTACAGTCGGAATCGCCGATCCGTACAGGGGGAATCGCCTATCCCTGCAGGGAAAATCCCCAAGAGGAAGAGCGTCCCTACTCAGACGCTGCCATGATCGGACCCCGCGTCCCGCGTAAGCGCCTTGTGAGACAAAATGTCGCCAGCTCCAAGGGCTGAAATATCTACGTTAGAAACGGAAATTTCCAACGTATGTTTTCGATCTTTTCAACGCCCGCCGCGTGAGGCTTTTCACTCAATGCCTATGGGATGGTAGTGTATTTAACCAAGGTCTCATTCCCGTCCTCAAGTGGCATATCCACACCGTTCCACCGAAACATACCCGAAAGTCCAGACGGCAGCGTCACGACGCCAGAAACCTTATCGCCGTCAAACGCAAGATCAAGTTTCACATCCCCTTTCGGCGTAGGCGTTACGCTGCTGAAATGCTTCAAATGTGCAGGCTGCGGCTCGACAAGCACCTTTTCGTATAACGGCGCGGCACTCTTCACGCCCGCGACGCCTGTGTGCAGATGCCAGAGCGGATGCGAACCCCAGCCGTGGCAGTCGCTGCGTGAGTTGATGTCGGGAGTTTCCAGTATGGTCGACAGATTCCAGTCGAGGCAGTCACGCCAGAAACCGAGGTTCTTGAAAAAAAGATCGGCGCGCCGGAACTTGAAGAATGTCGTGAAGAGATAGTGTTTGTAGTAGATTGTGCCACGCGCGAGATCCGGCGTCTCGACGAGTGCCTTGAAGCAGCGCTCCGCGTCTTCTCCCGTCACGACATCCGCCAGAAGCGCAAGGCATTGCGCATGTTCGCTGAATGCCGTCTTGCCGACATTTGACGCGAAAAGCGCCTTGTCCTCGCACCAGAACGTCCGGCGGATCGCCCCCTTCAGCCGCTCGGCCCTTGCACGCCAATGTGCGGCGAGCGTCGTATCGCCCATTGCCTCCTCGGTGATCGCAGCGGAGAGGATGGCGTGCAGATACTGAAGGTTAATTTCGGCGTTGGGACTTTCCGTATCGCCGTCCGGCGGCACACCGTCCCACCACGAAGAGACCCAGTCAACGAAGTTCCATCCCGGAGTCTTGCCGAGAAGACCATCCTCGTTCAGGAAATCCTCCATGCCCATAAGAGTGTGGTTCATGCCGGGGAGCCGTGCCTTGAGCCAGTCGTGGTTCGTGTGATTCCAGGCGTAGTCGCCGAACATCATCACCTCGCAGCAGGTAAAGCCGAACGCATCCTGAATGCCGCGCGTCGGACAGTTCATCGGGATCATCCCGTTCTCGCGGCGGTCGGTGTCGTAGAGCGTGATGGCGTTCCGCACCATGCGGTCTTCGGTGTCGAAAAGGCCAGAAACGAGATACTGCACGCGGCTGTCGCCGGGATACATCTGCTGTTCGTAGTAGGGGCAGTCGAAGAACATCTCGTGCATGCACATCTGGAGCGAACGTGCGCAAACGGGCTGCATCTTCATCACAAAAGGATCGTCGCAGTCGAACGACGCCGCCATCTCAACCGGATAGCGCGTCTCGACGATCTCGACCCTGTCTACCGCAAGCGGCTCGTCAGCCGTCTCAACGGCAACGCGGCACCATCTGCCGCACCGCCACCACGGCGTAGTGAATCGTGCGCCGTCGCGCCCGTCGGGCAGGAACGTGTCGCCGAACGGGCGAACCATGTCCAGCCCCTCGAACGCCATGCGATCACCCTTCTTTCCGTCGGGACCAGTCAGGCATTCCGACCAGTCCCAGCGGATTGTCGCGCCCTTGCCGCCGCTGACAGTCATGCGCGGATACGCGCAGTAGTAGTTGCCAAGGTCCCACCACGCCGAGACTTTCGTGTTGGCGGCGACAACCGTGCCGGGCTTGAGGATGTCGCCCCCCTTCTTGACTGCACCTGGCGTCTTCGCTTCGCACATCATGTCCCTAAGAGGCGAGGGGAAGAGCTTCCATCCCTGCACGGTCAGCCCGGCAGAGGTCATCACCGGCCCACGCACGACGACGGCATCTGTCCACGCAGCATCATCCGGCAGCTCGTCGAGAAGCCCCGCCCCGCGCACTTCGCACTGCGAGCCGACGCCGAACGCGCCGGACTTCCCCTTGTGGGTCATGCATGTACCGACGAGCGGCACGACCTTCCATGCCGCCTTGCCGGTCGTCAGCTGTTCGTTATACACGCCATACCCCTTCACGATGAATCCGCCGCGAATGGAAACCTGCGCAAGCGGCGCGTGCTCGCCAATCTGCCAGCAGACGGCCTCAAGGCGATGCGCTCCGGGCTCAAGTCCCGTGACGCGATAGCTCTGGTAGTGCCAGCGGTCAGGAAGACCTCGCATCGGGCCACGTGCAATCTCTTCGCCGTCAAGAAGCAGAACAAACCTCTCGTCCGCCGACACGTCGAACTCCAGCGGCGCGGCGGACGCCGTGAAGTCGCGGCGGAAGCGGAAGAACGACTGCGGCATCCTGGCAAGGGCTTCAGGCGTGGTGCGCGTGTCGGCGAAGACCGCGCCGCCCCACTGGTCGCATCCAGCGCGCCAGACCCACGACGCCTCGTCTATCGGCTGCTGCACTCGCACATTCGTGTCACCGCGCGAATATCGCTCCTTTCGAAACAAGCGCTCGACCGTCGCCGCAGAAACCGTATTTAACGCATACAACGCGTACAGTGCTATAAGGTACTTCACGTTTATTCCTATTACGGTGTTGACTTTATTCCACGCGCACGGACGAAATTTCAAACGCCTTGGGCGAATTTGGGATGGCGTATAACGCTGTGCCAAACTCCAGCCTCATGCATGCAAGGTGGCGAATATCGGGTTTCGTGTCGGGCTTGAGTTTCGGAACCCACGGCCAATCGTCGCAATAGATGCCGGAATCCGCTGGAATGCGTATGTCGCGCCATTCCGCAGACAGCGGGACATGATATCGCCAGCTTTTCAGGTCAGGCTCGACAAGTACGATGTCCATCGTGGTGGTGGATGGCGTGGCCGCCCTTGCACGCACCACGACCGTGGAACCAGTTGGCGCCGACGGAAAGAACGACCTGTAGTCGGCGCTGCTGCACCGGAACTGCAAGGTGGACCATTCCTTTTCGCCGAAACCGTCGCACGAGACCTGTACAGCGCGACATCCACTATCGTCGACAACGAGCTTTCGCCTCACGGCGCGGCCTTCGGCACTAGTCGCCGCCGCAAGTTCCGCGTCAATATAGTTCCAGTCATCTGGTCCTTTGGCAAGATTGAGGCGCAGCCTGCCTTTTACCGGAAAGCGAACGCGTCCGCCACGCCCCTTCGCTGCAAATGCCACATCCCACGCACCAGGCGCGAGGCATGCCGAAGAAAGCGCTGTACGCCCATCGAACCTAAAACGCCGTGACTCGCCGCCGTCAGCAGGCTTCGCATCAACCCAGACTTCATCCGCGAAGACGCTTTCAACGCGCATCGGCACATCCGCCCCAGAGTACCACTGCGCCGGCAACGTCACACATAGACGTGGTTCCGCTTTGCCCTTCGGAATCTCCGGCACAACATATGGAGGCACGTCCACAAGCTTCACCGCCCGCGCGATCTCCGCATCTGAGATGTCCATGTCTCGCGTCAGTACATAGTCGCCCGGCGGCAGCACGACTCTGCCATTTTCCGCCTTGGCAACGACCGATCCTCCTGAAGAGCCCCTCGCCGTGAACTCGCCGCCGAGGTCTGGCAACCGCACGCAAATGGAAGCATCGCCGGGGACAAGCGCGGTCTTCACACCCGCAGAGCCGGAAAACGGATTTGCAACTGTGATGACGTTCGGATATATCTGAAGTCGCCACATGCCGAGTTCTACTTTGTCGAGAAAATATGCGCCCGAACCGTCGGACGCGGCAACCGACGACCGTCCGCATCCGTACACGCGTCGCAGAGAGGCGGGATTCGGCGGCGGAGTGACGGGATTGTTAGAGTAGAAGTATTCAGTTTCGGACACCATCTCAGAGAGATCGTGTTCTGCGTCGACAAGAAACAGAGGAAACGAGATGCTCTTCGCATCCGGCGCATACGGAACGCCACGCTGAACAGACTTGAAGGCGCGTCCGGCAATAAGGAGCGACAACGCTTTCTTTGGAGTATAAACGAGGTTCATGTAGTGCGTGTGCCAGTTGCGGTTCTCGTCAGCGAGCGCGAGCGGATCGTACTGGAACTGCGCCGCCAACTCAACTCCTTCTCCGCGCAGCATCTTCGCAATCGCCGGATAGAGATACGAGTCGAGCGTATCAGCGGCGTCGAACTCATAGGCCATGCGTCGCTTCCCGGCAATGTGCGCGTCAGGCTTCAACGTCGATTCGCGTATCTTCGAAAGCTGCGGACCGACTAGCGGACGACCAGCGAGCAGACCGATCGGATAGGCCGAGCACGATACGCCATCGGCTTTTGACAATCCCGCCGCCTCGTTGTAGCCATTGAACGAGTTGTAGAAGATCGGTTGCCTTGCGCCGCCGCGCCGCAGGGTATCCACAAGCATGTCGATGTAGGCTGTCACATTCGTCTGTGGCCAGCCGTCGGGGTACATCGGCTCGTTCACGCACTCAAAGGCGACGACGGCCGGATCACTGCCGTAGGCCAGCCCAGTGTAGCGGTTCGTGTGGGCAGCGAACTCGGAAAGGAATTTCGCCTGAAGTCCCCACAGATCACGGCGAGACGTGAAGTCCTGCATCGTCGCGATGTTGGAGAACCCCTCCTTCGCAACATCGTCCATTGGACTCCACCCATACCATGCAATCGGCGTGAGAACTGTCTTGATTCCGTTTGATGCCGCGACCGACACTAGATAGTCAAGTAAATCCAGATGAACGGTGTCGGCCAGCGAACCGTCGCGGCGCGAAATCTGCCTGTCGAAACAGTGTACGCGCAGAAGGTCGAGGCCAAGGCGGCGGAAATGCACCACGTCGTTGCGTATCGCCGACTTGTGATCCACGCCACGCCGCGCAAGCTCATTGTAGTCGAGCGCAAACGGCGCGTAGTAGTTAACGCCCCACAGCCCGTCTAGCGGCTGTGCCGACGCCAGTGTTCCGGCGACGACGATCGACAGAAGCACGACGCCAATTTTCATCTGATGATTAAGATCGTCCCGTTCAAGGGAACAAGTTTCAGTTCATGCGACCTGGCGTAGTAGTGCACCTCCCAATTGCCAGGCAGATTGGTGGACTTGAACGACAAACCGTTCACAATGCCATTTGGCAATGTGGCGATTATGTACTTGTTAGTGTTGTTCAACTTCGTGACGTCGTTGACGTGAAGCGTCATCTTCGAGAGGTCGAGTTGTGCCGGATAGCTGAAACAGTCGCTTGTGCCGTCAACAGCGACATCCACTTCCAGCGCCGTGTCGTCTGCAATGTTGCATGCACCATCCAATGTCAGGGTGCCGAGCGAGTCCTCGCCCATGCCAGGCGCAATGGCCGATGTGACAGACAAGAGAGGCGAGGATGTCGTGGGATTCACGCCCGCGAACGTTCCACTGCCCTCGATGCGAGCTAGCGATTGACTTTTGTTGTTCAGAGCGAACCGTGCACCGCTGTTCACACGTACTGTGCCGGTGGCGGGGATGGCCCCGTCCGCACCGATAGACACCGTGCCCTGCATAACGGTGACAGGCCCGTTGAAGGTGTTGCCGGTATTCATGAGCGCAAAGGTGGATTGTCCCCACTTCGTGAGACCTCCGTCCGTCTCGCCTGCGCCCACGCCGCTCTTAATGGCGGGGTAGAACCACATCTCGACGTCATTGGTAATGTTCATGCCTCCCACCAACACGTTATATGCAATATTGTCCCTCGTTGCGGTGTTGTCGTTTCCAAATGGGCAGTCTTCCCAGGAATTGTGCGGCTTTGCCCACTCCAACATGCCACCGTTGAAGTTCACCGTCGCCGCGTAGTCCGGCTGGCTTTCTGCTATGTAAAGGCTCCCCTTGACGCGGACGAGGCCGCCGGTCTCGATGTTCAGCACTGATTTGGAGGCATCAGTCCTGTTTCCTGCGCCAGCCATGCGAATCATGCTTGCGTACAAACGACCACCATCCCTAACTGTAGTAATGGCGGGGACGGAACTGTCACCGCCAGGCATCCAACTCTCAGCATTGGCATGGAGAATCTGATGCCCGTCGAAATCTACCAACCCGCCGGAAATTGTGAGGCTTGCGCTCTGGCTGATGGGGCGACTCCCAGCCGCACGCAGCTCGCCGCCCGTCACGGCAAGCCGTCCGCCGCCGGAGATGTTCAGCGGCGAGCCGGCGTTCGTCCCGTATTCTTCGTCATCCGCCGTGGCGCCGCTAATGCTCGTCGAGAGTGCGTTCGTGTTCATAAGGAGCGTCGTGCCGCTGGCGATGACGGTGGGCTGGCCGATCCAAAGACGTCCGAGAATGTTGGTGTTGCCGTCGCCGGGGTCGAGCGTGACTGGACCGGCGAAGCTCGTCGCGGACTGCGAGTAGGGGTAGGTTGTAAGAATGCCGTTTTCCGGGTCTTCGC
>JAEEZC010000202.1 GCA_016288465.1 Verrucomicrobiota bacterium | reverse complement strand
GGACGCGGCGTCGCTGGTTGAGGCGTTCCCCGAAGTCTGGAGCGGACGGCCGACGGTCGTGTCGACGGCCAGTACGGAGCACATGCTCGGGCAACTCTGGCGCGAGCGCGCGCCTGCGGCGGCAGGATGCGCCAGCGACCCTGCGACCGTGGTCTCCGTCGAAGGGCTTGCCGCCGCGGCCGAAAGGCACGGCAGAGTCGTCCTGGTCACGACGCCGTCCTTTCTGGAGAAGGCGCACACCCACCCCGACTTCGCGGCTCTTCGCGGTCGCGTCCAGGCCGTCGTCGTCTCCGGTGGCGCGCTTCGCGGCGAGACTGCGCTTGCGGTGCTCGAGGTGATCGGCGTGTGCCCGCTCGAGATATACGGCTCGACCGAAGCCGGCACGGTCGCATGGCGCAGGCGCACCGAAGGAGAGCTGTGCAATCTTCACCTTGGCGTGAAGGCGTGGCTTGGCGACGACGGCGCGCTGGTGGTGGACTCTCCTTACGCGGCTTCGAGGCCGATCGTCATGTCTGACGCGGCGGCCTTCGACTCGCCGCGGCGCTTCCGGCTTCTTGGCAGGCTCGACCGCCGCGTGAAGATACTCGAGAGCTTCGTGTCGCTTCCTTCAGTGGAGGCGGCGCTGGAGGCGCATCCGTGCGTTGCCGCGGCTCGCGTCGAATCCTGCGGCGGCGACGTCCCTCGCCTTGGCGCGCTGATCGTGCCGTCCGCCGAAGGAGCCCGAGAGCTCGCTTCAGGAACGCATGCCGCGCTCGCGGGGAGAATCCGGCGCGATGTTCTGCCTCGGCTTGGCGAGCTGGCGTTTCCGCGGCGCATGCGCTTCGTGCGGGAGATTCCGGTGGATGCCCGCGGCAAGACTACGGTTGCGGCGACGCGCGAGGCGCTCTCGAGCTGGTGCAGGGAGCCGGCGGTCCTGTCGTGGTCCGCCTCGCAGGACAGGCTTGAGGCCGCGCTGGTCTTTCCTCCTGACTGCGAATGCTTCAAGGGGCATTTCCCGTGTCAGCCGATTTTGCCTGGCGTCGCCCAGCTGTACTTCCTCCGCCGTTTCGCGAAGCAGGCTTTCCCCGACTTTCCGGACGCTGCCGTGTACAGGCGCCTCAAGTTCCAGCGCCTGGTGCTGCCGGGTTGCGAGGCGAGGCTTTCGGTCACGAGGCGCGGGGCCGGCGCTTTCGGCTTCGAACTCGCGATAGGCGGCGGTCCGGCGTCTTCGGGGATAGTGGAGGCCGCGTCGCCGTGAACGCCGTTGTCGCAGCGCTTGTCGCGTCCACGGCCGTGGCCGCGATGCAGAAGGCCCTCGACTCGAGCGCCGAATGGACGATGGAGCGGCGCATCGGCGGCTCCGGAAAGGTCCTCGTGTCTTCGGGAACCGTGCGCTGCGAAAAGGACAAAGGCATCGTCTGGCACGTGAAGGAGCCGTTCGAGTCGTCCGTGGAGATGACGCCCGACTCGATGGTTCTCTCCGACGACGACGGCGTGGTAGTGAAGCCGCTAGCGCAGCTGCCGCGGTATGCCGAGGTGCGCCGCGCCGTCGACGCTTTCGCAGGCGGCGACACCAATGCGTTCTCTGGCGTCTTCAGCACGAACCTGTCGGAGTTTCCGGACGGAGGCTGGCGGATGACCGTAAAGCCCGAGTCCCGAGCGATGAGGCGGCTCGTCACGGAGGTGGAGATTTCCGGCGCGGCGCTTCCGACAAACGTGGTGCTGGCCTCGCCTTCCGGTGTGTCGGTGGTAAGGTTCAGGGAGTCTTCAAGTGCCAAGTAGACGTACCGTCGCCCTCGCGACCGTGCCGCTTGTCCTAGCCGCGGCCTGTGCGGCGATGCTGCTGGCGCGGCCCGTGGAGCTGCGCACGTCCCTCTACGACCTTGCAGGCGAAGGGGCGCGGGCGATTCCCGAATCGGTGCGGGAGGCTTCGGCCGACCTTGTCCCGGTCCTTGTCTCGTCCTCGGACCGCGAAGCCGCAAGGGCGACGGCCGAGACCGTCGCGAAGAATCTGCCCGAGGAGTTCCTTGCTCGCGCCGACGATCCGCTTGACGCGCTCGCGTCGGACCGGTACGGGCTCGCATCCCTCGACGACGTGCGCCTGCTTGAGACGGCGGAAGGGCGCGCGAAGATCGCAAGGCGCGCGCTGAGACGGCACGTGTCGTCGCCGCTGCCGCCCTTCTTTCCGGTGTCGGAGGACCCGTTTCTGCTTGCCGACGGCTACGTGAGGTCGCTGTTTTCCGGCCAGGGCGGATGGGCTCTTGAGGAAGGCGCAGGCTCGCACCCGATTCTCTCCGGTGACGACGGCAGGGGCAAGTTCCGCTTCATGCTGCCGCTTCGCGTCGCGCAAGGCTCGGGCACGGGCAGGCTCGTTGAGCTGCGCGAGGCTCTTCTGCCGGTTCTCGCCAGGTCGTGCGGCGAAGGCGTCACCGCTGTCGCATGCGGCGTTCCGATGCACACCGCGGTCGCGGCCGGCAATTGCCGTCGCCAGGTTGACGCCCTCAGCGCGTTTTCGCTCGTCTTCATCGCGGCCCTCGCCGCCTTCGTCCTGCGCGGACTCCGTCCGCTGGCCGTCGTCGCTTCCACTCTTGCCGTCGCCGCCCTTGCAGGCGGGCTCGTCCTCGTGGCGCTGTTCCGCGAGGTGCACGTCATGGCGCTTGTCTTCGGCACGACTGTTCTCGGGCTTACGGTCGACTACTCGTTCCATCGTCTGATGGGCCGTGGTGTTGGTCGCGAGCTAGCGGTCTCGTGTCTAACGACCGAGATCGCGCTTCTGCCGCTTGCTCTCTCGGGCCTGCCTGTCCTTCGCCAGGCCGCGGCCTTTCTCGGCGCAGGGCTTGCCGCCGCGCTTGTGTTCGTGCTCGTGTGCCATCCGGACGGATCCGCCGTCGCGTCCGGGCCTGCGCAAGGCGGCGGAAGGCTCCGCATCGTCTGCCGCGCTCTGTGCGCAGTCGTGGCGGTGGCGGCAGGGATCGGGCTTTTCCGCGCAGAGGTCGGCACGGACCTCGCGGCGCTTTATCGTCCGCCGGCCGAACTTGCCGAGGCAGAGCGCGCCATAGCCGAGATCGGCGGAGCGGCCGGCTCAGACAGGGGGTTCCTCGTGTTTGAGCGCGACGTCGTCGCCGCGGACGTGGCCCGTCTCTTCGCCGAACACGGCGCCGCGCTCGCGGACAAGCTGGGCATCGGGAGAATTGCGCCGCCTGCGAAGGGACGCGAGAGGGAGTACGCCGTTCCGTCCGCTCCTGCAGAGGGCGAGCTGCCGCGCGCCGTCTCGTTCTGCCGTCCGCCGGCCGAGCGGCTTGCGCGCACGATGTCGGAGTGGACGCGCCGCACCGAGCTTCGCCTTGCCGCGGCGCTTCCGCTGATGCTTCTTGCGCTCGTGGCGTTCTTCAGGCGCCGTGCCGTCGGCATGTTCGTGCCATCGCTGTTCTCCCTTGCGTCGGCGGCGGGCTTCGTCTCGCTTCTTGGCGAGAAGATAAACCTCTTCCACCTTCTGGCCGGCTTCCTTCTTGCGGGCATGACGGTCGACTATGCGATAT